>NZ_JAKJSI010000010.1:0-404824 GCF_050336695.1 Photobacterium minamisatsumaniensis | reverse complement strand
GTTTGTATATATATTAACAATAGAATCCCCCGAAAAATTAGCAGCTATGACTGCCTCGATTAATAATCACAAACAATATAAGTATAATTATGTTCAAGAAGCGTCTTTTATCTTGTGCTGTAGTTTCGGCTATGGCTCTTTCATCTACCTCCACAATAGCCGCTGGTTTTCAGCTAAACGCACAATCCGCTACAGGCCTTGGCCGTGCTTTTGCCGGTGATGCCGTTATCGCCGATAATGCATCAGCCATGGCACGTAACCCTGCCACTATGGCAATGTTTAAAGAAACCAGCATGTCATTGGGTTTCACCGTTATTGATACCGATGTACGTATCAAAGACGGTACCTACAACCAAATGCAACTCTTTCATGGCGTCCCTACAGGAGATACCAATGAGTTTGATATTTCAGGTACTAATGGCCTAGGTAGCTCCGCTGTTGTTCCTAATTTCTATTTAATTGTGCCTGTTAACGACCAATGGGCATGGGGTGTCTCTGCCTACTCTAACTTTGGTACGGGTACTGAATTTAAAGATGACTTTGCAGCGTCTGTTTTTGGTGGTACTACCGACATTAAAAGCATGAATTTAGGTGCAAGTGTTTCTTACCGTTTGAACGAGCAATGGAGTTTTGGTGCTGGTCTGGATCTGATCTACGGCATGGGCAAACTGAAGCGCGATATCGACTTCGAAAATTGCAAATTAGTCGGATTTCCACCGAAACGTGAATGCAATGACGAAAAATTCAATGCCCTTGACGTTGACGCATCAGGTTTCGCCGTTGGCGGTAATGTCGGTGTTGTTTATGAAGTAAATGAAAACCACCGCTTTGGTTTGTCATACCGTTACAGCCCAACAGTAACCGCAAAAGGCGATGTAGATACCATTGCTGGCAATACCGACAAAATGGATATGCCACTGCCAGACATGGCTGAGTTTTCTGGTTACCACCGCCTTGCCGACAAATTTGCAGCTCACTATAGTGTGCAGTGGGTTCAATGGAGCGCCTTCGATTCACTACAGATCGCTGGTATTGAAAAAGAATACGCATGGAAAGATGCTGGGCATATTTCTGTCGGTGGTACCTATTACCTGAATAACGACTGGACACTACGCGCTGGTTACATGTATGACGTAGCAGCGACCGATGAAGTGAAGTCTATTTCAATTCCAGATTCAGATCGCCAATGGCTATCTGCAGGCTTTACTTACCACATTGACTCGCGTTCGAATATCGACTTTGGTGCCACGTACCTAGTTGGTAAAGATACCCAAGTTGATGAGTTCATGGGTATTGAAATTGGCGATACGCAAATTGGTACAAGCGTATCAGCAACCACTCGCGCAGATGCGATTCTTGTTGGCCTACAATACAGCCGTACATTCTAAGTCGGACCGTTACGGTTACGGTTACGGTTACGGTTACGGTTACGGTTACGATAAGGCGATTTAAAGCCTCGCGAAAAGCAGAAGTCCATTATTCACTTAAAGACTTCTGCTTTTTTATTAACTAATTCCTCTTTTACAGCCCTTTCTCTTTATTCGCATTGGTGAAACGCCGCTCTTAGGTCTAAGATTTAATTCAAGTATTAGAAAATATTTTGACTAACTTAATAGTCATTCTTGCCTTTATATCTATCATGATTGTCGGTGGCTCGTCATGAGAAAAACAAGAACAGTTAATAAGATTCGGTTTGGGAAAAAAAATGGTCTGCTAACAGCATTCATTGATAATACTGAGCGTGAATCACTCGATCCGTTTGTATTGTGGGATCACTTTGAAGCCAAAGCAGTCGTGACTTCTGCGGGGCTTGATTATCATGGTCACTCCGGTATCGATGCCATCAGCTACCCTGTTACCGGCTCACTCAGTCATCATGACTCTGCTGGAAGCCACACGACATTAGCAAGTGGTGATATAAATATCATGACCTCTGGTAATGGCGTTATTCATAAAGACACCATGAAGCCGCGAGATGGACGAGTAGAATCATTCAGCCTATGGACTGCTCTCCCTGCGGGAGAATCTGAAATGGCAAATGCCTCAAGCCATAATATTCTCTCGCAGCAGTTACCACTTGTTGAAGAAAATGACTCAACCACCAAGGTGATCATTGGTCAATATAAAAGTACTTTCAGCCCTGCAAGCTACAGTATTCCTATTACCTATCTCGACATTATGATTTCACCCTATGGGGTATGGCATTTTGTGCCAGACGAGCAGCAAACCGTCGGTTTTATCTATTTACGTTCAGGCAGCGTGTATATCAGTGGCAGTCAGCTACATCATCACCAAATGGCCACATTACATAAATCGACCCTTCCTATCGAAATTCGTACTGGCAAAATTGCTGCACGCTTATTTGTTATCTTAGGCAAGCCGCTAGAACAACCTTTCTATTCTTCAACCCAGTCGGTACATTCCTCACCCGACAATTTGTCAAAAGCGACACAAAATATAGGGACACTACTCGCTGAAATAAAGTGATATTGGTTCCAGCTTTAAAATCAACGTGATACTTCTCACATTTTAAACAATCCATTTTTTTGACACTAAAACACACCAATAGAGCATTTTTGCGTCACTACCGACCCATTTGAGCAATATAAAATCTGCTTTTAGAACAAATTGATTCTTAGTGTCATTTTTTTGCTCACCAAGAACTAAGGTCTATATGAATAGATATGTATTATACGCCACAAGCATCGCTAAGGGGTATAAATCACTACATTAAGAAACCCACGCTAATAAACTGAATATAAATGCTTTTTCATATTTTTGATATTATATAAACCATTGGATCACTATCGGTTTGTATTGGCTATGGCATTCTCTTTTTATCATCAGAAAACATATTTATTCAAACCATCACGACTTGCGTTTATATGCCTGCTTCCCGCAATAACAATACCCGTTAATGCCAGTGAGCTTGATATGTTAATGGCTATGAGTTTAGAGGAGCTCACAACGGCAGAGGTAAAAGTAACTTCTGCGGCGAAAAAGAACCAAAGCATTGATGAAACGCCCGCCGCTGTTTATATCATTAGCCATGCACAGATAAAACGCAGTGCCGTTCGCTCAGTTGCTGAAGCACTTGCCCTTGCACCCGGCGTACAAGTAACAAAAATTTCAGAATTTAATTGGCAGGTATCATTACGAGGCCTTAATGAAGTCTTGTATAACAAACTGTTAATTATGATTGATGGACGTAGTGTATACAGTCCACTCATGTCAGGGACTTTTTGGCATACCATTGATACTGTTTTCGAAGACATTGATCGTATCGAAGTCATTCGCGGTACAACTGGCACAATGTGGGGGGGGAACGCTGCCAATGGCATTGTGAATATCATCACTAAAAGCAGCCAAGACACCCTTGGCCATTACGGGGAAATATCTGCAGGCGAACGCCATTACCAAAATATAAATTACCGCTATGGTCGCGCTTTAAATAATGATTTAACCGCACGTTTCTATATCAAAGGTACGAAAGGCGATTATTATCTCGAAAATAACGATACTTGGCGCAACCTTTCAGGCGGAATGCGTGCCGACTATGACAATAATAATCGACAAATCACCATCCAAACGGGTGGGTTTCAAACTAAATCAGTACATGATTGGTACTATGCTAATTTTACTAATGATCCCAGCCAAATTTTCACTGACACGGAACTGAATGTCTATTCTCGAGGTGGTTTTGTCAGTTTAGATTGGTATGAACAACGTGAGAATGCCAACTACGAATTACATACATGGGTCGATGCAAACTCGACTAATGAACCGTCGGCAAAAGGTGAGTTTTATACCTTTGATATTGATTTACTCACTCACCGCCGATTAGCTAATAATCATGAGCTCACTCTAGGTGGTGGCATTCGTGCTATTCATCGACGCACAGAGCCTTATCCTGACAGTCCTTACCAACACGTTGAGCCCTGGGGACGATACAGCCTCGACCCAAAAGGCACCGATACAATACTCAATGTGTATGCCCAATTAGAATCACGATTAACTGAGCAAGTCACCGTTACTCTGGGCACCAAAGTTGAACACTTTTCATTAAACGATACCACTGAAATTCAGCCTCAAGCGAGGATGCTTTATAAGCACAATAATGATCATCGCTTTTGGGCTGGAGTCGGCCGCGCCGTTGTTACTCCTTCATTTGTGGCAACCAAAACTGACGGTTATTTATCGGGAGCTGTTTGTCTAGACGAACAATGCGAGAATACACGCCCGCTAATTAAGTATATTTCGGCGAATGATGATTTAAACAATGAATCAGTCGTCACTGTCGACGTAGGCCACCGCTTCACAGTGAGTCATGCACTCGATATTGATAGTACGCTATTCTACAGTGAATATAGAAACTTACGTATGGAAGACCAAAGCCAGTGGCATTGTGCCTTTGGAGAGTGTAGCAATGGCGACAACCTGCCTTATGAGATGTTTATTTTAACTGAAACATATTCCGATAACCTTGAAGCTAATAGTTATGGTTTCGAAACAGCTATTCGTTGGACACCTTTTTCATCGCTAGAAATCAATACTAGTTATAGCTATATCCAAACAAAAGCATCTTGCGACGGTGCTACCCAGTGTAATGACAATGCCGAAAGCGGGTACAAGGTAAAATATAACCACCAGCCAGCCCACTTCGTTTCAATTCAAACATTATGGGACATAACAACAGCTTGGCAACTTGATTTATGGTACAAACACAAAAGCGCGGTTTCTTCAAACCATGTCACTTACCAAGCGCCTTCTATCAGTACTCTGGATATTCGCCTTGCTTGGCAAGAATACCCAACATGGCCAAAGGTCGAGTTAGTGGTTGATGCGTTAGGTAAGTCAGCCTATGAAGATTTACCTTATAAGGCCAAAATTGAAGAAAGCGCCTTTTTACGAGCATCATGGAACTGGTAATAATGATAAAAATGGCTATCACCTCACGGCACTTAGTCAATCTAGCAATGTGCTTTACATTGCTAGCACTGAGTATTGCCGCCAAAGCCAGTGCCAATGCGTCACAAAGCTATTCTGCACATAAGATAAAAACGGTATACGTCTACCGCCTTGCCAATTTTATCCGCTGGCCATCTCCTCAACCACAGCCTTTACGCTACTGCGTTTTAGGACGTAATAGTATTACGGTTACGCTTGATACTTTTTTTTCCAATTCAGAAATCAGTTCTCCACTCGTGCACATGGCTGATCTCACTGCAGCCAGCCAACAATGCGACGTACTTTATATTACAGAGCAAAAACTCAATATCCTTCAAGCTATACCACAATACCCTAACCTACTGACCATTAGTGATAGCCCTCAGTTTTTGGAGCGCGGTGGTATGATAGAGCTTCGCACATATAGCAGCCAAATAAAGCCAGTCCTAGCACTTACGCACCTTGAGCGTTCTAACCTCACGGTGAGTTCCCAACTACTTCGCATTGCCATTATTCACGAGCGACAGAAGCCTGATAATGACAGGGGAGGAAACCATGAATAGGTGGATTGAAAAACTCAGTTTAAACCAGCGATTATCCATTCCTATAATGAGTTTTATTCTGGTCGTTTTTTTCACGTTTCAAATTCTCAGCTACCAACGTTACTTAGAAGTCGAGCAAGATAACTTAGTTAGCCGTACCAATATTTTAGCAAGTGGGGTGGGCATAAACCTAACAGCGCCTGTGCTCTTTAACGATATTGTCTCAGCGCATGAGATTTTATCCGCTTTCAAAGCCGACCGCCTCATTGCACAAGTACGCCTAGAAAGACCCGATGATAGTTTGTTTGCGCAATATGAGAATGCATCAATTGAATTCATTCCTCCAACTGCTAGCCAACAGCAACTTAGCATCCAAAATGGACACCATTTTGGGACCGAGATGCTCTACATCATTGTGCCAATATTGTTAGACGGTGAGAACATTGCTCATATGCACATCGCCGTTTCGCTACATGAACTACAATCGCTGCGTATCTCTCACCTCAAGGTCAGTCTCTTTTTATTGCTGCTACTTTTCGGTGTCGCAACCTATATAATCAATCGCCTTCAGCTTTGGGTGGTTAATCCGATCACCCAAATAAATAAGGCAATTAAACGCCTTATCGTTGGTGATGAACACCAGCCTTTGCCACAAAGCCACTATACCAATGACGAGCTGAGTTCGTTGGTACGAGGCTTCAACCAAATGGTTGATAAAATTAGCTATCGAGATTGTAAAATACGTGAAGCGATGGCTGATATTGCCGAAGAGAAAGCATTTGCCGATGAAGTCATTGAAACAGTACGTCATGCACTCATTGTCGTAAACCACCGCGGTTATATTACGCTGGTCAATCAAGCTTGCCGCAATGTCTTTGATATCCCACTACACCAGCTATCGGGGAAGCTCTTCATCGATATCATTGCCCCAACCGATAAGAATGCTAGTACATCAATACTGAATGATGCGCTTTCTTCAGGCTCTATCATTGACCATCTGACCATTAAAAGCTTAACCGGCACGGGAGAAACCAAAGTCTACAGTGTGTTCAGCCGTCCATTAAACCAACGCCATCAAACCCTCTTTGCTATAGAAGATATTACAATTCGGGATCAAGCGGAAAAGCAGCAAAAATTAGCCGCTAAAATATTCGACAACAGTCAAGATGCCATTTTACTTTTTGATAAAGATGGCTACATTTCAATGGTTAACGCTACATTTCAAGAGCTTACAGGATATAAGGAGGCTGACATCCTCGGTCAGCACTTCAAGATACTGGTTAACGATGAGTATCAACAAGCTGAACAAACCATTAGTCTAAGCTTAAAAAGTGCGAATCAATGGCAAGGTGAGGTCAACACCCGAACAATCAATAATGAGATCCTTCCTTTATTCGTCCGAGTTAACCGAATACAAGATTCATACAGCCAAGAGCAACAAACTGTTGTTATTGCCTCAGATCTGCGCTCGTTAAAAGAAATGCAGCGCCTAGAACACCTAGCGACTCATGATTCACTTACCAACTTACCGAATCGGGCTAAATTGCATCAAACGCTACACCAGTACTTAATTCAACAGAAAATAACCCCGCAAATCTCTGCGGTGCTGTTTATCGATTTAGATGGCTTTAAAAACGTCAATGACACTTACGGGCATGCAGCTGGCGATCAGGTACTGACCATCATTGCAGAAAAACTGAAGCGTACAGTAAAGAAATCAGATTTTGTTTCGCGCTTGGCGGGTGATGAATTTGTCATCTTACTCACCCCTATAGAAAGTGAAGGGGCAGTAAAAAAAACCTGTACCCGGTTATTTAATCGTATTGCTGAAGAGATTCATTTGGGAAAAGTCAGCTTATCGATAAGTGCAAGTATCGGCTGCTATTACGTACAACCACAAGATGAACAAAATGAAGACGACATCTTACGCCGAGCAGACAAAGCAATGTATGAAGCAAAATTAATGGGAAAGGGTCAAGTTATTGAATATAACAAGATAAGTAAGAAGTATTAATACCAATCTGGATAAGTAATTAATCTAAGTATTACGCAGGAAAAATTGTTGTTATCAAGGCAGAGATTGCAGTAACTAGTGGTTCTAATTACCAAATCTCTAACGTAGAGAGCAACGGTTTTAACCAGTAAGACTGATCAAGTACTTATGTAGGTTGGTATAAGTACCAGCCAGAAACCACTGACTGGTATTCATTATCACATAATTCGCGATGTATTAGTCACCACGTAGTGCACATTTGAATGTGCCTTTAGAACTAAACCAAACGGCTTGTTTTTTCTTACGTCCAAGGAGTATTGGGCCATCATCAAAAAACAGGAAGTTCTTCCAATTGCGCTTGAATACGTTCCACTTTGTTTCAATCACATTGTATTTTTCGTAGCAGAAGAAAACGGTGGTGTTATCTTCCCACTCAAGAAATTCAAGTAGCTCTTCAGGTAGCTCCGGTTCATCGCTATCCCATGCATCTTGCCAATCATGAGCCTCTGACCAAATTTTGCTATCAAACGCCCAATCACCCTTTTCAAAATGATCCGCATCAGGGCTGTGAGCACTGATATGATCACGCCAAATCTGTGCAGAACGGGCTTGGGTAAAAGGTTTGATCAAGGCTAAATCAGTGGCTTCTACAGGCATTGAAGCGTGGGTGAAAATCCACTTGCGGGAATAGCTATCTAACTCTACGTAATTCATGCGTCGACCTAAAAGTTACAGACGAGAGGAATGTACCTGAGTCGATCACATTTATCCAGCGGCTTATGCAACGTAATCCTCGTAAGATCACCTATAACAGAACAATTCAGGCAGTCTCTCAGAGTGGAAACTGCGATAAAACGTATGCTGTCACAGGTGACATTCACTATCAAAATACTACTATGCTAGTAATGACATTTTTTACTGTGATGCTATTTCTTCGCGTCCCATAGGTTACTCACCCATCCACCGACACTATCATCATAATGACAACCACTATAATGCTTTTCAACAACTTCGGTATTCTGCTGGCTTGAATTTAATAAATCAGATATGTGGCAAGCCATCGGGTCACCTTGCGATTGTAACTGCTTACGTACCGCAACCTCTTTGATGACTTGTAAACGATAGGTTGAATTCATTTTTTTCATTTTCCACACCTCTGTCAGTTAAACCCAACTAAAAATAGAAGTGGACATTAAAATCGTCAAATAAACGACATCAAATCTTCATCTCTCTGCTGTAAGCGGTAAGTGTAAATTAAGCAATTAATTCAGTTAGTTAGAAAACACAGTTAAGAGTCGAAACCTATAAACACATTCATTAACCACGTAACCAATTGAATTGACTACCCTTTCATTGTAATAAAAAATTCGTTTTTTCTTACAAAAACAAGCCTCTTCGCAAGTTATAGAATAAATTCAAGTGATTTTTTCACATCAACAGCCTAGCTATATTAGAATATCCGAGCCATTCACCACCTTATCAATACTCTATGTATAATTTAGCTACGAACCTTGAACGTAATGCCGCTTTTCGATCTAACGATATCGCCCTTATTTTTGGTGAACAAAAAATAAGCTACCAAGCACTGAACACAATGGTTAACCAAGTCGCCAACCACTTAGTTCAGCTCGGTATTAAGCCTGATGATAAGGTTGCAATTTCTTGCCCAAATACACCAGACTTCGTGATCGGTTATTACGCGATTCAAAAAGTCGGTGCAGTAACAGTACCGCTGAATGTCATGTTAAAAGGCTCAGAGGTTGCTTATCACCTCGATGATTCTGATGCTGTCGCACTGATCAGCTTTGAAGGCAATAGCGCCCTACCTTGTGGTCAGTATTGCTTTGATGGCTTCCAGCAGACACCTAGCTGTAAACACTTTATAACGATTGAAGCGAATACGGAGCAAGTGCTCCCTGATGGCGCGCACCGTTTCAATCAATGGTTGCAATCGGACTTAACCGAATTTGATGCACAATACCGACGTGCCGAAGACACCTGCGTCATTTTATATACATCAGGGACAACAGGTAGAGCTAAAGGGGCCGAGCTCAGCCAAAGTAACATGTTATGTAATGCCCAAGCCTGCCAAGCGCTTACCAACCAAAAGGGTACTGATGTAAGTATGGCGATTTTGCCTCTCTTCCATACTTTCGGCCAGTCACTGATCATGAATACCTCTATCCTAGCGGGTAGTACATTAGTACTTGTACCTCGCTTTGTGCCCAAAACGGTTATGCAGTTAATGCAAACACATAAAGTCACCCATATCGCGGGTGTACCCACCATGTTTATGGGCTTACTTACCTTTGTCGAAAAACATGGTGACAATTATGTTGCTGACATTGCAAGTACGCTCAAGGTCGCCATTTCAGGTGGGGCATCGATGCCTGTCGAGATCCTTAAGCAGTTTGAAGCAAAATTAAATGTACCCGTTATAGAAGGTTACGGCCTTTCTGAGTCTTCGCCTGTTGCTGCATTTAACCATTTAGAATATGAACGTAAGCCAGGTAGTATCGGCCAACCATTACCTGGTGTAGCCATGAAAGTTGTCGACGACCAAGGTAACGAGGTTACTTCAGGTAAGGAAGGCGAGTTGCTAATTCGTGGCCATAACGTGATGAAAGGCTATTACAAAAAGCCAGAAGAAACCGCGAAAACCGTCGTTGATGGCTGGCTCCATACTGGCGATATCGTACGTATGGATGAGCAAGGCTATGTTTATGTTGTCGATCGACTTAAAGAAGTCATTATTCGTGGTGGGTTTAATATCTACCCTCGAGATATCGAAGAAACCTTCATGGGTCACCCTGATGTTCAGATGATTGCGGTCATCGGTATCGAGCATAAAACGTATGGCGAAGAAGCAAAAGCGTTCATCATTCTCAAAGAAGGTTCGACTGTATCTGCTAAAACATTGGTTCACTGGGGTAAAGAACGCTTAGCTGATTACAAATACCCTCGCCACATTGAATTAATGACTGAGTTACCAATGACTGCTACAGGTAAAATACTAAAACGCCTACTAAAATAGTCGTCCTAAATTGGCACAATAAAGCCTGCCCTGCTATTTTTGATCAAAGCTGTGAAGTATTTTGAATCGGAGGTAGAGTGCAGGCTTATTCCTTTCTATATCCATGTTTTATCGTTTTAGTTTTCCTCATCTCGAGTTTCTACTCAGCGACCGCTAGTACTGCGCCTTCCCTTACCTTTCACCAATGCTCAAAAACATTTTCCTATAATCTCTTTTTTAATAACCTAAAAGTCGGCCAACTAAGCCGTTCATTAAAATGGCAGGATACAAACGCCACGGTTCTTTCATACAGCAACATCGACGTTTTAATGACGAAGACAAAGTTTAAGCAAAGCAGCCAATTGTATTGGTCTGAGCTTCATAATTCTTTTTTATCAAAAGGATTCAAGCGAGAAGTATCAGGGTTACTCGCAGGTAAAACGCAAGCAAGTTTTGCCTCTGATGGGAAAGCATCGTCTGTGACTATTAACGGTGAAACGGCAACATTCACAAGCCAGGACCTCCCTCTACTCGACACCGATGCCATTGGCAGCCAAATGCGGCTCGCACTCATTGAAGGTAAAAAAGAGTTCAACTACAAACTGCAAGATACTGATGACGTCAATCACTACTATTTTCAGGTTATGGGCACTGAAAAAATCAACAGCAACTTTGGCAAAATTAATACAATTAGAGTCGAACAAGTACGGAAAAGTGACCGAAAATTGGTCATGTGGTTTTCGCCAGACATTGACTATCAGCTGGTCAGGGCAACCTATAAGCGTAAAATACTTAATTTAAAAGCCGTGTTGTTTAGCAAAAAAATCCAATGCCCTCAGTCATAACGCATGCTTCTTAAAGCCCTTCAAGAATAAAGGCCACTTTTATTTCATTGTCACCTTGCCACCGATCATTTTGAATGCAGGGGCACCACGAACTAACGTATCGCGAGCAAATACCTTCTGGCATTGCGGGCAGGTTCCTGCATCAGTTGTAAAATCTTTCACTATGCGTTCTTTGAAGCACTTTACCAACGCCCCTTTTCCGCCCTTGCGGTATTTATAGAGTGGTGTTTTACAACCCGCACAATAGACATCAACCGTTTTGGTTGGCCCTTTCTTATTCGGTTTAGCCATTGTTCTCTTATTTAGTCCTAACAGTTGCTAGCAGTTGATCGATTTGATCTAGGTGTCTTTCTTCTACACCTGCATGATTACCATACTTAGGCTGATGGCGGTCATTTTCCAAGGGATAATGCCACCCTTGAGTTGTTTGAACAAATGTTTTTGCGAAGGTCTCTGAGATAGACAAACATCCAGCTAACACGGTATCGACATAGGTTTGCATGATCGGCTGCACTTCACATGGCGGTTCATGCTGGGGCCTAACATACACCCAAATCGGTTGATGTTTATCGATTTCATTTGATGTAATAATTTGGTTGGGTTCAAGCTCAATACGTTGATAGCCACGCTCTCGTTGATCAAAGCATTGCAACGCCTCATCATTCACCCGCATCAATACCCCATTACACTCACCAGCCCCCACCATAGCAACCAATGGTGAAATGCTATAGCGACTGTCTATTTTACCCCAATAACGCTCAATCCCCTTTACCGTCACGGCGACCGCCTCACTTGTTTGCCCTGTACGTGTTCTCGAGTAATGATTAATTAAGCTACCGTAGCCGAATATATACATAGTGCTCCTTTTGCATCAAAAAGTAATAGGCCGCTAAAACTGCAAACCAAAAAATCTTGAGAATACCAACCACTCTTCTGTCGCTTCAGACAATGATGTTGGTTTAAAGTGAACCTCAGTGTATGGCCTTGCTTGTGCCAACTTTGGAATATCAACACAGGCGACACACCCTAATTTTGGATAACCACCAAGCGTCTGTCGGTCATTCAGTAACACAATTGGCTGGCCATTAGGTGGGATCTGAATAGCTCCAAGCGCTATCCCCTCTGAAACAATACCATTATTCATATCCGCCGTTATTGCTCTCCCATCGAGTCGACACCCCATCCGATCAGTTTCTTGGCTAACAGTATAGGCACTATGATAAAAGGCCTCTTTTTCACTATCAGCAAAGGCTGCATGCTGATAAGACTCTACAACTCTAAGTGTGATGGGATTGCCGTAATCCGGCACGAAACGAGAAGCAACCTGCTGCCCTTCATTACGTCCAATCTCATTAAAATCTGCCACCGCATTTAACGGTAAGCTATCCCCTTTCATTAACGGCCGACCTTTTTTCAACCCGCCTAGTTGATTTCGCGACACCGCTGAACAACTGCCTAAAACAACGGGAATGTTAAAGCCGCCACTGACGGCTAAATACGCCCTTAGCCCCTCTCGCGCGAAACCAAAAGATAACACCTGCCCTTTATTTAGAGTAAACCGTTGCCAGTTGTTAACCACAGTACCATCAACGGTTGCTGACATATCGGCACCCGTAATCACCACGCAGCACCGCGATGTCGCTTTAAATGACGCCTTACCCAGCGTGATCTCAATCAGTGGAGTATTTGCATCATTCCCAACCAGATAATTAGCCCAGCAATAAGCATGTAAATCGACAGGCCCTCCCTGACTTAACCCTTGCGAGCCAACGCCAAATCGCCCGAGATCTTGTATCAGGCTAAGCATACCTGCATGGATCACTTCCAATGTGGCCATATCTCACCTCCTTGTTCCAAAAACGCTTTACGCGATATTGGACTAAAGCGCACTTGGTCGCCAACCATAAAAGGTGACATGGGTGTTTTATTAGGATTAAACAGTTCCGATGGGCAATTGCCAATAATTTGCCATCCTCCCGGTGAGTCTGCGGGATAGACCGCTGTTTGAGAATTTGCAATTCCAACACTGCCTGCAGGTACTTTCTTTCTTGGGGCATGGTGCCGAGGAGTGGCAATCGTCTCATCAACTGATGCTAAAAAAGCAAAACCAGGTGCAAAGCCAATAGCGCACACCGTATAAAGCTGCTCACTATGCAGTGCAACCACTTGGTCGAGGCTTAACTGTTTATCTTTCGCGATCGCCTTTAAATCAGGGCCAACCTCTGTCGAATAATAAACAGGTAACTCAATCACTTTTGAATGATTTGATTGCGTTAGGTTTAACGGCTGGGTTTCACGATTAGCCTGCTCATATTGCAATACTGCAGCTTGTAGTTGCCCGAATGAAATTTGCTGTGGCCGGAATTGAATAAGTACGGAAGTGTATGAAGGTATGACTTCAACAATGGCATTAGCCTTTAGCGTCCATAAGTAGTCAACTAACAGGCTAATTTTCGGTGTTAATGCAACGTCGATTTGGTTACCTAGGTAAACTATCGCATTGTTTTCTGAAACATGTTCGATCTTCATCATCGCTGGAGATCCTCATATAACGATTTTACAACCGCAATAGATTGTTCATTGTCACCATGAACACATACAGTATCCGCTTGGAGCAATAATTTAGTGCCCGACGCCGTCGTGATAAACCCTGCTGAAAGTTCGGCAACTTGCTGTCGGATCCTCTGGCTATCATGGTATACCGCACCTGATTCACTTCTAGCCACCAATAACCCCGTATCATCATATGCACGGTCAGCGAACGCTTCGAACAATAGCTCTACATTATATTTTGCGGCTAAATCGCGATACGCTGTATTGTCTGCTCTTGCTAACACCATCAGCTTTAACGGCTTTTCAAATGATGGATTCAGTCTTGATATGGATTCAACAATCGCGATGAATACCCTCTCCTCAGCCATCATATCGTTATACAGTGCCCCATGAGGTTTAACATAGGTCATCACAACATCATGAAATTGGCAGATCGCGTTAAGTGCCCCTATTTGATAAGCAATTAAATATGAAATCGCTACCGATGAGTGTGGAATAGAGCGGCGACCAAAACCTTGTTTATCGTTGTAGCCAGGATGTGCTCCAATTTCAACCTTATGTTTTTTGGCTAAGCTAACGGTTTCTGACATATGATCAGGGTCTGAAGCATGAAACCCACAGGCAATATTTGCCATATCTACCCATGGCATAACGGCTTCATCATTACCCATTTTCCAACAACCAAAGCTTTCGCCCATATCACAGTTTAATTTCATCGCTATCCCTGCTACACAAAATTTAACAATCGAGTAATCTTAACCACTTTATAAAGAAAATCATGTGTTATCAATGGCCCAAATGACGTTGAACACCCTACTCTTGCATTAGAGACTCAGCCGCATACGGTCTCGCATTCGAACAATATAATAGAGGATTTTATTTAGGTGCGGGTTTTGGCAAAACCACTAACGAAGAAGACCATTTGGCATGATCGGTTTATCTGCATTGAACTTGATGGGTTGGGTATCAAAGATTGTAATTTTGTTGATGACTAAACGTAAAAAAGCCCCGACATTTCTATCGGGGCTTTCTTATTTGGAGCGACACACGAGGCTCGAACTCGTGACCTCAACCTTGGCAAGGTTGCGCTCTACCAGCTGAGCTAGTGTCGCATGCTGATATTTTCATTTCAGATAATATCAGACTTTATAGATGGTGCCCCGGGCCGGACTTGAACCGGCACAGCGCGAACGCCGAGGGATTTTAAATCCCTTGTGTCTACCAATTCCACCACCAGGGCACGCAATTCTTGATTGCGATGGATAAGACACCATCTTAATAACGGTCTGCCATATTAACCTGACCGTTAGTACAAAATTTGGAGCGACACACGAGGTTCGAACTCGTGACCTCAACCTTGGCAAGGTTGCGCTCTACCAGCTGAGCTAGTGTCGCTTTATATTCTCTTCAAGAGAATGGAGGCGCGTCCCGGAGTCGAACCGAGGTCCACGGATTTGCAATCCGCTGCATAGCCACTCTGCCAACGCGCCCTTACATCACAACCAAACAACTCATCGACGTTGGTATGGGCTGCATTTTACGGAATGCTGAGTTTGAGTCAACAAAAAATATCAAAAAACTTTTTAATTGACTGATATATGTACAAAAGATCGAATAAAAAGCCATTTTAGCCGATTTTACCTGCCCAACAAGCGATTAAACCTCTCAATAACAGGAAACTGAAGTCAAACGTGCCCATGTATTCAACAGAGTCTTTCTTGTAATTAAATTACAGATACTAGAGAATGCTGATCCAGATCACACTTTATGTTCATTTTAATTATGTCACGTACACAACTTATCATTGCTAGCGTTTTAGCAACTTTATTATTATCCGCTTGCTCGCCAAAGCAACAGAAGCCAGTTGGTATCGCAATCAGCTTCATCACTCAAGCACCAGACTCAATGCTGGTTAATGATAAGTACCAGCAACCCATGATAAAGCAATGGCTAAGAAGTAACCTCCAACAAGCATTCGATCGGGCACAAGTAAATAATACAAAACACATCGCTTTCTATTCAGACCAAAATCTGAATAAGCCATTATTAACCCCTGCCTTCTCTTATGTCACAGCATTAGTACTTAATGATCAAAATGCCGATATTGCTCGCCAATATATAAAACCGAACCATTCTATCATCGCCAGCAATATAAACTTTGGCCTCAAGCAATATGGCTCGAAAATTTATGCTTACAATGCAGGTAAATCTCGTGCAGATGCATACATTCAATCTGTTAATAATGAAAAGGTTGCTTACCTTTCACTTATAAACCAAAGCAACCAACTTGATGATAAGCCTGAGCAGCAAGACTTAGACATCATCGCCCACTCAGTTGATCGACTATATGTTCAAGGAATTAATAAAATTATTTTATTAAGTCAATACTCTGGAATGTACTCAAGTTATTTAGCAAACAAAATAAATGGGCTTGATGTTATAGTTAGTACTGGTGAAAACTATAATGCAACCTTTAATAATGGTAGCTGTATTGCATATTTTGATGATAAGGGAGATTGGAAAGACTTATATTTAAAGTTTGATATAAACGGCAAAGTTATATCATGTGATTTCATGTATTAATACCTTCACTACAATTCTAAATATAGTAAAAGCAAAATATCACCACCAGTCATAAACACTGCCCTGAGCGTCAAATATTCAGCTTAAATATGACATTATATTGGCGTTCAATTCGAAACAACTATGAATCAATGCGATTAGTCACAAATTAATGCATCGTAAAATAGCCTACATAAACGCCGTTTTAAATAATAATTATTATTTAACGAAATATCACTGGATGTTGGTTAAGTAATTGTTTTAATATCAGCGAACTTTGCATGGATGTTATTTTATGAAACTCAGACTTACATTACAGTTGCTTCTAAGCCTTATATCATTTGTTATTATTTTCATTGTTCTAACTTACTCGTTTAATAGAGTAAATCAGAACTCCAGTGAATTATATCAAGATAGAGTTATCCCAATGGGACAGCTTAAAGTCATCAATGATACGTTTGCGGTGAATATTATTGATGCGTTTAACAAGCACTTACTTGGTGACTTTACGCATAACCAAATGAATCAATCCATCGATTCAGGTTTACAAAATGTTGAAAGTGTTTGGCGCGAGTACATGAATACTTACCTGACTCCAGAAGAAAGTGCTATAGCCTCACGGTTTGCTGAACAGCAGCGCGTGGTCAATCAGTATTTGGCTACAATTAAGCAGCAACCCGTTACTGACGCAATGGTACTAGAACTATATCAAAAGGTTGATATTCTATCTGCTATAGGTGCTGAACTAACCCATATTCAAGAATCTATCGCTAAAACACTATACGAGCAAAGCCTTGCTGATGCCTCTTCAGCGAGTAAACTGGTTATGTATATTATCTTTATCTGTGTGATCGCAACACTCTATCTCAACTATCTAATTTTTAAATATATAGAGCAGCATGTTGGTGGTGAGCCAAACGAGATTTCAGAAAAGATCAAAATCATTAGCCAAGGTGATTTTACTCTACAGAAGAAAGGGGATGAGAAAGGTATTTACCGTGACGTTCTCAACCTTGCTGATACCCTCAAAACCTCTTTTAGACAGTCGGCTAGCATTGCCGATAACGTGGCTTCAGCTTCAGAAGAGCTGGCAACCGTGATGATTCAAGCCAACGACAACGCCAATATCGAGCTTGAACAGATCGAAAATGTATCAAGTGCTGTTAATCAGCTCACTGTTGCCGCCAACGAAGTCAGCATACAGGCTGAAAGAGCACAAGCGATTACGTTATCTGTCGCAGAAAATGTTACTCACGGCGGACAGTCGCTGCAGACATCTAATAGACTGAATAACCAAATACAGCAATCTGTCGATGATTCGGTAAACATCGTTGGTCAACTCAACGAATTTACTAATGAAATTAGTGACGTTATTGAAGTAATTAACAGCATTTCCGATCAAACCAACCTTCTAGCTTTAAATGCAGCCATTGAAGCAGCACGAGCTGGAGAGCAAGGTAGAGGTTTCGCAGTTGTCGCGGATGAAGTCAGGGCGCTTGCTGTTAAAACCCAGCAGTCAACACTGAGTATTCGAGAAATTATTAATAAGCTACAAGCCCAGTCTCAACTTGCCGTTGAGCATATGGAGGGCAATGCTTCATTAGTCGAGGAATCGAAACAGCTATCAAGTTCACTGGCCAATGCTTTTGAGGATATTAAGCTATCCGTTGAGGCTATGAATGATGTCAACAACCTTGTTGCCAGCGCAACACAAGAACAAGTACAAGTGACGAACTCTATTTCAGAGAATGTGACGGTTACCTTAGATACTATAAACCAAAATGTAGCTGGGATAGCACAAACGACTTCAGCTAGCGAAGAGCTTTCACACCTCTCAGCCGAACAAAATAAGCAACTCGCTCGTTTTAAGATAGATCAAGCCTAACAAAGGCATCTGTCTCGTCTTAAAATCAAAAAAGCCACTGTCCAGTGGCTTTTTTATATTAAATGACCCGTCCTAAATAAGGTACGTAACTAGTCGTTAACTAGCTCAACGGCTTCTCGAATTAGGCGACCAATTTCGTCCCAGTCCCCAGCCTCAATCAACTGAGGTGATACCATCCACGTACCACCACAACAAAGTACACGGTCTATAGCAAGGTAATCACGTATATTCGCTTTACCAATCCCGCCAGTTGGCATCACTGAGATATCACCGTATGGGGCAAGTAGTGACTTAATCATATTAATGCCACCCGATGCTTCAGCTGGGAAGAACTTCAAAAAGGTTAGCCCTAATTCCAGTGCTTGCTCAACCTGGCTTGGGTTATTAATACCTGGTACCATTGGAATACTTTTCGCTTGGCAGTAACGCACTGTTGTTGGGTTCAAGCCCGGCGCCACCATAAACTCGGCACCCGCTTCAATCGCACGATCAACTTGCTTTGCATTTAATACTGTACCTGCGCCAATGCACATTTCAGGGTATGCTTCTCGCATTAACCGAATGCATTCTGCAGCAGCTTCTGTTCGAAACGTAACTTCAGCGACAGGCAAGCCATTTTCAACTAATGTTTTTGCTAATGGTACTGCCTGCTCAACGCTGTTGATCTGAATAACAGGGATAACTTTGAAGGCTTTCAGTTTTTCAATAAGTTGCTGAGACATCTTTACACTATTCCTTTTACATTAACGCTTTCATCGCTTGAGGCGGAATAATCGCCCCAGGATATTGAATAACTATAGAAGCCAATTGATGGCCCAATTCTGCTGATGCTGTTTCCGTGTTACCGCTTAGTCGTCCGGCTAAATAACCTGCAGCAAATGAGTCACCTGCAGCACAAGTATCAACGACCTTCTCTACTTTATTTGCTGCGACATAGAATGTTTCACGTTGCTGGTCTTGTAAGCCACAAACCACTTTACAAGGCTCACACCCACGCTTTATTACGACTTCTTTGCAACCCAACTGTTGGCAACGTTCTACAATATCGGTTTTACCCCAAACTAAATGGTCATCATCTTCAGTAATGAGTGCGATATCAACGAACGGCAGTACTTGTGAATACCAATATTGCGCTTGTTTTGCTGTCCATAATTGAGGGCGGAAATTATTATCAAATAATACTCGTCCACCATTTGCTTTATGCTTTTCAAGTAACGTGATCAACGTTGCTTTGGCATCTTCCGCTAAGATGGCTAAACTGATCCCGCTGATATACAAAGCATCAAACTCATGTTGCTCAATCGCTTGTTCTAGTGGTGTTATATCAACTGAAAAATAGAATTTTGCCGCGCTATCATTACGCCAGTAATGAAAGTGTCGCTCGCCATTAGGCTCTGTTTCAACCAAGTATAAGCCCGGTAATTTATTATCAACTTTTCTGACCATCGAAACATCGATACTCTCAGCCTGCCATGAGCTAAGCATATCCTGACTAATTTTATCGATACCCAATGCTGTTGCGTAGCTGACAGCGATATCACGGGAAGCACCAAGGCGTGATAGATACAGCGCAGTATTTAGCGTATCGCCACCAAAAGTGCGTTGTAATGGCTGGCCGCTTAGCTCAACCATACATTCACCAAAAAATGCAATTTTCACACTGTCACCTTAAATTTTTAAATCTGTACTAAAAGCGTAATTGAAGATGCAGGCCTTACATCATCACAAAGGCCTGCATTTTGACGAGTTTTAGAGGATTATTTTGCAGTTGCTGTTTCGATACTCACAGCTGGTTCTTCAGACTGTTCCATTCCTGCACGCTCTGCATCAAGGATCGCTAGCGCTTCTTCTTTCGTTACTGAGTTTACTGGTGTTACCAAGCTCACAACAACACCGACGGTTAATGCCGTTAATACTGATGGGATCACAGGGTTACCCCAGAAAGCGGTAAAGTCACCACTCATCATGACAGTAAATGATGCTGCTGATGCACCCGCTAATGTTGCAATGGCACCCTGCCAGTTATAGCGTGACCAGAAGCGACCCAACATTCCGCACACAAACATGCCTGACATAACCGTTGAAATCATCTTAGTGATATAGCTAATGATGTCGTTTGACGTCAGCGCAAACAGTAGAGCAAAGCCAATACAGATAACTAAAGCGAAGCGT
The DNA here is from genome assembly GCF_050336695.1 of Photobacterium minamisatsumaniensis. NCBI lineage: Bacteria > Pseudomonadati > Pseudomonadota > Gammaproteobacteria > Vibrionales > Vibrionaceae > Photobacterium > Photobacterium minamisatsumaniensis. The sequence goes on along the minus strand of NZ_JAKJSI010000010.1, from coordinate 384,312 downwards.
GAGTAGCTCACCATCTTATCTTTTGCTGGTACTTTGCCCGTGAACATAATGTAGATATCACGTAGCAAGATAGAGACGCCTGCGATGGCATCTGAACTTGCGCTCGACATGGTTGCAGATAGACCAGCAATAAGCACTATCATACCAATGCCAACAGGTAACACTGTTGCCGCAACATACGGGAAGGCAAAGTTCGCGTTATTCAACTCAGGGTTAATCGCATGCGCTGACATACCGATAACCGCAGGGATGATTGAAAAGAACAAGTACAGCACACCTGATAGAACAAATGAGCGACGGATAGTTTTTACATCTTTACCTGAATAGATACGCTGACGAAAAGATGGAGTCGCGAGGATACCAACACCAACAACGGTTGCCAGTGAGATAGCAGGAATCAGACCAAGCTTATCGATACCAAATAAACTAACCGCTGCAGGATCCATCGCTGCATATAGGTTATCAAGCCCGCCAATATGCTCAACAGAAAGCACAGCCATTAAAATGAAACCGCCAAATAGAATCACTGCTTGAATCGTATCGGTCCACACAACGGCGGTATAACCACCGATAACGACATAAATAGTAAAGGCTGCGGCAATAATCAGTTTTGCCGTATTCAGTTCAATATCGGCAATCCAAGCCAGGTACATACCACCACCCAGAATATGGGCGCCTAGCCAACCAATCGATGCGACAAAGATCAATATGCCAACAACATTCTTAACGACTTTGTTTGCACCCACATAGTAAGACAGTTCTTCACTCATGGTCATGAAGTTAAGCTTACGCACAGGGGCAAACCAGTAAGCTAACAATAGAATACCGATAGCACCACCAACACCGTAAAGCGCACCAGCCCAACCATTAGCATAACCAAAACCGACAGCTCCCATACTTGAACCGGTACCAACCATCGTTGCAACGGTTGTACCAAGTACTAAGAACATTGGTAAGCCACGTCCACCTAGTAAGAAATCTTCACCTGATTTTTGGTTTCGAGAAACAAACCAGCCCAACCAGATTAAAAAAACCACATATGCACCGAACCCGGTGAGAAAGAGTGTACTGTTCATTCCATCCCTCTTATAATCGTTATTGCTTTTATTTGCTTGGGGATAGCGCTCTTAATCACTACCCCATGATTAACTGATATCATCAGTTTTGCTTTTTTATATCGGGTTGGTGCTTTGCCAACCCTTTTTCTTTTGGCTAATCCTTAGCCACTTTTGTAATAACTACCTGATATCCCTTACCAAGCAGTTGTGACAAGCCTTCAGATGTTCTTTGACATAATATAGGGTGAAAACTTGTCTAAATATTTAGTCAGCTGTTAGCGACGATCTTCACGGTAGCACGTCACATCAACTTCAACTTTCACATCAACAACCAAGTCACATACCATGCAGATACGTGCTGGTGGGTTTGCGCCAAAGAACTCTTTAAACACTTTATTAAATGATTGGAAGTAACGTGAGTCCGTTAATACCACTTTAACATGGACAACGTCTTCTAGGCCGTAGCCCGCTTCTTCCATAATATCGACACAGTTTTGAACCGCTAGGCGAGACTGATCAATGATGCCGCCTTCAACAACTTCACCATCGGTCATTGGTGTCTGGCCTGACACATACAGGAAACCACCCGCTTGAGTTGCTCGTGCAAAAGGAAGGTGCTGACCGCCGGTGCCTGTACCGCCTTCGATGCCATAGCGTGTGATAGTCATAATTTTTTCTCCAACTTCTTGTTACTGATTTTAGTAATGGCGGCACCCCAAACCATTTGGGCTACATCACCAATTTGTAAGCCGACAAGCATTATGCTTGGTGGCGGTATAAGAAACGGCCATGCCGTTGTTGGTCTACTTGACCATTTTGGTAACTAATGCAGCCATTGACCATGACGGCGTCGATGCCTTTTGCAGCCGCTATCGGGTTTTCAAAACTGGCGACATCGATAATAGTATTTGGGTCAAACAGCACCATATCGGCATACGCGCCTTGTTTAATTTCCCCACGATCTTTCAAGCAATAGCGCTTGGCAGACATGCCCGTCATTTTGTGAATGGCCTGGCCTAAACTAAACAGCTGTCTTTCACGGCTGTAATAACCCAGCACCCGAGGGAAAGATCCCCATAGTCTTGGATGTGGATGAGGGTCATTTGGCAGTCCATCTGAGCCCACCATGGTTAAGCGGTATTTCAATACTCGCTCAACATCCGCTTCATCCATGCAGTGGTATACCGCACCTGCGGGTTGTAATTGTTTTGCCGCTTCAATTAATGGCAATCCCATATCGACTGCAATGTCTTTCAGCATTTTTCCTGCTTGCGCCGGGTGGCTTTCAGACCAAGTAATAAAAATATCTATCTCATCGGTTACTTGGTTCAAATCGAGCGTTGATGAACTAGCAGAGTACGGATAACAGTCACACGACACGTCTTGTTTCTGCGCTGTCTTATCCATTAAATCAAGCACTTCAACCGTACGTCCCCAATTACCAGCACCAGCACATTTTAAATGGGAGATAACAACAGGTACTTTACCGTGCTTACCGGTTTTAAACGCTTCCTCCATTGCTTCAAGGATCTGCTCAAACTCGGTGCGCATATGCGTGGTATAAATACCGTCAAACTCAGCTAACTCTTCAACTAACGCCATCACTTCTTCAACAGGAGCTTGCTTTGCCGAGGCATATGCAAGGCCAGAACTCAAACCTAATGCCCCTTGCTCCATCGCTAAGTGAAGCTGCTTTTTCATCATCGATATTTCTTCACTTGTTGCTGCGCGAAGTAAATCATCCATTTCGTTGTTACGTAGCGTGGTATGCCCAACAAGTGCAGCGACATTCACTGCAGGCTGTGCCAGCGTTACTGCGTTTGCATAAGCGCTAAAATCCGGGTATTTAAAATCTTCTCGCTTACCTAACAAGTTCATCGGATCTGGCGGATCACCCGCTAACACCGTAGGGGAAGCACTGATCCCGCAATTGCCGACGATGACAGTAGTAACGCCTTGGCTGATCTTTGGTAAACACTCAGGTAAACGGATGACATTGGTATCATCATGGGTATGTACATCAATAAAACCGGGGGCAAGTGCCTTCCCTTCCCCATCAATGATTTGTTGAGCCTGACTGCCCGCTAAATCACCAATGGCTGCAATACGATCCCCAGTTATTGCTACATCTGCGTTGTATGGTTCGGCACCAGTGCCGTCTACAACTTGTACATTTCTGAAAACGGTATCGAACTGCATGACTCTTCCTCTTATATCTGCTGCTTCATTACCGTCCCCAGAAGTTTGATTACTTTCTGGTTACGGCTAGTCGCCGAGAGGTTGCCTATCTTCGCCACCGCGGTGGCTATCTAAAGCCAGCTTTAACCGTCGTAATTTATCTCGGGTTCGGCGTTTATGGCTTAAGGCAAGCTCTGTCGACAACACATCTATTAAAGCCATCATGGCGTAGCGCGATGCTGACGGCTTATAGATGAAATCTGTTTCTTTTGTCACGATAGGCAGTACTAAATCGCTAATTTCCGCCAATGGTGATTCTTTTGGTGTAATCGAAATTATTTTCACACCGTATTGTTTCGCTATTGATGCCGGCTCAACCACTTCAGGGGTATAGCCCGTTGCAGAAATCACAACCATCACATCGTTTGCATCTGCCGTTGAAGCGACCATTCGTGCAAGCAGGCCATCGTTGTATGCTGTGACAGGGTAACCAAGCCTAAATAACCGGAACTGAAGTTCCTGAGATAGCATGGTTGAACCGCCCCCCATACCAACTGCGAGTATTTGCCTTGCGTTTTGCAAGGTTTCAACCGCTGTCGCAATATCCTGCTCATTCACTATCTTGCGGTTTATGTTGATCGCATTTTTTATCGACTCATAAACCCCTTGAATGCCTGATTGGTCTGGTGCTTCATGAATAAAGCGTTGACCTATAGCCAGGGACTGAGCCAGTTTGAGCTTTAAATCACGTACATTCTTACAACCAACAGCTTTCGCAAAGCGTGTAATTGTTGCCTCACTCACTCCAGCTTCTTCTGCTAACTGGCTAATGCTTGAACCTGACGCTGCTGCCAAATCATCGATGACTAATCGGGCAACTTTCTTTTCTGCTTCTCGCAATTGCGAAAAACGTTCTGTAATTCTTGAAACAATATCAACTTCGATTGTCACGGCTTTCACCTTTCTCTCGACAAGACAAATAATAAATTCAGGGCGGGGTTAAAACAGTGAGAAGCACCACAAAAATACAAGCAATGTTTGATACTTTCTAACACCGCAAATATGATAACCACGCTTAAACCCTGTAACGACGTAGCCTAGAAGCTATGTTAGGAGAATAATAAATGAACCAAGCAAATAAAAAGCATGTTAGTAAATACCAAGACACCCATCACAAAAAATTTCCCGCAGGTACCAAGGGAGTATGGGTTGATGAAAAAAATGAAGGCAAATACAGCCTAATTAACGAAGAAATCAGCCTACCTGCTGCGGTTATCAAGCAGCAAGCACTAGAAAACAACCTTAGCTGGATGCAGCAATTTGCCAACCACCATCAGGTTAAATTGTCCCCACATGGTAAAACCACCATGACTCCTGCTTTTTTTGAACAGCAGCTTGCTGCTGGCGCATGGGGAGTAACCATCGCCACAGCACCACATACCCAAGTGGCTGCCGAAGCGGGTGCTAAAAACATCATGATGGCGAATCAATTAGTTGGTAAAGCCAACATGTCGCTGATCAAGAACGTTATTGAGCAGTATGGTGTTAACTTCTATTGCTGTGTCGATTCCGCAGAGAATGCCGACCAACTGCATCAATACTTCCACCAAGCAGGTGTGACCCTTAATATATTGATTGAATTTGGTGTTGAAGGCGGTCGTTGTGGTTGTCGCAGTGCAGAAGACGTTGTTGCGCTGGCTGAACATATCAGCCAGTTGGACGGATTAAACCTTGCTGGTCTCGAAGTCTACGAAGGTGTTATTCACGGTGATAATGCCGAAGCCGATATTCGTGAATTCCTTGCCACAACCATTCGTACAGTTGAAAAATTGGCTGAAGATAAACTCATTACAGAACAGCACCCTATCGTTACCGGTGCAGGGTCTGCATGGTACGACGTTGTCGCAGAAAGTTTTACCGCCTGTCAGCACTTAAACGCAATCATCAGGCCGGGTTGTTACTTAATCCACGATACGGGGATCTACCAAGACGCCCAAGACAAGGTAATGAACCGCGCAGAAAAGAACCAAGGCTATGCTTGTGATTTAGGGGGGAACCTTGAATCTGCACTCGAAGTTTGGGCTTATGTGCTTTCTCGTCCTGAAAAGAATAAAGCAGTGGTAGGATTAGGGAAGCGGGATGTCGCATTTGATGCGGGTTTACCCATCCCCGAACGCGGTTACCGTAATGGAGAAAGTATCGATGTTGCTCAGCTAGAAGCAACTGCCATCATGGATCAGCATACCTTTGTCACTGTACCTGATGGCTGTGATCTTGCTGTTGGTGATGTTATCGCTTTTTCAACCTCGCACCCGTGCCTCACATTTGATAAATGGAAGTACATCTGTATTTCTGATGAAAAATACACGGTTAGTCAGTTTGTTGAAACCTGCTTTTAATCACATAACTGTAGATATACCGAACAAAAATACCATTTAACGATATATATTGAGCCCTATCGACTAGGGCTCATACCTTTTACAATAAATTTCACAGCTCGCTGTTATTTATCAAGTTCTTCGCTTTTCCACCTTATATGCGTATAAATGCAAAGCTATCACATAACTACTTAAGACCCTGTTTTTTATAAGTTTAATTGTCTGTTTTTCACGTTGATAAATGCAATCAGGTGTGTATTATGCCCTTGCAAATGTATTATCCCGTGCTTCAAAGGACACTAACATGGAATTAACGTTTTTAATCGAAGGATTGCTTTTTGGCTTAATCGTCCTACTCATCGGCTTATCTGGTGGTTCATTTTTTACCATGGCCACAGTAAAGAAATCAGAAGTTGAAACCGTAGTTGAATCACGCATTGAATTCGGCTTTTACGGCGTCGCTAGTTTGGTTTTTGCCGCCTTACTCGCGGGAATTCTTAGCTAAGCCCCCCAAGAGCTTTACTAGGGCGTGTTAACGTTTCAAATTCTAGCCTGTGAAGTCTGAAAACGCCTTTAGACAAGGCACGAAATTTAATGTTTAGTCACCTAAATACAAATTGAGTAACGCAGTATAAAGCTTTTTCAGACTTCACCCTTTGGGCTGAGCCTATTTTTCCACCTAACTTCGTTAGAAATATTATGATTAGAACCACTAGTCACTGCTATTTCCGCCTAGTTATCTGAAAAAATCGCTCTCAGCAGGCCGAATTTTGAAACGTCAACACGCCCTAAGCACTTCCCCCTGTTTGGTAAAGCTCTAAAGGTAACCCATCAGGGTCTTGAAAAAATGTATACTTTTTCCCTGTGTACTCATCCACTCTAATTGGCTCAACGCCGACCCCTCTACTTTCAAGATAATCTGCCACCAGTTCAACCGAATCAACGGCAAACGCTAAGTGCCGCAATCCCCTTGCTTCAGGAAAGCTCGGTCTTTCGGGTGGATTAGGAAAAGAAAACAGTTCAACCTGACTACCGTCTGGTAATGCTAAATCCAGCTTAAAAGAGTTTCGTGCTTCACGGTAATGTTCTGCATATATGCTTAAACCTAAAATATCGACATAGAAGTGTTTAGAAACCGCATAATCAGAACAAATAATCGCAGCGTGATGAATGGCTTTTAGCATCTTAATATCCTTGTTGAACCTTAAGAAACTATCATAAACGAGTACTCAAAAAAATGGAGCGATATCGCTCCATTTACAATGAGTTACGGTATATAAAATGACGGATTAACCGCCTTCGGTGCTTCCTAGTTCGGGCTGAGCAAACGTTGGACTGTGTGATTCAGCGTTATCATCAACCGCTTTCTTTGTCCCTGGCATCAACTCAAAGTCTGGCGTAAAGCTCGCTAGCATGTCTTTTAGTTGATCGATTGGTTTACGATCACCTTCTAGTTTGGCTTTCCCATTCTCAATTTGTTCATCTAATGATACGGCACCCATCATGACCTGTTCGAGATCTTTTCGATCAATAGTGATCGTAAGATCAGGTTCATCTGCAATATAGTCTTTGATATTTGTGAGTGTTGAGTTACTTAACTCGACCCCATATTTTTCATCATTATCCGGGGTGATCAGATTAATCACAAACTCAATACCATCCGCTTTTTCACTGTTCAATCGAACAGCTAAGAAGTCTAACCATAAACTGGTCGACATTGCCCTAATAACATCAGGTCCCGATGTTTTCGGTGTTGCCCCTGTTGGAATACCGTTACGTAGTTCATACGCTGCAGCCAAGAAGCTATTACGTACACTAGGGCTTTCTTGCTGGTAGCCTATTTGCTCAAACACGTTGGCTAATAAATCTTTGGCTTTCTGGTTATCGGGTTCACCGTAAACCAACTTATTCAATATTTCTGAAGCCATCAGATATTCGCCGTTATCAAACAGCGCCTGGCCTTTCTTGATGATATTATCGGCGCCCCCCATCATTTCAACATATAGAGGGCCAGACTCACTCGGTGACACGGGGATCAATGTTGCAGGGTTACCATCCCAATAGCCTAGATAACGGTTAATAACAGCACGACTGTTATGTGCCTCTGAGCCATGATAGCTATGGGCTGACCATTGCTGCTGCAGACTCTTTGGTGGTTTATATTGATTATGTACTTCATTGATTGTGACGCCTTGATTGGCTAAATGAAGTACTTCATTGTTAAGGTTGGCGTAAATGTCACGCTGAGAACGCATGATTTCTTGAATTCGATCATTCCCCCAACGCGGCCAGGAGTGAGAGGCAAACATCACTTCAGCATCTTGACCAAACTTATATAAAGCTTTATTAATCTGCTTCGACCACTCAAGAGCATCACGTATCAATGCACCACGTAATGTATAGATGTTGTGTACTGTACCCGTAATATTTTCAGCAGCCCAAAATGTTTTTAACTCTGGGAAATACGTATTCATTTCCGCTGGAGCTTCTGTGCCTGGTGTATTTTGGAATACCATCTTCACACCATCAATTGTGTGCTCTTCAATATCATCTTTAATGTACATTGTAGGAGGTACAAGCCCAGTTGTTCCCGCCGCGGTATTCTTACCAATGGATTGATCAACATGTCCAAATGGGCTTCTTGGTAACAACACACCATATTGGAAAAAAAGTCTACGGTTCATTGCGTTACCGGCGTAGACATTTTCAGAAACCGCATGCAGCATAAAACCTTCTGGAGCAATGATTTTTACTTTACCAGCGGCAATATCTTCATCACTAATGACCCCCCTAGCTCCACCAAAGTGATCAGCATGGGAGTGAGAATACACAACAGCGACGACAGGCCGCTCACCAAGTTGCTCATTAACAAACTTCAACGCTGCTGCTGCGGTTTCTTTCGCGGTTAATGGATCAAAGATAATCCAGCCCGTATCACCCTTGATAAAGCTAATGTTAGCTAAATCAAAGCCTCGAACTTGATAGATTTTATCGGGGACGACTTCATAGAGCCCGTAAGCCATATTGAGAACGGCTTGTCGCTGCAATGAAGGGTGAATGCTGTCGAATTCTTTTTCTTGCAGTAGCCATTCGTAACTCGCCATATCCCATGCGACATTGCCTGATTCAGCTTTTATTTGTTTATAGTCAGGTGCAGCAATAAAGCCTTTTTTTGCCTCATCAAAATCACGTTTATCATCAAATGGTAGAGATTCACGCTGCTGCTGTTGGATGTCTTGAGTATATTTCGAAGGGGGTTGTCCTTTTGGATCAAAATGCTTGCCTTCTGCTGCACCGGGATCGGATAAAACACCACCGCCCCCAGATGCCCATACTACGCCTTGTGAACAACTTAAAGCAAAGCTAACAACAAAAGTAATTATTCCCTTTCTATTCATCAACTGTTCCTTTATTTTCAAGTAACCACATATATTTCAGAGCAAAAGGCATACTTTTTTGCTCAAAAGGTACTCTCAGCCTAGAACAGGCAATAAAAAAGGGTGAAGAAATTCACCCTTTAAAATAGTTAGTCATTAATATAGAACACGAGTTAAATGTCATATTTTCATTGAGCGTTGCTGCCTGCGAAGTGTAAAAAACACAATCCCGCCGAACAAACCAAGCAGCAATATTGGCCCTCCCCATAATAAATAAGTGTTTGGAGAGAGCTTAGGCTTATATAAAACAAAGTCACCGAAGCGAGAAGTCATGTACTCCACGACTTCCGCGTTTGTCTTGCCATTGTTCACCATCTGATATACTTGTAGCCTCAAGTCTTTAGCAACAGGTGAGTTCGACTCTATCAAATTCTGATTCTGACATTGTGGGCAACGTAAGCGTCGCGATAAATCAATCGCTCGCTTCTGCTCAGAAGGTGAACGAAACTTAAAAGTTTCTACTGTTTCAATGATCTCTGAATCAGCTCCAACAAAGATCTGCTCGACTTGTGCAAAGACGGGCAGGCTAAAGAATAGCATCGTAAATAGAAAACCAACGGCTCCTTGCCAATACTTACCATTAGCCATTAATTTCATCATTTTGCTGTTCCTTTATGTACTGTATAACTGGCTCAAATTCCTGTTGCCATATTTTCGTATCTAACGCACCAGAGTATCGAAAGCGGATCATCCCATGCTGATCAACCAGATAACTTTCAGGTGTACCATACACACCTAAATCAAGTGATAACTTGCCTCTTGGATCATAGATAACTGTCTGATATGGGCTCCCAGTACGCCGCAAAATATTACGTGCATCGGCTAAATTATCGCGATAATTCAAACCGACTAAATCAATGATGTTATTTTCAGCCAATGACATCAAAAAAGGATGTTCCGACTGGCACACGCCACACCATGATGCCCAAACATTCAATAGCGTCAGCTTATCTTTAAAGACAGACTCATCCACCTGTACCGCTGTAATGGAGAGTGTTTCCATTTGAAATGGCGGTACAGGGGTATTTTCTAGTCTACTTAATGACGACGGGGTGTTGTTGTTCATTGCATACACAATCACACCAAGCAGGCCTACAACTAATATCAGTGGTATAAAACGATTCACAATTTTCACCTGCTATTTGCCATCATTAGGATCATTTCCATACCACGATTGTTTCAACTGGCTTAGTTTGTTTATGAGTGGCTTTCTCGTTACGTAAACTAAGTACCGCCATAAACCCACCAATCATCATTAGCAGGCCGCCTAACCATAGCCAACGAACATATGGTTTATATTGAATTCTTACTGCATAGTCAGTGCGATTAAGTTTTTCACCCAGAGTTATGTAAATATCTCCGTGCCAATACCATTTAATACCTGGTTCACTCATGTTCATCGTTCGTACAGCATAATGCCGACGTTGAGGTTGGATCATCGCTTCAAACTGACTGTCTTTAGTCATCACAATATTCGCCTGCTCAGCTGTATAATTAGGCCCTATAAGCAACTCTGTATCACTATATGTAAAGGTATAATCGTCAAGAACAACCACATCACCCGGCCCCATTTTATCGCTAATTTCAGTATCGTAATTACTCACTAAAGCCGCGCCAACAATAGTAATAGCAACACCAATATGCGCAACCACCATTGCCGCTTGTCGCCAAACAATGCCTTTTAAGCCTTTTGAGCGCCTTTTATTAACCCGCATAACAAATGCTTGTAACGCTGTGAGTGCTATCCAAAGCGCAGTGATAAATGATGCACATACAACAAGGTTAACCCCTCTTTCAAACAACACTGATAATGCAACACCCAATACAACAGATGCCGCCATGGGTGCAAGCGTTCGAGTGATCAAATCATCCATCGTCACACTGTGCCAGCGGATCAGCACACCAAAGCCCATAAATATGAACAATATAAAGCTCATTGGCACGAACATGGCATTAAAGTAGGGTGCACCAACTGAAATATTACCGAGCCCTAAAGCTTGAAAAACCAGTGGGTAAAACGTTCCAAGCAAAACGGTTAGTGTTGAAACAGCAAATAAACTATTACCTATCATAAACATGGCTTCTTTAGATAAAAAACCAAATTTAGCGGGTACAAAATATTGGGCTGACTTCACCGCGAATAAACTAAGTGAAACAACCAATATCAGCGCCAGAATAGATAACAATATAATGCCGCGCGTTGGGTCTACCGCAAACGCATGTACCGATGTTAGCAAACCAGAGCGCACAATGAATGTGCCAAGCAAGCTCAGCGAGAAAGTGAAGATAGCCAGCAGCAAACTCCAGCCAATTAATGCACGTTGATGTTGTGTGATCATCAACGAGTGCAGTAACGCTGTACCTGTTAGCCAAGGCATTAATGATGCATTCTCAACAGGATCCCAGAACCACCAGCCACCCCAACCTAGTTCGTAGTAGGCCCACCAAGAGCCAAGAGCGATACCACCAGTCAAGAATACCCAAGCAGCCAGCGTCCAAGAGCGACTCCATTTAGCCCAATCTAACTGAGCCTCTTTAGAGGTTAACGCAGCCATGGCAAAGGCAAAGCTCACCGCAAACCCAACATAACCAAGGTAGAGCATCGGTGGGTGGAAGATCAGGCCAATATCTTGCAACATCGGATTCAAATCCCGCCCTTCAAGAGGAACTGGAAATAATCGTTCAAACGGGTTTGATGCAAATAAAATAAATGCACTAAATAACGTAATCAATATAGCTAGAGTCACTAAGACTCTGGCAATAAACGCCTCATTTCGGTGACGATACACCCAAGCAACGGCTGCAGCCCAAAAAGCAAGCGAGAACAACCAAAATAGGAATGACCCTTCATGCCCCCCCCACACCGCAGCAAGTTTGAAGAAGAAAGGAAGCTGGGTATTAGAGTGATGGGCAATGTAGGCAACCGAAAAATCATCCAACGCAAAGCCTACGCCTAATAAAACAATTGATAGAGTAACAAACAGGAAAGCGCCATAACTTAACGGCCAAGCGTAGCGAGTAAGGTATGAATCCTTTTTAATTAATCCAATAACAGGGATGGTGGAGCCGAGTATTGCCAAGACAAACCCTATGATCAGGGCAAAGTGTCCAACTTCAGGAAGCATCGTGTATCCTTTCAATAATCGTCACGGCATACACCGTGACGATTAACGTAGTACTAGGTATTTATTATACCGTGGTCATTTGGCCAGCATACAGAATGAAAGTACGTAACATTAGCACCCCAATCAAACTTAATGTGGTTACCAGCATAATAAAAGCTTTGTTGTGACGAATGCCCGCAGGACTAAATGCATTCAGGCCAAGTGGAACCAACATACCCATGCCGATGACACCGTACCAGAACCATGTAGCCCAAAAACCGCCACCGATTGCAGCCATTGCAGCCGCAGCGCTTTGACCGCCACCGAAATACAAACCGCTAAAGAAAGCAAATATGACAAATAATTCAAACATCACGACTGGGCGTTCGAACTTGTGCACCCATTTTACGCTTGCACTATGTGCAGATTCTTTGAAGAAAAGAACCCCAACCAAAATACAAGCTGCCGCACCCGACGATAAACTGGAGAATAAAAACAGTAATGGTAATACTGGGTTATTCAACAACGGGTAGGTTTGAAGTGCTGATAACAAGAAGCCGGTATACGCCGCTAGCAGTAACGCTAAGAAGCCCAAGAATAACTCAAGGCTATTTTCAAAGCGTGTAATAACGGCCATCACTTTACCTACAATTGGCAAGCGGCCGTTAAGTAGTTTCAGCAGCTCATCTTTATAGATAATGGCAATCCAAGCAAACAGTACCACCATGTATATCTGGAATAACATTACCCCCATCGACATCACTGAACTTGGGTTATAGAAGATCATAATCTTCCAGAAAGACAATGGCTTCGTTAGGTGGAATACCAAGATTAATAGACCAACAATAATCCCGAATGGTGCCAGGATCGCCGTTGCTTTAATAATACCATTTGTACTTGGGTGACCTTCAATCACCTTACGTTTAAGGTAAATTGAAATCATCACCGCACCCGCCGACATACCGGCTAAAAATAGGTAAACGGCTATGATCCAATCCCACACAAGCGAATCAAAATAAAAGGCATCTGCAAATGCTGTACTCATCCTTTTATCTCCCCTTTTCCATGAGGTACTTTATACAGCTTCGGCTGCGTCCCTAGTTCCACTTTCTGGCGATAAACAGGCTTCTCTTTTATCAGCTGACTAACTTCACTGTTTGGATCATTAAGATCACCAAATGTCAGTGCTTTTGTTGGGCATGATTCAACACAAGCGGGTTGTTTACCGGCTTTTAAGTTTGTTTTTTTACAGAAATCACACTTATCAGCTGATTTTGTTTCAGGGTTAAAGAAGCGGACTTGATAAGGGCATGCTGCCAAACAATAGCCACAACCAACACATTTGAAGTTATCAACATCAACAATGCCAGTTTCTGCGTCTTTAAAGGCGGCACCTGTTGGGCATACATGAACACAAGGTGCATTTTCACAATGCTGACAAGAAATACGCGTAAACTTGTAGTCTACATTCGGGTATTCGCCTTGAGGCTCACTGCGTACAATTTCTAATCGAGATACCCCTTCAGGTACATTGTTCACTTCTCGACAAGCATCAGTACACGCTGTACAGCCAATACATAACGTTTCATCATGTACCATGCCGTATAGCTTAACGCCGTCTTTCATTGTTGCCGCCAGTGATTGGCGGCCGAGTAGCGAGTTTGCACCGACGCCTGTGGTGAAAATTACTGCACCGGCACCAGCCAAAAAATTACGTCTTGAACACGTCATAATCGCCCCTACTCTTCTTTTTTCAGATCTGAATGACAATCGACACAAAGCTTAATTCTCGGCTTTCTTTCGATACCCTTCATTGGATCTGTTTCTGGGTGGATGTTATGGCAAGATGCACAAGATAAATCTAACGCATGCACATCATGAGTCCAGTTTGCTTCACGCAAATCTTTTGGCTCATGGCAATCAGTACAGGTTTGATTTTGCTTCGTGATCCACGTTATATCGGCCGCTGGCTTTTCACTGCCAGCAACAGACTGTGACGGTGCAAACTTCGTCACTGATGAACCACCATCGCGGTGATCTTTTCCTATCGTGCTGTGGCAATCGACACATGTAATGTTTCGATTTGTTTCAGCATGAAGCACATCACTATGTGCGCCTTTTAGCGTGTCTTTTTCATCTTTATGGCATTGCGTACAAGCGTAGTCGCGATCCCGGATGAAATCGACAACATGTCGACCTGACTCTTGAGTTGAAACAGAAGGGGTTGCTGCTGTGGCTTCTGCTGGCTGAGAGTCGGCGGCAACATTGATTGAGAAACCCCAAATACACATGCCTACAAATAATGTAATCATGCTATTTAGGGCTACTTTATAATTGCCCATTTTTCACCTTTTCATCTTCCAATTACTTTTTATTTAAAAGTAACAGGTGCTGATATAAAGAGTTGAGTGCATCAAGATGCACAATTAATATAAATGTCACTTAACATATTTAATTGATATCAATTCTTATTTTCATCAACATAAGCCACAACGCTTAACAGTTACATATTAAACAATATTTCAATATGTGAAAACATGCGTCAAACTGCAAATACTACTTAGGAGTGATTTAATCTGCCTATTTAGTGACCTAGATCAATTCCATTCTTCGCATAAGATGATGATTTAAAGTTCATTTTTTAAATAAATCTCCAGCAGTTATTTATCCACCCCTAAATACCCAAAAAGGGGTATTTGAATGTAAATTTAGGTCAACTCCCATTATTAATTTTTCACTTTTGATCCAAAACAATAAACATTTTCCTTTTCCTCCACACAACATCATATTTGCTATTCTTAGCAAGATCTCCAGTTCTTAATCATCAATCGGCCGCTCTCACAACGCTTGGCTCTATTTATAATTAGAATTATGGAGTAACACACTGTGAGTAATAAATGGACGAGAAACACTGCCGCCGTTGCAGCTTTGTTGTCTGCAATATTTCTTTCGACTAATGTGCAGGCTGCCTCTGAAGATGCAGAAAAAGAAAGAATAGAAGCACGCAACCAAAACTACGCACTAGAGCATATTGAGCAATACACAAGCTGGGAAGCGACCAAAGAAAGTGACACCATTGAGGATGCCCTTGAAGGCGACCCTAATATGGTGATTTTGTGGGCGGGATATGGTTTCGCAAAAGACTATAACAAAGCACGTGGTCACTTTTATGCTGTTGATGACGTACGTGAAACACTTCGTACAGGCGGCCCACAAGATGAAAACTCAGGCCCAATGCCAATGGCATGTTGGAGCTGTAAAAGCCCAGACGTAGCACGTGTCATTGACGAACGTGGTGAAGATGGCTACTTCGAAGGTAAGTGGGCACGCTTAGGCTCAGAAATCAATAACGCTATTGGTTGTGCCGATTGCCACAACACAAATAGCGACGACTTCAAGCAGGGTAAACCAGCCCTTGCAATGTCACGCCCATACGCTAAGCGAGCAATGGAAGCGATTGACATGAAGTTTGAAGATGGCTCGCGACTTGACCAGCAAGCGCAAGTTTGTGGTCAGTGTCACGTTGAATACTACTTCCAAAAACAAAACAAAAACGCGGTTAAGTTCCCTTGGGATAAAGGTACTGGCGTTGATGAAATGGAAGTGTACTTCGATGAGATTGGGTTCAGCGATTGGACTCATGGCGTATCTAAAGCACCAATGATCAAAGCACAGCACCCAGAATATGAAACATGGCGTGATGGTATCCATGGCAAGAATAACGTGACATGTATTGACTGTCACATGCCTAAGGTACAAAACGAAGAAGGTGTCGTGTTCACAGATCATAAGATCGGCAACCCATTCGACCGTTTCGAAGATACTTGTGCACAATGCCACACGCAAGATAAAGCAACAATGCAAGGCATCGTTTCAACACGTAAAGCACAAGTACTTGATATGAAGCTACGCGCTGAGAAGCAAATCGTTGCTGCTCACTTTGAAGCGAAAGCGGCTTGGGATGCAGGTGCAACCGAAGAGGAAATGAAGCCAATCCTTATGGATATTCGCCACGCACAATGGCGCTGGGACTATGCAATTGCTTCACACGGCGTTCATATGCATGCTCCAGAAGTTGCCCTACGCGTATTAGGCACTGCTGTTGATAAAGCAAGTGATGCACGTGCTCAAGTTATTCGCTTGTTGGCAACTAAAGGCATTACGGAAGAAGTTCAGATCCCAGATATCTCAACCAAGCTAAAAGCACAGCAAGCTCTTGGCATGGATATGGATGCTATGAACAAAGAGAAAGAAGACTTCTTGAAGACCGTTGTACCACAATGGGATAAAGAAGCAGAAGCTCGCGAAGCGTCTTACGATAAGTAATTAAACTATTCGATATAAATAAAAACCCAGCTGACGCTGGGTTTTTTTATTTAAAACACTACCTTCTAGCGCCATTCGTATTTTTCCATACTGTGCCCACGCTAGCATAAGCAATATATTTAGCATGACAGGTGATAACATCGAAATTTGGGATTCACTGTTTGGCTTTGAGGTATGCGAGGGCAAGCAATCTGCTACTAGCGACGGCAACTCCTGCATCGTGGCCATAAATAAAAGCCCAGTGATTAATACCAACCTACAAAAGTACTTGATCAGTCTTACTGGTTAAAACCGTTGCTCTCTACGTTAGAGATTTTGTAATTAGAACCACTAGTTACTGCAATCTCTGCCTTGATAACAACAATTTTTCCCGCGTAATACTTAGATCATTCACTTATCCAGATTGGTATAACTGGGCCACACCAGCTACATTTTTATGGATAAAAGATAATTAAATTAAACCTTTTGCCCTATTAATCGCATTGATTAACTTCACACGATCTAGGTCTGTTCGTTCGGTATCAAGGGCCTGCTGCCAAGTATCAATCGCTCTTTGGTAGCGCGCTGTTAGAAAGTAATCTGTAGCCTGTAGCATCAAAGCAGGAATGTTATCTTCGTCGAGCTCAAAGGCTTTATCCAACCATTGCTGGCTTTCAGGGGTAAAATTCTGCCCTTTATCATAATAGCTAGCGGTTGCCATTGCTGAATAAATGTTGGCTTGTGGTTCTTCTGCCAGTTTCGACGCATAGAAAAAAGCTGTCCCAGCCTCTTCAAACTGAGAGCTGTACATATAGGCATTCCCTAAGGCATACCATAATTCACCATTTTGAGTATCTTCACGCAGTTCATTCTGTATTTCATTAATGCGTTGTTGATTGAGATCAGTCGGCATCATCGACGCAATATTATCACGATCAGAGCCATCACTTACTTTCTCTAAAAGAACGACTTCTTGGCGATCGGGTTGGGTCGTTCCGAGAAAAGCATAAACCCCAATAGACATCATCGATATTAGAGAAAAAAGACCAATAAAGAGTGGTGTTACTTTTCGATTATGACGGTATGAATGGCCAGCAAGCAATGAGCCAGCAGCCACCAGTAATAGTCCAAATAATAGTATTTGATAACCCAAGGTTCCCTCTCCATCATACTGTAACTATAAATTAAACCACTGATATTCTATGTTCAAAAAACATCAATGTGATACATCATTTTAACAGAATTCAAGAAGATAACTGGCTTATCAAAGAAAGGTTTAACGCAGATCAAAAACAAAAAAAGGTAACGAATTCGTTACCTTTTTTATTTCGTGATTTGAGCTTATAGCTCAAAACCACCGAAAGCTTCACTGTCTACTTGGCGCTCAAGAAAAGCGACAAGATCATCATGACCACCAATATATTGGCCATCAAGAATAATTTGAGGCACGGTGCGGACAACGTTACCTGTTGTTTGCTCAATGAAGTCAACCATCATTGTTTTTGGCAAATCTTGGCCGAGTACCAGTGTGGTGTATTCTGTTCCACGTGCATCAAGCAAGGCTTTTGCTTTTACACAAAATGGGCAATTTGGCTGGGTAACAACAAGGTTCTGGTGGCCAGCAAGTTGTTCAATCGTCATCTCAGACATTGTTCTTCACTTCTTCAGGTTAACTTTGCCCGCTAAGATAATCGAAACCCTTCACGACCGCAATTTTGATGTAAGATCTTTATCGACTTAATTATGCCCTACGCTTTCTAAAGGCATACATACCCGCATTAAGCAGTACATTGATGAAGGTCTTCCACTCACTTAAATTCGCTTTTGGTGATATACCTTTTGCCATTAGGGCGAGTTGTTGCTCATACCATGTAATGTTCAACATCGCTATGTTATCGATAGCTCTGACACCAGTGGTTAATGTGCGTAGCTCTTGCTTATGCTCAATATTGTTGATTAGCTTTTGTGGAAAGTCAGGATCGACAGCTGTAGTACGTGCCAAACCAATAAAATCAGTCGCCCCAGAATCTAATGCAGCCTGCATTGCAGGTGCTGATCTAAAGCCCCCAGTCAAGACAAGTGGTGTATCCACTAAGTGACGTACTTTTTCAATGTAGTCGAGAAAATACGCTTCGCGCTTTTGTGTCGATTCCTTCTGTTTGCCCCCCATCATCGTAGGACTTTCATAGGTGCCACCAGACACTTCGATTAAATCGATACCTGCGTCACTTAACGCTTTAACCACCAGCATCGAGTCATCTTCACTGAAACTTCCTTGCATAAAGTCTGCCGAGTTCAGCTTGATACCTATAGGGAAATGCTCACCCACCTTAAGCCGTATAGCATCATAGATTGCTAACACAAATCGCATACGGTTTTCTAACGACCCGCCCCACTTATCCTCTCGTTGATTATGGCGGGGAGATAAAAATTGGCTTACTAAATACCCATGGGCGGCGTGGATTTGAACCCCAGTAAAGCCAGCCTCTTTGGATAACTGTGCACTAAGCGCAAACTTATCAATAATCGAATATATTTCGGCTTCTGTCAGTGCTCGGGGTTTATTAAATCCTTTTTCCAAACCGTTTTCTAAAGCAATAGCCGAGGGTGCAACGGGTTGTTTACAAATGAAACTGGGTATTTGTTTACCTGGATGGTTTAATTGGGTCCAAATTTGGCTGTTATTTTTCTTACCAGCCACAGCCCAGCATTTAAATAAGCTTAAATCTGATTCTTCATCAAGCACTACATTTTTAGGCTCACCCAGCGCAGTTCTATCAACCATGATATTACCGGTTATCGACAGACCAATTCCCCCTTCCGCCCAGCGTGAGTATAACGTCGCTAGGCCCGCTTTTGGGCTATGTTCTCGTGTCCCTAGCTGCTCGCTCATTGCTGATTTGAATAAACGGTTTTTTATTGTCTGGCCACTTTTCAAGGTGAGTGAACTACCCAGTTCAATTCTGTCGTGGTTCTCGGTTGCCAATTGATCCATTTTATTTCCTATCATTTTGTTTATATTCAAATTCAGCTTTAAAGTCCAAGCCAAAGAACCACTCATTATAATTTAACGATTAACTTGCCCTTATTTGCACCGGTGAAAAACAAGTTTAACCCCGTCATTGCACTTTCTAATCCGTTCAGCAGGTGAGTACGATAGTTTATTTTACCTTGCATGACATACGGCGTAAGTTTGCCCAGTAACGCTGGCGCATCACCTAAATGGTCTGGCATTGCAAAACCTTGAACGGTAATGCGCTTTTTGATCAACGGAATCCAATTTGGGCCAGGTGCCGGTACTTCTGAGGTGTAGTCGGCAATCATTCCACACACAACAATACGACCAAAGGTATTCATACGATTGAAAATAAGCTGCTGAATTGGCCCTCCGGTGTTTTCAAAAAATACATCAATGCCATTCGGGGTCAACGCACTCAATTGTTGGTCTAAATTCTCTGACTTATAGTTAATGGCACCATCAAAACCCAGATCATTAACTATCCAATCCGCTTTTTCATCACTTCCTACAACCCCAATAACACGTAAACCATCAGCTTTGGCTAATTGCCCAACAATTGAGCCCACAGAGCCCGCAGCACCTGTTACAACCAGTGTTTCACCAGCTTTTGGCTTACCGACATTAAACAGCCCTTGTGTGGCAGTTAATCCAGGTAAAGCAAACACCGACAGCGCCATTTCCGCATCAATGCCCGCTTGTACTTTATTCAGTCCACGGCCATTACTTAGAAAATATTCCGTCCACCCTGTCATCCCCATCACTTTATCGCCAACAACAAAATCAGGGTGATTCGATTCTACCACCTCGCCAAAACCGCTTGAGCGCATAACCGTATTTAACTCAACAGGTGCGATGTAGCTGTTTGTATCTGGGCTCATCCAACCCATCATTGCTGGGTCTAACGACATATGCGTTTGTTTAACAAGCACTTGTCCTGGTCCCGCTGTTGGGATCGTTTTACGTACAACGTCAAACAAGTGTGGGCCAATTGGGCTATTGTCAGGGCGGTGAGCAAGTAATATTTCAGTATATTGGGTCATTATTTCTTCCTTCATTTTTATTATTAGCATTTACCCAACTCGCTTTAGGTGAAGACTTCAGCCGGGATAGCTATCTAAGATGCATCTAGTATTACCTATGTATTAAGTCGTATATAGAGGCTAAAATGCTAAACTCTATTGTCTTAATAACAACAATGAATGATTTATGGACCAATTAAGAGCCTTAAAGTATTTTTCTGCCACAGCAGAAGCAGGCAACTTTACCAGTGCCGCAAAGCGGTTTAATGTCCCTGCCTCATCGATCTCACGCCGTATTGCTGATTTAGAAGCCAGCTTAGGCGCTCAATTGCTTACGCGTACCACCCGTACCGTTGCATTAACAGAGGTTGGCCAACAATATTTACATCAAATAAATACTATTTTGGATCAACTGGAGCAGTCTGATAAAGCCGTTAAAGAGTATCAAGCGACTCCCAAAGGACGGTTAAAAATTAGCGCCATGGTTGGTTTTGGCGAGCAGATATTACTCCCTATCTTGGATGAGTTCTCGGCGCTTTATCCCGAGATCCTATTAGACGTCGTGTTAAGTGATGAGCTTTCTAAATTAGATCGTGATGATGTCGATATCGCTATCCGTGGTGGGTTTGCGCCAGATGAACGTGTGGTGGCAATTCACCTCATGGATAACCATTTTATTGCCGCCGCCTCGCAGAAGTATTTACAGATCCATGGGGTACCAAGCAGTACAATCGAGTTAAAGGAGCATAAAGGACTATATTTCAAAACGCCTATGGGGCCAACACCGTGGTTAAGTGAGATTCAAGGGCAATGGCAAGACGTCTCGGCACCAAGTGCCTTAACCACAAATAATGGAAAATGGTTGGCGAGAAAAGCCATTGGAGGCGTTGGTATTGTGATGATGCCACGTTGGGTATTACAGCCCTACTTTGATTCAAATGAGCTCGTTGAATTAAAATTTCAAGAGCCGTTAAGCATTACGCAAAACCAACATCTGGGTGTGTACATGCTGTACCAAAAGCTTGGCTACGCGACACCGAAAGTTAAAGCGGCAGTCGACTTTATCGCTGCGCGAGTAAAAGGAAGCTAGCGTTAGCGTTTTCAACCAATTTTGATTGGAATCCGTTTTCGGCCAAACGCTTTCTCGCGCGCGGCAAACCGGCCAGCCAGCTGAAAACCGCAATATTTGCACTCTCCCTGCCCCGAAAGCTGACAATCGCCCAGCTCATACCAATTACGTGAGAGTACTTTTTCCTTACAGTTAGGGCAGTAAGTACTGTCGCCCTGTTCATCGTAGATATTACCGACATAGGCATAATTTAATCCATTTTTAACGGCAATTTCACGCGCTCGCTGTACCGTTGCTGGCGGCGTCCTCGACTTATCCATCATTTTAAAGTCAGGGTGAAACGCACTAAAATGGATAGGAATATCAGCCCCTAAATGGTCATATACCCACTTACAAAGTGCTTCTATTTCTTGGCTACTGTCGTTTTCATCGGGAATAAGCAATGTCGTAATCTCGAACCACACCTCGGTTTCATGACGTAAATACAGAAGCGTATCGAGTACAGGTGCAAGGTGTCCGCTACAAATTTTATGATAAAAACGCTCAGTAAATGCCTTCAAATCAATATTGGCCGCATCCATGTAACGGAAGAAATCAGGCCGAGCTTGATCCGTAATATAACCTGCACTTACCGCAACGCTATTAATACCCTGCTCACGACAAGCTTGGGCTGCATCAACGGCATATTCTAAAAAAATAACCGGATCGTTATAGGTAAAAGCAATACTGTCGCAATTATAACGTTTTGCTGCTGCAGCCAATTGTTCTGGCATTGCTGATGAGCCCAAAGTATCGATTTGCCGGGACTTACTTATGTTCCAGTTTTGGCAGAACTTACAACCAAGGTTACACCCAGCAGTACCAAAAGAGAGAACGGAGCTGCCGGGGTAAAAATGATTCAATGGTTTTTTCTCTATAGGATCAATGCAGAACCCGCTAGAACGTCCGTAACTCGTCAAGGCAATTTCACCATTATGTGCTTGCCTTACAAAACACGCGCCGCGCTTTCCATCCCGTAAACGACAATGCCGAGGGCAAAGATCACAAACGACTCGTCCATCATCAAGCTGGTGCCAGTACTTTGTTGGATAAAAGGCAGGAGGGGTTCGCATCTTATTCACCTGATTGAGTATTCCTTTTCTATACTGAGTATAGGTAATGAAATAGACGATAGTGTCTAAACGAAGTAGGTAATTTATGCGTATTCGTCATCCTGCTGTAGCTGGTCGATTTTATAGTCAGTCTCAAGCGCAACTTCAACAGCAATTAACAAACTGGTTATCGGAAAAATCGCACTTTGAGCAGCCGATACGCGCTTTAATTGTCCCCCATGCTGGGTATACATTTTCGGGTGAAGTAGCAGCAAAGGCTTACCAATACCTTGGTGAACTGGCAAATAAAATTAATAAAGTTATTTTGATTGGTCCAAGCCACCGCCATTATTTCAAAGGATGTGCATTACCGGCTGCGGATTATTTCGAGACACCGTTAGGAAAAGTACGAATTGACACACAATCTATTGAAAAACTCCGCGAAATAGAAGATATTGAAGTATCGGAACAGGTACATGCTTTAGAGCATTGTCTTGAAGTACAGTTACCTTTCCTCCAAGCATGTTTGCATGATTTTACTCTAATACCACTGATAACCAGTAATGTGTCACCCGCGAAAGTAGCAACGCTAATCGATACATTATGGCAAGGTGACAACTGTTTACTGATAATAAGCAGTGATCTTAGCCATTTTCATTCCTACTCAGAAGCACAAACAATCGATAATCATACGTGCTCTCTGATTGAACGTTACGAGCCATCACTCACGCCAGAACAAGCCTGTGGCTCAACAGGGATCAATACACTGCTATTAATGGCTAAAAAAAGAGGGTATCAGCTTACTCGAATAGCATTAATCAACTCTGGTGATACCGTTGCCGGAGATAAGGAGAGAGTCGTAGGATATGTCAGCTATCTTATATCAGAGCCTGAATAAAGGTGAATTAACCCAATTATTGGATATTGCGCGTGAAGCGATTCGCAGTCACTTTTCGACGGGTATACCAAAACTGCCGCAGCTTGATTTATATGGAAAAAAACTATTGCAACCGGGTGCCTGTTTCGTCACTCTAAAAGTTGATGGTCAGCTTCAAGGCTGTTTAGGTACAACAGCCGCTCACTCTCCTTTAGTCCTTGAAGTACACAATAAAGCGCGTGCTAGTGCCTATCAAGACCGTCGCTTTATGCCTTTAACCGAAGAGCAACTTGATAACTTAAATATTGAAATTTCTGTACTATCGCAACCACAGCCACTCTCGATCCAATCAGAACAAGAACTGATTGATTACCTCGAAAAGAATAAAGTGGGTGTGATTTTATCGGATAAATACCAGCAGGCTCTGTTCTTACCACAAGTATGGGAAAGCCTTCCAAAACCAGTAGATTTCATTCGCCAACTAAAAATAAAAGCGG
Source organism: Photobacterium minamisatsumaniensis (assembly GCF_050336695.1). Lineage (NCBI taxonomy): Bacteria > Pseudomonadati > Pseudomonadota > Gammaproteobacteria > Vibrionales > Vibrionaceae > Photobacterium > Photobacterium minamisatsumaniensis. Next base: position 360,280 of record NZ_JAKJSI010000010.1, on the reverse strand, counting down.
GATGGAACACGGTATATTGGTCGCCAACGATGCAGGTAAAAACCTTTAAGGTTAATAGTATCAGCGGTCGATACTATTAATAAAAAGTCAGCAACGTATTTACATCACCAGTTATGACTTACTCTCTCAAATTATAAAGCCCTGCTCAGCAGGGCTTTATTGCCATTATTTTATTTTTCCACCAGCCCATATGGAATACTGGTAAACATTTCTGGCTGGTGTGTAATGGTTGGCACTTCCTTCGCACCTTTCCAATCCAATAACATAATCGCCAAGACATTTCGGTGTTCGCCGTCGACTAAGTCTGTACTGCCGTTTGTCGCAGGTACCATACCCGCATTACGATCAATTGACTGTTGAATGGCCTTTCGCATTTTCTCGACAACAGGATCACTTTCTAAATCTGCGAGCAAAAAATTAATACCAACCTCGGCTAATACATCTTCTTTTGAACGTGCAAGAATGGCATCAACGTTGTTACGGTAATAATCATAAATCCATTGGTAGTCTGCTTCATTTACCGTGTGTTGATAATATTCAGCAGCCGCAAATATAATATGAGTCATCCCATATATTTTATTCATGAATTGCTGATCGGTTAATTGAGCATCTTGATCATCTGGGTATGCTAATTTAAATGCTTCAATAAATTCAGAGACGACATTTTGCTCTCCCAATTGTTTGAGCCAGTAGACTTGATTTGCTAATTGAGCTGCCCAAGCACGGATCATATCGGGATCCGTCGCATAGGCTTTGAAATCGTAACGGCGAATAATTTGGCGAAGCTTTTCATCTTCTCGATGCTTTAGTTCATATTCATTAGCTCTCGCCATTGAGCCCAATAGATCGACACCTAGATACAGGTACTCAGGCTTATCGATCGTCGCTTCATACCTCATGTCACTTCTTACATCTTTTTTCTTATCATAATTCGCAATTCTACTTGCTGAGTAAGTGCTAATTTGTGCAGGCGTATGTACTTCAGTCGTAAAATAGTTCAGTCGGCTAGCTACTCTGGCCATATCAGCCCAAATAGCAGCTTGGTACTTACTATCTTGAGTTTGGCGATACATTCTTAATCCATAGTGCCCCATTTTAAATGCGGGTAATGTATAAAGCTGAGGCTCAAACGTACTTCTAATTAATGCGGCATCTTGCTGATAACTTGGTAAAACGCTGGCTGATTCGTTTTCGCCTGCGGCGATTGCTGGCGAGACTGCAGCCAGCAATAGTCCACATGACAGCAACATATTCCGTGTTTCTTTTTTCAACCACATCACCGATATCCTTATATTCTTTAAGTGCATAATTATGCTAGCAAAAGATATGATATATAAAGTCAGGGCATAGTTAAATAATTGTACGGAATGTTAAGTTAATTCTGCTGTCTTTAGGGCGCCTTGTTTTGGGGACACAATGCTGCCAGTGGCTTTGTAGTGAGCCAGCCATCACCAGCAGTGAACCATGTGATAGTGTAAACTCTCGCTTTTCATTGGTAGTGGTGTGCTTCAAAACAAATCGTCTTTCTTCACCTAAATTAACTGAAGCAATAAGTGGGTTCTCACCTAATTCGGGCTCATTATCTTGATGCCACCCCATATAGTCGCAACCATCTCGGTATTTATTTGCCAGCACCGAGTTAAATTGAACCTTCAGTAAACGGTTTAATTTATCCCGAATTTCGACTAACTCCGCCGTCCACGGATCTGGGTGCATGGTTAAGCCGGAATAACGATATGTCGCATCACCACACCATGCTTGTAAGCGTGGCTGCATAACGCTACGACCATACATAGAAATAGGCTTTTGTTGCCATTGCAGAGTATTATCAAGTCGACGATATAACCTGTCTGCATCTTGCAGCGTTAACCAATGCCGCGACCAAAAAAGCCTTCCATCACGTACCGATTGCCAGCCTTCTTGATCGTTTGCTGTTTCACGAAACAGATCAGGTTCATTATTTCCCAGTAACTCTAACTGCCGCATATCGCTCCTATTGACGGTTACACTTAGTGGCGATCATCTATTGGCATCCAGTCTTGATGATCGGGGCCAACATAATCGGCACTGGGTCGAATAATACGATTATGGTCGCGCTGTTCAAACACATGAGCAGCCCACCCAGTAACCCGACTCATAACAAAGATCGGAGTAAAAAGCTTGGTTGGGATCCCCATGAAGTGATAAGCCGAGGCATGAAAAAAATCCGCGTTACAAAACAGGTTCTTCTCGCGCTTCATCACAGCTTCAACACGATCTGAGATAGCATAAAGATAAGGCGCATCAGCTTGGTGAGACAGCTTTTCCGACCAGACTTTGATTAATGCATTACGTGGGTCTGATTCTCGATAAATAGCATGGCCAAACCCCATAATTTTATCTTTGTTTGCTAACATTTCCATGATGCCAATTTCAGCTTCATCTGGGGTCTGCCACTGCGCTATCATTTCCATCGCGGCTTCATTCGCGCCACCATGTAATGGCCCACGCAATGTTCCAATAGCCGCACCGATGCAAGAATATATATCGGAGAGTGTCGAGGCACAAACTCTTGCTGCAAACGTCGAGGCGTTAAATTCATGCTCTGCATAAAGAATTAAAGAGCAATGCATCACTTGCTTATGTAACTCTGACGGTGACTCTCCCGTCAGCATTTTAAGAAAATAGCCACCAAGGCTGTCTTGATCACAATAGGTTTCAATTTTAATGCCGTGATGACTATAGCGATACCAATAACAAATAATGGCAGGCAGCAACGCTAACAATCGGTCTGCTTTGTCGTATTCTTCTGAAAAACCATGCTCTTGCTCTAAGTTACCTAACATTGAGCAACCTGTGCGCATCACATCCATTGGGTGAGCGTCTGCCGGAATTTGCTCTAATACGACTTTAAGTGCTAACGGTAAACCACGGTATGAGATCAACGTCGTTTTATAAGCCGCTAATTCTGCTCTTGTTGGTAACTTTCCCTTTAACAGCAAGTAAGCGACTTCTTCAAATTCTGCATGTTCCGCAAGATCGGAAATATCATAACCGCGGTAGGTTAAACCAGTGCCTGTTTTCCCTACCGTACAAAGTGCCGTAGCTCCCGCCGTCTGGCCTCGTAATCCTTCACCACACAACTTGTCGCTACCATCTGACCTCAATGAATCTGGCATCTCAAACTCCCTGTTTTGCTTCTCTGTATCAAAAGCTTAGGCTAGAAAGTCTGTACCAACCATGTCACCAGCTATAATATCCTGCTACCACACGCGTTTTACCTTATCTAAAAGCTAACATCGACACTCACCATGCGATGATCGCTCCCCGCCTGCGGTCGCTCACGACCTTTATCATCGGTAATGAGGTATCGCAAAGAGTCTTTTTTGTCCGGCCAAAATACGCTTGACTGCAGTACCGTTAAATTCGCTGACGGTATTACATAATCAAGCCTCAAACCTGAAATATGAGTCCATTCACTTGCACGGCCTTTTCGTGGAAGCCAAGGGCGCAAGAAACGGCCGCCAAGGCTTTTTGGCGTCATTCTGCCGGAGGCGACTGAACGATTAACACGAGGATGCATTAGCAACTGCTGGATCGCAGGCTTCATACCATCGCCATCCACACGGTCGGCATTTAAATCACCAACAATGACAAAGTGCTGCTCTGGAGGTAAGCCACCAATTTGTCCACTGTCATCAACCAAATGCTCTGCATCATCAAGAATGGCTTTTACCAACATCAACTCATCATGATTACGTCTAACATTACGCTTTTCGTCACCATCAAATACTGGGGGCGTTGGATGACAACACACCAGATTCACAGTGTGTCCATCAATCACAATTGGTATGACTAGGTGGTTTTTAGACGACAAGCGAAGCGACTGTGACGCCGGTTTGCTGTAATAATTTGGCGGCATTTTATGATTTGGAAAGTCTTGCCATAACAATGTCTGCCAACTGCGAATATTAGTTTCATCTATTGGGTAGCGCGACAAAATCACAAAACCAAAATGCCCATGGTGCTCGCCAAAACCTTGCGCATCATTCGGTAGGGTTATTACACCATCACCATCTAAATCATACTCAGAGCGTAATCCTGTATTGGTCGGCGGACAATAACGATAAGGGTAATATACGGGGTGTTGGTCATGTTGAGACACCGCTAAATAATGGTGGCAAAAATCAGCCAAAGCACCATCATCACCACCTTCTCCTGGATGGTCGAACTCACACAACATCAATACATCAGGCTGTTGGTGCTGAATAATGGCAGCAAGCTTTGAAAAACGTGTATCAGATTGGGACGCTACCTGTTGCCGTATCTCGCCTGAGCGGGGGGATGACATTGAAACATTAAACACCGCAACCCGGAATGATGTCGGTAACGGCGCCGCACTGTGAGTTGCAATAGACTGAGTTTGCAAGAAAAGTATCCTAAGCAAGGTATGTATTCAAAGTATACCTTGCCACCAATACGGAAGAAATGAGCAACTACCTCTGATCAGTAAGCATCTCTGATAAGTAAGAATCTAAGGGAAACCACTCATCACTACACATTTATTGTTTAAACACTTATTCCATCAATTGGCGAATCGCTTTTCGTATTTGCTTTGCATCTGATTCGGCACGGTGTTTTGCAGGGCCTAGTGCAGCCATTGTTTGTTGAAAATGCGCTCTTGCAATACCATTTTCTTGTAATAGCCACAGCCCGACTTCGGTGAGCGTAAACGATGGGCGCATATGTGCCGCGTGATATAGTCGCCCCAACCAAAATAAGTCCCACTGACTATCGCAAAATACCTGTTCATACTGGCCTAGTATTGCATTCAGGTGTTGGCATACTTCAACAACCTGCATACCATTATGGTGCAGTTCTTGACGTGAAATTTGGTGAATTTCCTGCTCGGCGTGATCATCCCAATGTTGCCAAACATCACTCGCTGTTAGAGGGTTGATAAGTAGACTATGCCCAGTACCGTCCGGCAACGAATAACCGACTTCAATAGGGTAAGATTGGTCAGAAAGACCAGATGCTTCAAAATCCAGAGTTGCCCACATTGCACTCTCCCTGATGTGGTAATAGTGATCTGTTATTCAGAACTACGACTTCCTGTCTTAAATACACTGAATAGCAGAGATGCAAAATTATGCTGCACCTAAATTGTTAATAGCAGATGCAACTGAACTACACAATAAATGTAGCTTGAATCATGAGCTAGGATAGAAAATATTTAATACCACTCAGTTTTAATACACTTCACCTTTAAATAGCTATGGTATTAGTAACCTATTCCATTACACTTTATGCTGACAATCACAAACTCAGTTAACGCGATAATGACCCCTATTCTTGGTTTTGCTGGCTACAGCGGTTCAGGTAAAACAACTTTATTAGAACAACTTATTCCCAACTTAAAACATCATGGTTTGCGTATTGGCCTGATCAAACATAGTCACCATAGCATTGACCCTGATAAACCAGGGAAAGACAGTTATCGCTTGCGCCATGCTGGTTGTGCTCAAACATTGCTAGCAACGAAAGAACGACACATGCTCTACTTCGAATACCCAGAGCCAGAGCGTGAAGAACCCGCGCTTCAGGCATGCATAAACCAGCTTGATCATAGCCAACTAGATTTAGTCATTGTTGAAGGTTTTCGGGAAGAAGCGATCCCTAAGATTGAGGTACATAGGCCAAGCTATGGCAAACCCTTACTGCACCCTATAGACAGTTACATTTTTGCCTTTGCCACCGATGGCGAACACCTTGATAACTGCTCGTTACCGCAACTCGATTTAAACCAACCGGAAAGTATCGCCACGTTTATCATCGACTGGCTACGGCATAATCAAGCAGCGAGTTAAGCTCAAAGCGCATCTAAAAGATAATGAGGGGAGATGGGGAACGTATAGCCTTTCATACTGAATCCGCCCCTCTCGTTCCTGCCGTATAAGCTAGATATAAACGTGTCAGTGAATTAGCGGTAAAGCTTCAATCACAAGTATTTCTCTATCGGCAACAACTGTAAAAACCATGATTGGAATCTTGCCCATTGGCCAGTTTCTGGCTCACTTTCCCAACTTTCTGTGCCGGAATACCAACGGACTTCACCTTCACTTTCATTCAGGCGCCAACTATTACTTTCGTTCATCGCCTGATCCATGTCATCAGCAAGCCTTTCAGCAACACTTTGATCGTCAATGACTAGAAGAGATTCAGTATTAAGGTAGGTTGAACGTAAGTTGAAATTGAAAGAGCCGATACCTGCCACACGCCGGTCGAAAACAACAGACTTTGTATGAAGACCATAGGCTGTGGCCGGGGCGCATTTGGACCAATCTCTGGTCGACTCGACGCACAAATTCGAATCTGGCTTTAACTCAAACAACTGTATGCCATGGTCAAGCATGTCCCGGCGTCGACCAGCATAGCCAGAATGATTAGTAATTAGGTCATTAGAAGCCATTGAATTGGTCAGTGCTTTTATCTGAACCCCATCACTGGTCAGTTTATGCAACTTTTCAAGTTGACGATCATCAAATATTAAATAGGCAGATTCCAGTAAGATCTCTTGATCAGATTGACGCGCCAATTCAGCCAATAACTTGGCTGTCGCCTTCGGCTCACTAGTATCATCAGCATCGACAGGCACTGGTTGGTCAGAAACATAACGAGCTTCAACCCAAGTCATCCCATCCATTAAATCCGTCAAGAAACGATTTGCTGTCTGATTGCCTTCTGGCAAGGAGGGATAATTCTTGTAACGAGGTGCAGAAACCTCTCCTAAGCTCGGGAGTTCCGGTGAAACTTCACCTCCCAGTAAGTCGACAGGGTAAGACCAACGACTGCTCCAGTACTCTCCAAAACTTGTCTGGATATCGGTGACAGCAGCGCCTATTACCAGTACGTCACGGTCACGGAAATTAATTTCATCAGAAAGGTCAAAATACTCATCACCGATATTACGTCCCCCGACAATTGAAAAAACGCCATCAACAGTAAATGACTTATTGTGCATACGACGGTTTAGACGAGAAAAATCACCCAGCACATTCAGCCATTTTGCGACCCCACTACGAGTGGGTATAGGGTTGAATATACGGATCTCTATATGAGGATGGGAATCAAGAGCGACTAACAAATCCTCTCGTTCGTTAAGATTGATATCATCAAGCATGACTCGGACTTGAACACCACGATCTGCAGCCGCAACCAAGCGATTTGCCAAGTAGTGCCCTGATGCATCTGAATTCCAGATGTAATACTGGATATCGATGCTGTGTTCAGCAGTTTCGATTAATGCCAAACGCTGAGCCAATGCATCCCAGCCAGTATCTTGCAATAGAATGCCGCTCAACCCTTGTTTAGGCTGTCCAAGACGGTATGTATCACTTAACACGGACAATGTACTCGTTGAATGGGCGACTAATGGCTCGTTCGGATGCTTAACCTCCTCGGGGAGTGATGCACACCCAGAAAGGGTGGCGACTAAAAGCATGGTGATAATAATCCGTTGGAGCACAGGCATTTAATTCACTTCCTTTTTAACGTTGAAATCCAATTTTGGTGCTATCAACTCTATATTTCTGATAAAGCTAAAAATTTAAAGATACTTATCTAATAAGAAAGTGTATACCAACCTGCCTCACTTTCCCCGCACAGGTATTGCCCTTCATTTTTTACAATACCTCAACAAATAACAACGTTATTCATTTTATCAAATAGCTCACTGCAAACGCTTTGTCATATTCACCTCGTAGAATCGCCCCAAAAATAAATACACCCATGCATGGCTAGAGTAATAAAATGGATATCACGATGGAAAAGAGAAACAAGGACATAATAAATGACGCGATAGACACTATTTACATCGCCTTTCCAAATTTAAGCTATAAGCCTCGGCCCGATGACGTAAAACTTCTCGCGGCTTACCTCAAAAGCCAAGAAGGTGACTATCCTTGCCATTTAGATACCCTGCTAGCAGAAGATAATCGTCACATTGAGTCAGCGCTAAAGAAGTATTACAACATCAGTAAACTGAAACAACGTACATTGGTATAATAACGCTAGCCGTTGCCATGATAAACTCACCAATGCTCAACCTCGGTAATTTCAGTTTCTAAATAGTACTGCTCGGCTGACAGTACTTTGAAAGTAAGAGTCTGCCCTTTCCGCTCAGTTCCTGGGCGAAAATATGTTTCAGGCATACGTTTAATCGAAGTCCACACTTTTTTTTCTTTTGTTGAGATTAACCGCCCTTCGACGCTGTGTAAACGAAGCGCTAAGGTCACTAACACGATAGCGTCTGTTCCATCATTCTTTAATGTTGTCGGTATAACCAGCTCACCATTATCATACCTTGTAGGAAGCGCAGTTAACGTAACCCCGCTACGCTGAGCAAGGTCAACGCTACGCCCTGTATTCAACTCAATAAGTGTACCCGGTAAGGTGGATTTCATCGTTACCGAAGGAATAGCGGGAGTAGTCGTCGTGTTTGAGGAGACAACGTTAGACACAGTGTTACTTGGCTTTACAATCGCAGAAGTGGCAACAGGTGCAATAACAGCCACAGGCTTAGCCATGGCTTTAGTACCTTGTGCTACAGAAGAAAACTCCCATGTTTTATCATCATGAAGTACAACTTCACGGCCATCGGCTAATGTCGCACGTAATGGCTCTGCCACAACATTGCTTGCCCCAATGAAAAGACTTGCACCCAGTAACATTGCCGCAATGGTTATTCGATGATTATGCATGCTCACAGCACCTCCCTTTACAGCTAAACATAGCTTTTTTTGGGGAAAGTGCTGGTTCATTTATGCATCTACAACAACCAGCGAATGGCGAAAAATACTATTGCTTACGAGTCAACCACCAGCAACTCAAAGAGGCGAAAGTTACCATAACAACCCCTTGCCAAAACGTTGCCGTCAATTCTATATCAAGCAAAAATGCAGAGAGAAATGTTGAGAAGATCGGCGTGAAATATGACATCGTCGCCAGCAAAACCATATTGCCGCCAATAATAGCAATATTCCATAAAGCATACCCCGCCCCCATCACCGTGGCAGCTAGCAGCAAATCAATCCCTGCTTGCATCGTCCATACCATAGGCGGTTCATTGCTAATTAAATACTTAATCCATAATGCGATTGCAGTACCAATGAAAAACCATGTAATGGCATTTTCACCATTCGCTAAGCGCTTGGTTAAATTACAATATATTGCCCACAAGAATGCACCGACAAATGCCAACGCATAACTTACTGGGTTAGACGCCACATTTTCCGCCAATTGAGCTAGCGACAATCCTTCATCACCACTCACTGTCCATGCGACGCCAAAAAATGACAATGCCATTGCGGGGTACAACAAGGGGCTAATAGGCTTGTTACTGACTACAACGGCCAATAACACGGTCAAGCAGGGCCATAAATAGTTAATCACGCCCATTTCAACGGCCTGATGACGAGAATTTGCCATACCCAACGCTAATGACAGGCACATCTCGTAGGCAACAAACAACCCACCGCCGATCAATAGATATTTCAGTGAAAAACGCTTTGGGTTCGGTAAACCAACAAATAATGCCAATAAGAGGGAGCTAACCGTGTAAATCATTGCAGCGCCACCAATGGGGCCAAGCTGCTCGGCAACATTACGGATAAAGGCAACAATGCTACTCCAGAGTAAAATAGCGATGCAGCCTGCCAAGGTGAATTTATGTGTCGAAAACAAAAGAAGAAGCCAAAATATACTTAAGATCCTGGCAGATTAACAAAGTTACCTATTGCTTTGAAGGACGGTCCGCACTGCACAAACAAAAAAGCCGCAATAGTACGTCACTATTACGGCTTCTTCATTTCAGTCTAATTAAAAGCTAATTAGCTTACGTCCTGTCGCGTTATCAGCAGGGCCTGATTTTTCTTTTTCAGATTTTGACGTTTTTTTACCAGACTTAGCTTTGTTGCCCGACGTTGATTTATTTCTTTTATTTGCCTGCTCCGCCGGTTTCTTGCCTGAGGTTTTACTAGGTTTTGATGCTGCTGGCTGTATTTTCTCTGCTTTTGCCTCTGTCGGCTCAGTTACGGGCTGCTCACACAAAACCACATAGAATTCATTGTTAAACTCAATGACATCACCGTCATAGATCTTGCAGCGCTTGCGCTGCTCTAATTCACCATTAACCGCAACATACCCTTCAGAGATAGCAAATTTCGCTTCACCACCACCACTGACTGCATTGGCAATTTTCAACACCTTATAAAGCTCAATGGGCTGGACATTTACCTCTACGCCAAGGGCTTCTACTTCATATTCATTATTTTCTTCAGACATCACTAAACCGGTGGTGAAATAATTTGCGACAGATTCTACCCGAAACCACGCTAGCAATCACGAATTGGCTACGCTATTCTCGCGCTTTCGTTCTTTTTGGTGCTCAAAGTATGTACTGCCCACAGTGTGGTAAACAATCATTCGCTCAACAGAATGATAAGTCATTGGCCTGTCATCAATGTGGCTTTATGTATTTCCATAACACCGCAGCAGCTGTACTTGCCGTCATCACTTACCAAGACGAAATATTAATCGCTATCCGTGGTCAAAATCCAGGTAAAGGCATGTATGACTTTCCTGGCGGTTTTGTCGACCATAATGAAAGCTTAGAACAGGCGCTAAGCCGAGAATTACAAGAAGAGCTTGGCTATGAACAAGCTCACGGTAAATATTTAGGTTCATACCCAAATACTTACCATTATAAAGACGTGACATATAAAACTTGCGACAGCTTTTTTCATATTAACCTTAAAAGCAAACCTGCTTTTAAGGCCGCTGATGACGTTGAGAAAGTGCTTTGGCTCAAAACCAAAGACGTAAACAGTGAATACTTTGCTTTTGAATCCGCAAAACAGGCACTGGCGTTACTAAGGTAAATATGACTAGCGGCTACAGGCAGGTGATGTACGTAGGGTGATTACGTGGCGAGGCCTCTACGCCTACCAAAAGTAACAAAATGTGATCTACGCCCATGTACTCATCCCTGCACAAAAAACTCAAGGATGATGTTTTTTTGTTCAACCACACAGAGAATAAAGCATATCTGTTGTGGTAATTACTACACATTATGACTTGAGGGTATTACGACATGCTTATTTTTAATAAAGACTTTGTCTTTTCCGCTGTACCAGAAACTGAAGCGGAACAACAACAGGCAAGTCAGCACACACAGACAACCGAACAAGAGCAGAAGCGTTTAGCGATGCTTGCTTCCGCTCAACAAGCAGGTGGACTTGATAAGCCAACGATATAAGTATTGTACGAACATTCACGACTCGCTATATCGTTAGAGCTTGCAAATAGCTCTCCAGCGCTGGTGGTAAAATAGACTAAGGTCGCCAACCATAGACTTGCCTGTATCTCGTTGTTAGTAAGCACATCAACTCTTCAGGCCCCCCAGCGCTACTTCTCTGCCAATCCCTATGCTCCCCCGACAACACCCGCTCCCTCCACAAAAGATTTTTCATTATTCATGCTATGCTATCTCTAACAATTATGTTGATAATATCGACACTTACGTTATTTTTGAATTAATGACCATTGCAATAAAAGGAACGCTCATGCTTTATCGGCTATTTCTACTCTGTGTATGCTTCTCATTCGCCTCAGGGGCGTTTGCTGAAGAAAAATATTCAGAGCAAAGCATTTACGAAAAGCCGCTGATGGAGCGATATGTTCTTGATGAACTAAAGTCATTACGTAAAGAACAACAAGACCTAGAACGACGAATGGTTGTTGAAATTACGGATCGTGAGCTTTCCGTTGCTGATAAGTCACTAAATTACGCAAATGTGACTGTGACTTATTTTTTCTATCTCATTGCTGGTGCGGCCTCATTGTTCGCATTGGTCGGTTGGCAATCACTGCGTGATTTAAGAGATAACACAAAAAAGATTGCCGACCAGCAATTACAAGATATTGCCGATCAATATGAAAAGAAATTCCAACTCCTTGAACAGGACTTAAAACGTAAAACACGGATCATCGCGCAAAACAATAAAGAAATAGAAGTCATTAACGAAATCCACAACCTCTGGCTACGCTCGCAAAATCTACAAACACCCGAGCAGAAAATTGAGGTTTACGACGAAATTCTAACCATTCGCCCAGGTGACCTTGAAGCGCTGACTCACAAAGCCGATGCTGCAATGGAAATCCGAGAATTTCATTGGGCGCTCAGCTTGTGTAATCGCGTACTTGAACTTGACCCTACCAATGCTCACGCCCTATACCAACGTGCGTGTGCTTATGCTTGCTTAGGTGCAGAAGAGCAAGCAGTTGACGATTTAGAGCGAGCAATTCTTGGTAGCTCATCACTCAGAGAGTTAGCTTCCGAAGAACCTGATTTTGAATCACTCCGAGGTAATGAACGCTTTGAAGTTTTAATCACCTCATCTGATGCTTACCCTTAATAAATAAGGCCAAGGTCAAATAATTAGGACTTTTCTCTCTCGTACTGTAAGCTATCGCGCTTGCTGCCGTGTGAGGCAGATCAAACTTTTTACTTTATCGAGAATTGTCTATGAGTTTTGCCTCTCTGGGTCTTTGTGCCCCGATCCTTAAAGCTGTTGCTAACCAAGGCTATGAAACCCCCTCTGCTATTCAAGCTCAAGCCATTCCGGCTGTACTTGAAGGTAAGGATGTCATGGCAGCTGCACAAACAGGTACAGGCAAAACTGCAGGCTTCACCTTACCCATTCTTGAGCGCCTTTCTAAAGGCCCTAAAGTACGCGCTAATCAAGTACGCGCTTTGATCTTAACGCCTACTCGAGAGCTAGCCGCACAGGTTGGTGAAAATGTTGCGACTTACTCAAAGCACTTACCGCTTAGCTCTGCTGTTGTATTTGGTGGCGTTAAAGTAAACCCACAAATGATGCGCATGCGACAAGGTGCCGATGTACTGGTCGCTACGCCTGGGCGTTTACTTGACCTTTACAATCAAAAAGCGATTAAGTTTAACCAACTTGAAGTCTTGGTACTCGATGAAGCTGACCGTATGTTAGATATGGGCTTTATTCGTGATATCAAAAAGATTTTGGCTTTCTTACCAAAAGAACGTCAAAACCTACTTTTCTCAGCGACATTCTCTGATGAGATCCGTCAACTGGCAAAAGGCTTGGTTAACAACCCTGTTGAGATCTCTGTTACGCCACGCAATGCAACAGCAAAATCAGTAAAACAGTGGGTTCACCCAGTTGATAAAAGCAAGAAATCGGCACTGCTAACCAAGCTTATTCAAGAGAAAAAGTGGAAGCAGGCATTAGTATTTACTCGTACTAAGCACGGTGCAAACCGTCTGGCTGCATTCCTTGAAGCACGTAACATTACCGCAGCAGCTATTCATGGCAACAAGAGCCAAGGTGCACGCACCAAGGCACTCGCAAACTTCAAAAGCGGTGAAGTTCGTATTTTGGTTGCAACAGACATTGCTGCACGTGGTATTGATATCGATCAGTTACCGCAAGTGGTTAACTTCGACTTGCCGAATGTCGCAGAAGATTATGTTCACCGTATTGGCCGTACAGGCCGTGCAGGTGCAGAAGGCCAAGCAGTTTCACTGGTTTGTGCCGACGAATTCAAAGAACTAAATGCTATTGAGCAGTTAACGCAGCAACACCTTGAACGTGAAGATGTTTTCGGTTTTGTACCAAGCAGCAAGCTACCGGTATCATTAGCGCTTAAAGCAGTTAAGCCAAAAAAACCTAAAAAACTTAAAATGGATAACGGCCGACAATCTACTGGCGCCAATAATACAGGTTCTAGCAAGTCGTCACCAAAAACCAAAACATCGTCAAACGGCTCAAACAAGCCTAAAGCACGTAATGGCCAGTCGCGCAAAACAACAAATGGCGAAAATGGTGCTGGTCGCGATGAAAAGCCAAAAACAGGTAATCGTAAGCCAGCCGCACAGCGCCAACGCAGTGAAAAAAATAGCAGCACGAATAAAAATGGTAGCGCTGCAAATACGGGTAGCAGCCATAAAAAGCCACAAAATAAAAAACCAAACCAAGGTAACAATAAGAACATAAAACCTGCTTTAGCAAGTTAAGGTGTGATCTTACATAGGTAATTTGCAAGGCTAGCATCATATAATGCTAGCCTTGTTTCATATATGGACTATGTACATGTCATCGCACAAATGGTTTACGTTACCTCTTCTCTACCTGTTTAGTCCCCAACTACTCGCTATTACTTTTGATCAGTTGGCTGAATTTCAAACGACACACCAAATCATCGACTGCCGTTCAAGTAACAATTACAACGGCTGGCCTGAAGGCGAAGCTACGCGTGGCGGCCACTATCCAGGCGCGATTAACTTTGATACTGATTGGCTCAGCACCTTACGCCCACCTAGATTACAAGCACTACTCGATAGTCACGCCATTGATATCAATAAGCCGACTTACCTTTATTGCGATAACGATAAAGCTAAACGTGTGAAGCAACAATTTGCTCAACTTGGCAACGATAACGTGACTATCATCGCTGAGCCTATTACTCATTATTCGGGTGAACTGGTTGCTTTAAAAAATCACCAACAACTTGTACCTGCTTCTTGGGTACAACAGCTGCTTCAAGGTGAACAAGTCGCTCACCCACCAGCAAAGGGGTTTAAGGTAATCGAAGTTGCTTGGGGACCACCCGCTAAATATCTCATCTCCCATATTCCTTCCGCTCTGTACTTAAATACCAATGATATTGAATCAGAACCATGGTGGAACAGAGTCTCTGATCAAAAAATTACTGAGGTTATTAATAACTTAGGCATACGCTATGACACGACCGTGATCCTATATGGTCGTGATAATACCGCAGCGGCTCGAGCCGCCAGTATTATGATGTATGCGGGTGTTGAAGATGTTCGGCTACTTAACGGTGGCTGGAAGTCATGGGTCAATGAGGGGTATAGAACACAGCCAATGAGAAATAGAGCGACGCCTGTTGAATTTGGCCGGCCTATCCCCTCTAACCCTGATTTTATTATTGATGTCCCCGAAGCGAAGCATATTCTCGCAGACCAACAGAACCAATCTCTTGTTAGTATTCGTAGCTGGGCAGAGTACCTTGGTGAAACCAGTGGCTATAAATATATTGACCCCAAAGGGCGAATTACTGGCTCTAAATGGGGCCATGGCGGTTCAGACCCCTATCATTTAGAAGACTTCCGTAATCCTGACGACACTATGATCAGCCCTGATATTATTACTCGCTTTTGGCAAGACTGGGGAATAGAGAAGGATCACAATGTTTCTTTCTATTGCGGGACAGGCTGGCGTGCTTCAGAAGTGTTTTTCTATGCTTATGTGATGGGCTGGGAGCATATCAGCGTCTTTGATGGCGGTTGGTATGAATGGAGCGGCAATCCAGAAAATCCGTTCGAAATTGGTGATGTTTCACCACAGAAAAGCTAGCGACTCAGTACCTTAAATTACAGCAGTCATAACTTAAACTTTAACGCCGATAGAAAGGATTTGGAACATTCAGATCCTTTCTATTATAACTGCTTTGGCCGCCCTGCATCACCGAGGCTATAGTCACACACCCCATCAGGAAACGTTAGCTTTAGAATGCTGACTTTCGAAGATAAATCTAAATCACCGTATATGCCACGTTCGATCGCAGCTTCAATAGTCATGAGATGGCATTTAAAAATACTGCCTTTCCAAGGTGCGCCCGCTTGTATCCGGCTATTACTATAAATGGGGAAACGCTCAGTACAAGTTCCATTAACTTGCTGATTCCAACGGCCATTAAAAACGCCATCACCAGCCGCAATAATACTGCCACTTTCATCAAAACAAGTGTCTTTGGCCAGCGCTGGTTTTGCAGTTAGTACTTTTCGTTGATAAGGCCAGTGCTTAGGCAACGTGTTTATCGCCAGCAACCATTCATCCATCACCTCATACGCTTCTTCAACTGGCGTATGTTGCTTTTCAGATATCCAAATAACATGGTTTTGAGCATGATTTTGTGAATTGAGGATCCGTAGCCGGCTAACAAAAGAAGCTGATGTATGATGCATATTTAAATCATCTTCAAGGTAATGGCGAATATCGATAATAGGTAACGATATTCTGCCAATAAACACCTGGCCATATTCATAAGCTTTGTTAATAGCAGAGATCGTTGCCGATTGCCGCTGTGCAGAAATATTATCGACTGCGGTAATATTATGATTACTCCAGAGTGATAACCAAATCGGAGGGATAGCCGCTCCTAGTTTCAATTTTCGCTCAGGCTTCATTTTATATAACGGCTTCCATGCGCCTATTTTCCTGTTTATATCAATAAACTCATCAAATGATATCTGATTATTAATTAGCGCCTGTAGGCCATACTGCACCCCGATATTATCCCACGTTGAAAGTCCCAAACCGGTTTGGTCTTTGCCGTATATCTGCGCCATATCCTGCCAATAATTCCACTTAACCGCTTTAACGACCGTGTCATGATAATAGGGCTTGAGAAAGCCTTGCCTAGGGTTATGAATATAACTACTTAAGCCAAAATAACCGTTAATACATTCGTTGTTTCCTGTTGGAAATCGGGGACGTTGCCAATGCCATAACTGGTTCAACGGTTGCAACCAACCATACTTTTGTTCAGCCCCATTAATCGCACGTAACCCTTCTACGGCTTGTCGTTTGTGCCAATCTTGCCAGTTATCTTTATTGCTGGCACGAAAGCTAAAGTAGTTATTGAATAAGTCGCAATCTAAGGCATAAGTGCTAACGCTGACCATATCAGGGTAAGAGTACAAAGGAAGAATACCATCTAAAATGCCCTGACTATTTTGACCAATAAGGTATTGCGCTAAGCCACCGCCAGACCCCCCTATTCCAACCGTGTATAACGGTTCACCAAATAGGCTAACAAACTGTGTTTTCACTCTTCTCGCAGTATCTTCAGCCAATAACATGTTATAGCCATAACTGGTTCTATTGCCACTTGATGTAATTAAGGCATACCCTTTTTGTAATTGTGATAGCTCTTTATTTATTAAACGGAATAATCTGATCCGCCCCTGCCGATACCCGATTCCCGACCCGCCTTCAAACCGATAAATTAAGCGTTTATTCCAAACATTAGCGCTATTCTGACTCCCTACTTCATCCAGATTTATCGGCATTAAAAACGTGTAGATATAACGATTAATTGTTCCTTGTTCAACCCTAAGCAACAGCTCATCTTTGCGGGGGGGAGATTGCTGTAATTCAAGCGCGGTTTTATGATGCAGCTCATTATTAGTGCCAACAACTACATAGGATAAACGCGTTTTCACCGAACAATCTTTCGAGTAACCGATAACGGTTTCAGCCTTCTCTTCATCGTAAACAGGGACGCCTAAGCCTAATTGATTATCGACCAGTGGTTGCTCTAAACCAGAGTCAAGGGTCATGCAATAGAAAGGGTACTGGTTGGAACCAGAATAGAGGGATTGAACCGGGCCTACCTCCCCCACTTTAATCGGGAATGAAAATGTTTCTGTAGGTCTCGGGGTTTTACTAATATGTTGATTAACTTCGAGTAAATAATTCGCTTCCGGCACCGCAATGGCTTTAACTTGCCTTGCAATAATATCGTCATGATTATTCACCAGACGGTCGATAAAGAATAAGAGCAGAAAGACAATCACTACAAAGAGTATTTTTTTCATAACATCATTTTTGTGTATGACTCAATAACTATAAGTGTAGCTCCTCAAAATTCATATAAATAAAAATACTCCCCACTAATTAATAATGTAGAGAGTATTACTCCATAATATTTAAACATTAAAATAATTCACACATTTGAAATATTAACCTTAGTTCAATTAATCCCTATGCACGAAATAAGAGCTTTCCGTTACATAATTATTTTGAACCAAGTTTCAACGTCGAAGTAAAAAAGCTGTATAGTGCCGAACCTGAAATTGCACCAGCACCCAGTACATACAGTTGTTTTTTACCTTGTTCACCAAACATCTTAAGAACGATAAAACGGATCGCAAGACCAACAAAAATCATAATCCCAGCTTTTGGCGACATAATTAGCAATCCTGTCGCAAGCAGCACACCAATTTGACGAGAAATTCCACCAATAAATTGAATAATAGCTCCAACAACTGCCCAACCTGCAAGCATTGTAGCAATACTACTATCTGCTCCTGCCTCAATCGTCGCGACATACACTCGTGCAACGGGCGGAACTAAATCTTGAGCAAAATAAAATTGATGAGCAAAAGCAACAATGATGATCGCAATACCAAAACTAAATAACTCTGCGAAATATTGTTGTTTCCGCCCTGCTAGTTCAAACTCTTCATCTGTTCCCTCTTTACGGATCACCCAACCAGCTTTTAGATCATAAGCCATATCGGCAAATGCCGGACCAGTAGCAACAGTAAATGCAACCAGTATGCCCAATGCCTCGCTAGGAAAACCTATTAGCATTCCTAGGACAAGAAAAATCAAGCCTGTCGCAAACGAGGGGAACCACCCCGAATGCATTGCTGCAATACCAACAATCATTTCTGAAGCAAGAGCGGCTACAGCAGCGAAGGCCAACCAGCCAATCATCATGCCTAAGCTCATATCTGTATAAATACCCGTTCCTATAGCCAGCATCAATGCAATAGTAAGGTAAACACTGAAACCACTACACATAGCTAACTTCATTTGTAGCGCAGAACGTGTTGGACGTTGCCCCTGAATTTCATCGTCATTACTTTCGGTATCATCGCGACGCATAAGCCTTAGAATCTGAATTAAAGCCACCATACCAGCACCGATCATGATCCCATGTGGAATATATTGCGAATTGATATCAAAACCGAAGATTTCAATCGAATAACCACGAATAAGTAGGCCAACCCCTAAAGCACCGAGAGCGAATACATTAGAGATCCATGCAATACCCAGCATTTCTGTAGGTATACCGGCACTCTTACCTAATGCACCACCTATCATACCGACGCCAAGTAAGATTGCACTTTTCCCTTTATTTGCTGCAGCTTTCAATGCTTCAGCTGTCGCAAAGCCTGGAGGCCACGCACCACGAGCACTAAATAACTTCGAGTCAAACGAAAAATATAATATTGATGCATCTGTAATTACAGCTAACGAAGCACCAATTAACATTGGAATTACCATGTCTTGTTGACCCATTAAAAAAGGGATCGCTATTGGTAATAACAGGCCATTTGCAGCTGAAAATGTCGCGCCGGAAATAGATGTTTGAACTAACGTCTGGTTTTCTAACCGCTTAAACTTACTAAATAACTTTATTGGTATATACGAAATAATAATGGCAACCAATGCACCGATAATCGATGTATTAGGTGTTATTCCAACACGAGTTATTAATTCAAGTCCAATTATCGCCCCAAGTGAAGCAATAAAAACATTAAATAACATTTGTGATGCTACAAAAAATTTCGGATGGGCATCAGGTGAAGTCACGACTTCATCTGGATTATAAACATTGGTCTTCATAGTAATCCTTACTAAAAATTCTATCCATTAAATCCCAAAAAGAGTTTTCACCGTATTAAAAATAATTTCTCGCGGGGTAATAACACGCTTTCCTGACCAAGCTTCTATTTTATTTCTATGTTCAAGACTATATCCCATACAATCCAGAAAGATAAATTCACCTGATATATCTTTCGCTTTTAACGCAGCTTTATATAGTTGTTCCTCATCCTTGTATGGGGAGCCAAATATGCTTTTCACACTAAACCCGGCGCTTTCCCAGCGCCTTCTAGCATTTTCTACTTGTGCCTCCTCTGGTGACATCACAATAAATGATGACGTCCCTAACCCAGAAAAGAAGTGACGAGTAATATTATTTGGAGATAACAAAATACAATCATCAAATGAAAAAGAAGGTAGGTCTCCAGTACATAGAATTAGAATAGCGTCAGGTTCGTGTTCCTGTATCCGAGATAATGCACGAAATAAGAGAGGTTCTAGATCCGATTCCGATATACATACCTGCTGCCCATTAATCATCCGTGAAACGAGGATGTCTTGTTTACCTGCAATTGGATATTTCTGTTCAATCTCAGCTAAGGATAAAGTATCAAGGGCCCCCTCCTCCACCCAACGCTGCTGGCTCCCAAGCAAGGATTGTAAGTCTTCATGCAAATCTGAGCGGGGCAATTGACCAATCGTCACTATTCCTAGTAAGGATGAGCTATCCATTTATAATACCACGGGTTTGAAAATGGCTCTGACTACCATATAGATTCTGCATAAGTTCAAATTCTTTGCAATCAATAAACGTACACACTCCCTGACCAAAGTCTCTCGCCACTTCGATAGAAAAACGGGCAGCTTGTTCGATATCAACTTCATGGCTAGCGCCTGTTGCACAACCAGCAACAGGAATCGCAGTTGATAGTGCAACCCCTATTACGGGCGCATCTGAAGCAACTGCCGGCTGTAAAATACTATTCAAATGGTACAGATCATTACCGTAAGGTGTAATATCTTGAATACTTAATGGGAATACATTAGCCTTTTCGCCAGTGGTACGTTCCACGACATTAACCACACTATCACTTACCTTTAGAATATAGCCTTGGCATACCGTTGGAGAGATCGCGATACCTCGATAATTCATAATGCGATTACCTTTTGTTGTATCAATAGATACAATCGCATCCATTGCAGTATCCACTTCATATGCCCAAGTGTCTTCAAAAGTGATTGGAGAGTCCATAAATGGTACAGGGTAATGTTCACGAGTTGGTGCGTCAGGGCAAATATGCGTGGTGACAATAACATCACCTTTTAAATAATCACCGTTATTTGCCATTTTAATCAATTTTGCTGCAGCTGATAATGCAGCAAGAGCACCATCGCCATCAGAAACGAAGCTAGTAATTTCAGGTCGAGCACCAATTCCCCCCAATCGTCCAATAATGCCAAGTGTTGGTGCTATACCACCTGATTTTTTTCCTTCAGATCCAGAGATCGTGACTTTAATAAAATCAGACTTTCCCTTATCAGACGTTATTTGATTGATTTCTACTTGCTCACTCTTTGCTCCTAAGGAACATAGATAATCTTTGACTGTATTCCCCGATGCACTTGGTGTATCCAATAACTCAAATAAATCCATCACCTGCTTTAACATCGACCTTCTCCTTGGGTTAATTGACTATCTAGATAGTAAATAGGTTTATTGATAAGATAAATTTGAATTAGCTATGCATTTATAAGGATATTTTATGAATATAAACTCACGGCAGTTGCAAGCTTTTTTAGCTGTAGCCCACCATGGTAGCTTTACTGAAGCGGCTGAACAGCTTTACCTTACTCAGCCATCACTGAGTAATCAGATACGCCAGCTTGAAGTTACCCTTAAAGTTAAACTATTTGATCGAACAACACGTCAAGTGTCTCTAAGCGACGCAGGCCGAGCCTTTTTGCCCACAGCTGAAAAAATTCTGAATCGATTAATCGGTGGCGTTAGTGATATGCATGAATTTGCGGCTGGAAGGATGGGGAAAGTGACTTTTGCTGCCTTACTTACTGTCGGTGCAAGCCTAGTACCAGTTGCAATGATGGAGTTTCAACGACGTAATCCTAAAGTTGTCTTAGAGTATATTGAAGAAAATGATGAACCGATGTATCAACAGGTGCTGAATGGTGATATTGATTTTGGGATTGGCTCTTCACCAACAAGCAAACATGATATTGAGTTTATTCCCATCTATAAAGATTACCTTCACTTCGTCTGCTCTCCAGAACACCCACTAGCAAATCAACCCGAAGTGAGTTGGTATCAAGTTGTTCAATACCCGTTTATTGCGATGAAAAGCGGCATGAGTATGCGCCATTTAACTGAAAAAGGGTTTGCTCTGACAAATACACCATTGATACCAGTACAAACAGCAACTTACCAATCAACCATTCTAGGTATGGTTGCATGTGGAATCGGTGTGAGTGTGCTCCCGTCATCACTTAAGATCATGTTTAATCGCAATGATGTTCGGATTATTCCTATTACAGAATCACTTTATAGAGACATTGGATTAATTATTCCAATAAAGAAAGAACTCTCACTCGGTGCCAAAGAATTTATTAGTGTTTTCAAAGAAGTAGTGAATAACAATAACCAGCTGTTACCTCGCTCTGACTAAGTAACCCTATACCAAAAACTAACATAAAAATTAACACATCATAACAATTGACTTAAAGCTAACTTTAACTAGTAGAGTGGTAGCCATCATCTGAAATAACAAGAAAGTCGCAATGAAAAATAAAAACCTTCCGTACTTATCAGGACGATTTTTTGATGGGATCAGCTCTGGCTTATTTATGATGGCACTGCCATGGCTAATGCTTAAAACACCGAATATGGGCACCTTTGTTGCTCTGACAGCCTTAGCGTGTACAAGTATTTCATTTATCTGTACGCCTTTCTTCTCGACTCTTATCGATAGACACTCAAGAAAGGCGATCTTGGTATGGGTTCAGGTGATCCAATCATCAGCAGCCGCTACTGTGGGTTTTGTTTTCATGTTCGACTTAGGCTCTCATTGGATACTTGCCCTATCCCAACTGATCTTTTGGGTATCGAGTAACATTGCTTGGAATACCAATAATGCCTTTACCCAAGAAAACTACCACTCACATGAATACGCTAAAATATCAGGCTATCAAGAAATTGTAATGCAAACAACGACCCTTGGAGCTGGTGCTATAGGCATTATTCTACTTGAACAATGGGGTATATTGGAATTTACTGCCTTTGCCGCAACAGCTTCAGCTATTGCAGCACTCAGCTATATATTAACGCCATATAACCGTCAATTTACTCCTAGCAAAAAAGTATCTTTCCTCAGTCAAATAAAAGAAAGTCAGTCTATTTTCGCCGCAGAGCCAGCTTTTTATGGCTTCTTATTACTGTCTTGCCTCTCATATCCGGTACTCACATACCTTGGTAAATTAGTGCCGATTTTATTTTCAGATCTCGATGTCTCTGGCAGTTGGGTTGCAATGTATAACATGGCTTTTGGATTGGGTTCGTTAATGACTGGACTATTAATTTCTCGGGTTATAGGGCGTATCAGACACGGCAAAATCATGCAGTATTCAATGCTTGTTCTCGCCATTGTTTTAATGGCAATGGGAGGAGCTATACAGCCTTTATACATTGTTCTGCTCACTCTCAGTTTTGGCTTTTTCAATGCATTAAACCGCATCGCTAGAACAAACTGGATGCATCACACTGTCGATATGTCGCAACGTGGCCGCGTTGATGGTGGCCTAGGAATGTTTGCAACCCTAACCCAAAGTTTAAGCTATGTCTTGATTGCTTTTCTCGCCCACTATGATGCTATCGAATTTGGCTTTGTTATCGCTGGTGTCATTATGCTACTCGCCAGCATAGGGATGTTAGTTTTAAACAAAAGGTTGCCTCTAGACCAAAAGTTCTCCCAAGAAGCGACACTTGCCACTCAGAACTAACCGGCCAATATAATATGGAAAGAGGGTCCCTACAGGCTCAAACTGCCCGTAGGGAAATCAGCATAGGTTAAGGGGATTACTCCCTTGTTTTAAACGTGGTTAACAATGCTTCTTCAGAGGCTGCAAACACTTGCTCAAGATCTTCAATAGACAAGTCTTCAATCGAGCCTTCTTTGGCTGACTTTTCATATGCTGAGCAAGCTTGATGTAATCGAGTGAGCCCCATCGTACCTGCCGCACCTTTTAAGGTGTGTGCATAATTAGCAACCTCAGGTAACTGGTTGTTTTCAATCGCAATCAACAGCTTTTCAAATATTTCAGATGAGGAGCTAACAAACAACTCAATCATCTTTGCCACCATACTTTCACCCAAAACTTTCAAGTCACTACCCAGAACGGTTTCATCTAAAACAGGTACAGCATTGTTATTATTCATTGTTTGGTATTCCTGACATTGCGTTTCATCTACCCTTGTATCAGCTATCACTTTATTCGACGTAGGTTGCTCATCCTGAATATCACTTTCGACAATCACGCGATCTTTTCCAGCCAACACATTACCAATTACTTCAACGAGTTGCTTTTCAACCAAGGGTTTAGGCAAAAAGCCCGCAAAACCTTTAGTTAAATACAACTCGACTTCCTCATTAAAGACATGTGCAGAGAAAGCCACCATCGGCATCAAACTACAGCCTTCATGCACCTGAGAGTGCGCTTCTATCTCTCTTAATCGATCAAGCAATTCGACCCCATTGGTATCGGGTAAATTAATATCCAGTAACGCAATATCAAATGCCTGCTCGCGATATATCTCTTCAGCTTGCTTGCCATCTTCAGCAACGACAACACTATGACCAAGACGATGTAAAAAGCCCTCAGCCACTAAGCTGTTTACTGGATTATCTTCAACCAAAAGAATACGGGCAGAAACCGCGGTATTCATCGACACCGGAGCTCCAGCATCAATGACCTTTTCACAGGGTTTAAGGTTGAGTGTAAACCAAAAACAGCTGCCCACATTTGGGGTTGAATATAGACCAATCTCGCCGTTCATGGCTTCAACAATACGCTTACTTATCGCAAGCCCCAACCCAGTACCGCCCGCCGTTTGCCACCCCTCACTCGATTGTTCGAATGCATTGAACATTTTCTGCTGTTCATCGAGGGGGATACCAATACCTGAGTCTTCAACTTCAAAATGTAACCGCCCTTCAACATGGGGAGCAGCACTGATATTGACCTGTACCGTGCCTTCTTCGGTAAACTTAATCGCATTACCGATTAAATTCACCAGCACTTGTCGAATACGAGTCGCATCGCCTCGCCAAAACTCTTTAACGTTATCGTCGATATTGATAGCCAGTTGGATATGCTTTGCAATGGCGCGATTTTCTAGCAAGTTATGAATATCATTCAGTAATATGGGCAACGAAAAATCGCTCGGCCGAATATCCAAATGACCAGCCTCAATTTTCGAATAATCGAGTACATCATTAAGAATATCTAGCAGCGTTTCACCGCTGCGATTAATAACGTCCAAATACTTGGTTTGCTGTTCATTTAAGCCTGTATCAGCAAGTAAGGACGCGGTGCCCAAAACACCATTCATGGGCGTTCTGATTTCATGGCTCATTGTGGCTAAGAAAGCCGATTTCGCACGGTTTGCATTCTCAGCTTCAGCCCTAGCTACCGCATGGTTGTTTACTTCTTCATTTAGCTTACTATTGGTACTTTCAAGCTGACTCGTACGTTCTGCCACCTGCTGTTCCAAACTATTTTTATGCTGCTGAAGCTCAAACCGTATTTTAGACTCAACTTGCGCTAGACGGTGACGTTCATAAGCGGTATCTCGTGCCACCATAATTGCCCGCCCCATTTGAGCTAATTCATCATCGCCTCTAATCTTCAAACGGATATTCAAGTCACCCCGTGACAATGACATTAAGGCTTGGCTGTAATCATTTATTCGGCGGATCACTCGCGCATAAACATAACGCCACATAATCAGCACAAGCGCGAGCATACCAAGAACTGAAATTACAATAAGGCTATTTCTTGCTACATTCAGTGCGTCATCAACTTTTGTGATTGCTTGCTTGGTACCCGTATTGGCCGCTTTAATAATGTCATCAACCGTTTGGTTTAACTGCTGAAACAACACTAAGTTTTGTTGTTCCATACGCTCAACATCTTGCTTGGCCTTGGTGAGCTGTTCTAGCTGGTGAAAAAGCTCTCCCCCTTGATGAAGGGTTTTCGTTAATGCTAATAACTGCACAGAACGGCTTGGGTCTTCTACTGATTTCACCCGATGCTGTATGACAGACACTGAGTAATTAAACCGTTTTTTTAACGCCACAAGTTGGGGCACGGTATTAACTTGATTCAAGTCATCAAGCATATTAATTACTTGCAAAGACAGAAACCGTAGTTCAAACAAACGCTCAGCTAAATCCATATCCACTTCAACAAGGCTATCTAGCGCATTGTAAACAGCTGGCTTATCATCATTTTCTACCAAGTCATAAATTCTCGATACATTAGCGACGGCAATAGTATTAGCATTTGAAACCTGTGATTGGGAAAGGGTGTCGATTTGCACCGCAGCAAGCGTCATCTCATCGTTAAGTTGCTGTACTTGATCGGTTAATGTCAGTTTACGGCCAACCAGTACCCCTAGCATGGCTAGGTTATTGACAATATTTTCAACATCTTCATCCAGCTGCTGCATTAATGCCTGCTCAAATGGGAATTGCTCTAGCGACTTTAAGCTTTGCTTTAATGCTTCAATATGAATCGTTAGTGATTTCCCTTGCTGATCGCGCTCAGCTTCATCTTTCGACTTTGCCAAGACTTGAGCGGTAAAAATAATACGGGTACTGAAATCAGAAAGCTGACGAGCTTCAGCTAATGCGGGTACAGCTGAATTAATTACTGTCCGTTCCGTTTTGGCGACCAACGAGAACCCTGCAACACCAATAACAACAGCAATAATCATTAATCCAGCCATCATGGAAAAGGCAATCAGCAACTTCTGCCCGATACCATTTGGAGTAAATGTCATACTAACAACCACGAAAATAAAATAACAAGCCGTGCGATAATGACTATTATGAATAGCCAAAACAATATGATGGTATTATACCCTAGTTACTTCAAGATGCTCGTTTCTACGAGATGACTCATTAAATTGGTATTAAGCAATGAACAAAAAATTGATCCTTTCCCTATTAATACTAATAACGACCATTCCTTTAACTCAAGCCGTAGAAATAATCACCTACACGCCACCTTTTGCGATGGATAAACAGCCAGTCTCAATAAACTATCAGCCATTAAAAAAATCCCAACAAAAGTGGAAGTTATGTGCTGTCTACCCCCACTTAAAAGACTCCTATTGGCTTTCTGTCAATTACGGTATGGTTCAGCATGCCCAAAAACTGGGAATACAACTGAAAGTACTCGAAGCTGGGGGCTATCCCTACCTAGAAAAACAACAAAGCCAGCTTAAAGATTGTAAGGAATGGGGAGCCGACGCCATTATTCTTGGCACCGTTGACAGCCAAGCATACGATGGCCACCTTACTGAGCTTACAGGTAGTATCCCTGTATTTTCCACGATCAACGACCTCGATATGCTAAACCCTGACAGCCACAAAAATATTGTTGCTCGAGTCGGAATCAATTGGTATGAAATGGGTTATAAGACGGGTGAGTTTTTAGCCGCCCAACACCCTAAAAACAGCCCAATAGTCAATGTTGCATTACTGCCAGGCCCGAAGCAACGCGGCGGCACAAAACCAATGGTACAAGGCTTTCTTGATGCCATCCAACAGGGCAATATCAATGTGGTAAGAACGGCGTGGGCTGATAACAGCAAAGAGCTGCAAAGGAACTTACTGCAACAACTCTTTGTAAGTGGCCACGATATTGATTATATCGTAGGAAGTGCGGTCGCAGCCGAAGTGGCTATCAGTGAACTACGCACGAATAAGATGACCGCCGACGTAAATATTTTATCTACCTACCTGAGTCACGGTGTATATCGTGGCCTATTAAGAAATAAAATACTCTTCTCACCAACGGATAAAATGGCACAACAAGCCATGCTGTCGGTCGATCAAGCGGTTCGTTATCTTGAAGGTAAACCTTTAGAAAAAGATCTCTCACCAAAAATTGAAGGACTAACGCCAAACAACCTACCAGAACAGGCCATTATTGATTCTCTGTCATCATCAGAGTTTCGCCCTGTATTTGATGTCGGTATCAACAAATAAGCTTTAATGGTAAATCCGTTGCTTATGGTTATCCATACACTCTACTCTGACATCACAAAAAAATGTGTTAGCTATCTTTGATTTCAACCAATTAGGATGTACATCTACCGCAAGCTCTGGTAGTTATAGCTAACCAACTTGAAGATGCTCGATTTAACCTAAATGAATATCTTCAAGTTGGTTAGTACACATATTCAGACATTAATAGGCTAAGTCGCCAAAATCTGGTGAATGGATATTTAGCCAAATATTCAGTTGGTCATTTCGTATCGTTGTGGAGTTATAGATGCACGTTACAACCCGCAAAATGGAAACAAACAAACATATCGCCCTTGTTGCTCATGACAATTGTAAAGAACACCTACTTCGCTGGGTACTTGAGCATAAAAGTAAGCTTGAAAGTCATACGCTCTATGCGACAGGTACAACGGGCCATATGATTTCACAGAAATCAGGACTCGCAGTTAACTGCTTACTAAGTGGCCCAATGGGTGGCGATCAGCAATTAGGCGCATTAATTTCTGAAGGTAAGGTCGATATGATGATCTTCTTCTGGGATCCACTTAACGCGGTGCCGCATGACCCTGATGTAAAAGCCCTACTTCGTATCTCTGCGGTATGGAATATTCCTGTTGCAACGAACCGTGCAAGCGCGAATTTCATGATTTCATCACCAAAGCTGGCAGAAGAAGTTGAAATCGAAATCCCAGATTACGATGCATACTTAACCGAGCGCTTAGGCTAACCTAACATCGAGTTTTAATGGCCTGCTTTTTAATAAAAAGCAGGCTTTTTTATAGGTTTTCATATCAAACAGCCAAAGAAATAATGACCCGCACCACCCCACTTGGAGATTTCTGGTTTATTGTTTAAAGACATAATAAGAATTTGCTGTGGTGGCTCATGAAAGCATGGAAACTAACAAAACCAGAAGGACTCGATTGCCTCAAACTACTAAAAGCCGCAAAACCTACCCCTGCAAGGGATGAGGTCTGTATACAGGTAAAAGCGGTTGGCCTAAACCCTATCGATTATAAATTGGCAAACTGGGGCTATGCGACTTGGCAATACCCGCAAGTTATAGGGCTTGATATTGCCGGTATTGTGTCGTTTGTTGGTGAAGATGTTCATCATTTTCAACCCGGTGATAGAGTCATGTGCTTTGTCGACCCTCGCGATGCCGGAGGCTTTGCCAACTTCGCCATTTCTAAAGCCTATGCGCTAAGCCGAATCCCACAGAATGTAAGTTTTACCGATGCTGCAGCGCTACCTTGTGCAGGCTACACCGCTTGGCAAGCCGTACATGATAAGCTTCGACTTACGGCAGGGCTCAGCGTTGCAATAACGGGCGCTGGAGGCGGTGTCGGAGGATATGCTGCCCAGTTAGCCAAATTAGCAGGGGCACATGTTTATGCGATTGCCCATGCTCAGCACCATGACCGTTTACTCCACTACGGTATTCAAGATGTCATCGACCCAAGCACAGAAAATACGGCAATGCGGTTAATCGAGTTAACAGAAGATAAGTTGGTGCACAGCGTTATTGATTGTATATCAGCAAAATCTGGTAGCGTCATGAGCGCCCTAATTCAATACAACGGCCAAATTGTGATGATTGCCGACCAATTCAATCAAGTGCCTTTATTGGCAACAACAAAAGCACTGAGTATTCATGAGGTTGCCATTCATGGCACCTATGCCCATGGTCATCAAGAGCACATCCAGCACTTAGCCAATATTGGCAATTCATTGATTAATTTGGTTAATGAAGGCCTACTTCACCCGATGGTCGATAAAGTATTCTCATTCGAAGAGCTCGATAAAGGGCTTGCGTACCTACAAAGCCAGCAGCATAGCGGAAAGGTTGTGGTATCACTTAACGAGAAATAACCAACAAGGGGGATATATCCCCCTTGTCCATATCTAAACTATTTTTTCGTTCTTTTTTCAGTGTTTTTTATTCGTTTAATTTTGTTGATGACTGGGTATTTTTCATCAATCAGCTCATTAACAAAAGAGGATGTTTTTTCGGGTTCCGCACATACCCAAACATGTTTCTTCGCGCGCGTAAGCCCCACGTAAAACAAACGGCGTTCTTCTGCATCAGCAAAAGGTTCATTTTTAGCCTGAAGGCAAGCCGCTAATCCTGTGTCTCTATCAGGCGCAGGGAAAACACCTTTATTAACACCAAGTATGAATACAAAATCAGCCTCACGCCCCTTACTGGCATGACAGGTCATAAAACTCAAACCAAGCTGAGGCCAACGTTCTTGCCACTGTTTTAGTGCTTCCGGACGTTGATTATTATTACGCCCTAGCAGCAATACCGTTACCGGCTCTTTTTGTTGTGAAGCCAATTGTGCCAGCTCTTGATCAATAAGATCCTGACATAATAGCGTGACAGCTTTGCGCTTTTGTTTTTTATGGCTCGCCAGCTCTTTTTGTAACTGTGTTGGGTTTTGTTGAATAAACGTATTCGCTACTTCACCAATCATGCTATTAAAACGGTATGTCGTACCCAGCTCAGTGATATGACAAGCACCAAATCGTGATTCAAACCCTGTCGTTAAATTAACATCTGCGCCAGCAAAACGGTAAATTGCCTGCCAATCATCCCCAACAGCAAACAACGTCGGTTTATTACTTTGGCTTTTTGAATTGCATAAAGCTTCAATCAGCGCTAAACGATGGGGAGAAATATCCTGATATTCATCAACCATAATAAATTGCCAAGACGGTGAGAATTTACCGTCTATAACATATTCGGTCGCACGCTGGATCATGCTATTAAAATCGATGTGTTTACTGGCTTTTAAATGTTGCTCATAAGCTCGATAACAAGGCCAGAGCAAAGCCAGCTCACTCTTCATTCTGGCTTTTGCGTTGTCCTGGCTATGCTTTTCTATGCTTTCGCTTAGCTGCGATTTATTCGCACCTCGCTGACCTATCAACTCGATATGACGCCATACCCAACTGATAAGCTGTTCACTACGCGCCTGCTTTTCCATTGAATTATCAGCTTTAAAGCCCGGAATACGCCATTGCGTTAAATGCTTTTGCCAACGCTTTGCTGATGCGGCGTTTTCCCACTGCTCGGTCAGCATTACCGATATCCACTCTGCTTTTGCCTTATCATCAAGGGCTACAGGTGACACGCTTGGCATCGAACCTTCAACGGCCTTAATAATCTGCGTGCCCAAGCTATGGAACGTCGCAACTTTGATTTGGTCATTCACTTTGGCAGCTAAGCGCTCACTCATTTCTTCTGCAGCTTTACGACCAAATGCCAACATCAAAACATCTTGAGGTTGCGCAATTTGATTGGCAATTAAGTAACCAGCCCGAGCAACCAACACACTGGTTTTACCCGTCCCAGCACCCGCTAATACTAAATTATGATCTTGGTTAATGAGCACAGCTTCTCGCTGTGAAGTGTTTAAAGGCGACGACTCGAACGCATCAAACCATGATGACCACTTTTCTGCTTCTTTGGTTAGCCATGTTTCGTTTGTTGATGCTACCCAATTACCATTGCCCTCAAGCCAAGGCTCTACTTTTTCAAGTGCAAGAGGCCTGAATGATGACGCGAGCTCTAACGTTAACCCCGTCGATGCCAACGATGTTTCTAGGTAATGATGCAAGTTATGATGATCAGACTGGCGTAAATACCCAACCTGATTAACATAACCATTGATACGGCTAAGCATCTCAGGAAGCGCATTGTCTAATTTTTGGACACGACCTTGCGCCCACTGGCGATAAGCCTCAAGTAATGTATTGGCGAAGGATTTACACTGGTACCATGGTAAGCCATGTACGACCCAGCAATATTCCTGATCAGCAGAACTGATTTCGAAGCTTCCCCAAAACACCCCGCGATGAATAACAATTGCGCCATCCCACTCATCAAACGGTATTTCTTCTGTTTCAAGCTGACTATCAAGTATCAGGCACTCATCACCTAATGCAACACTGCAATAATCACCTTGAGAAAGCCATTGGGCTAACCACCCTGCTGTTAAACGCATCCTGTCACCAAACTGTTCTTTAAACGCCGTTAGAATATCAAGAACTCTGTATCCACCATAGCTTCACACCACTTTTTTACGTCAGTTTTGTGCTAAAAAGTCCACTGACCCAGTATATAACTATTTTTTTTATAGGGATTTATCCCCTTTAACTAACGAACTTTGCTATCTTTAGCGCTTCACCGATTAGATTGAACTGAAATGCAAACCAGCCGCCTTAAATTAACGTTACGCCGCTACTGGGCAAACGAAAGAATTAATTACAGTATCCGTGTATTTATTGCTCTTGTGGGTGTTGCCCTTCCCTGTTGGTATTTAGATGCTAACACCGCTGTAACGCCGCTCGTACTCGGTATTATCGCCTCAGCCTTAGCAGAGACTGACGACAACTTAACGGGACGTATAAAAGCGTTTATCACGACGCTACTTTGTTTTTTCATCGCCGCGATATCGATTGAACTGTTATTCCCTTACCCAGTATTTTTTGCCATTGGTCTGTTTACTTCAACCTTTGGCTTTATCATGCTTGGGGCGATGGGCGCTCGTTACGCCAGTATCGCTTTTGCCTCGTTATTACTGGCGGTATACACCATGCTAGGCGCAGCAGAAAGCCCTAACTTATGGTATCAGCCCATGCTATTACTGGGGGGGGCAACATGGTATGGCCTTCTCTCGCTCACTTGGCAAATACTTTGGCCAAATCGTCCCGTACAACAAAGTTTGTCGGCTGTTTTTTCTGAGTTTGCTCATTACCTCGACAGTAAAAGCAAGCTGTTTGAACCTGTTTCCAACCTAGTCCCACAGCCACTTCGCTTAGAAGCGGCAAGCCAAAATGCAAAAGTGGTGACAGCACTAAATAATGCTAAGGCCACCTTGCTTCATCGGGCTCGTCGCGGGCATCCCAATGAAGTCGGTGACAAATTCCTGAAAATTTACTTTTTAGCGCAAGATATTCACGAGCGAGCCAGCTCTTCTCATTCACGCTATCAAGACTTGGCTGCAGAGTTTCATCGCAGTGATGTATTATTCCGCTTTCAACGCTTATTAGCATGTCAGGCTCAAGCCTGTCGTGAAATATCGCATGCTTTGGCGATGGGTAAGCCATATCGCCACGGCGCTGAAAGTGTTCGCGCTCTTGATGAGCTTCAAGACTCATTACTGTATTTAAAAAATCAGTCCAATCCAAAATGGCGAACCTACCTCGCCCAGCTCGACTACCTGTTTAGCAACCTAGCAACCGTCGAACGCCAACTCTCAAATGTCAGTAACCCTGACGTTGCCCAAACAGGTAGCGACACTGAACTGGATGACACAGAAGCACATAGTATGAAAGAGCGCTGGCAGCGCATTTCTAGCCAGTTTACGCCCAATTCGATGTTATTTCGTCATGCCCTTAGAATGGCGATCGCACTCACTGTCGGCTACGGCTGTATCTTAGTGCTTGATTTGGAACGTGGTTATTGGATTTTGCTAACCACTTTGTTTGTATGTCAGCCCAATTACAGTGCAACTCGCCAAAAACTAGTGCAACGGGTGATTGGTACGTTAGGAGGCTTATTAGTCGGTATGCCTTTGCTTTATCTGTTCCCTGGGCTGGATGGACAAATGGTACTGATGGTATTAGCTGGTGTGCTATTTTTCTCATTCCGCACCGCTCATTACGGTATAGCTACCTTTTTTATTACCTTACTTGTATTGTTCTGTTTCAATCAGTTAGGTGAAGGGTTCGCCGTCATATTGCCTCGCCTTGGTGATACATTATTGGGCTGTTTACTGGCAGTACTGGCAGTCAGCTTTATTCTGCCAGACTGGCAAGCCAAACGACTTCATAAAGTCATGGCCACGGCAGTTCAAACCAACCGTGATTATCTAGGGCAGATTATTGGTCAGTACCGTATCGGTAAAAAAGACAGCTTAAGTTATCGTATTGCACGTCGAGATGCCCATAATACCGATGCACAGCTCAGCACCGCTATTAGCAATATGCTGTCAGAGCCCGGACGCTACCGTATGGCAACCAATGAAAGCTTCCGCTTTCTGACTTTGAACCATGCAATGCTGAGCTACATCTCAGCACTAGGCGCGCACCGAACTCGTCTCGAAGATGAACGTACACATCAGCTGGTTGCGCAAGCACACCGCGAGATCCACGCTCATTTAGATTGCCTTGCTGAACAACTTGACGGTAACCACTGTGCCCAAGCGCCTATCGCCGATAGTGAGCTTGAACAACGTGTATCGCAATGGCGCGATGAGGATTGCACATCCATACGTATGGTGCTGCAGCAGCTACACCTTATTCAGCGAATGTTGCCTGAACTACATTCATTGGCAAATAAGCTTGCGGCAAGAACCAACCCACAAGCAGAAGTACCAGCGAAACCTTAATCCATAGGTTAGAGCCCCGCTGGGGCTCTATTTTTTCAGGGAACTACACCTTTTGGTATTCAGCCCCAGCTGCGGCGACAAACGCCATTTCCACCAGCAAATCAGGATTGGCTAATTCCACTTTTACGCAGGCGCGGCTTGGTGCGCAGCCTTCAGGTAACCATGCTTCCCATGCAACATTTAGTGCATCAAAGTTGGCAAAATCGGTTACGTAAATTGTGACCGAAACAAGCTTCGATTTATCGCTCCCTACACTCGCTAACATCTCTTCTGCTTGCGAAAATATCTGACTAACCTGCCCAGCCATATCAGCGCTGGTATCAGCCTCGGCCACTTCAACAAAATGCGCCATACCATTAAAAATCGTGACATCTGACCAACGAGCCGTTGGGTTTATGCGCTGAACATCCATTCTCTAGTCCTACTGATTGTGAAAAACAAATAAGGCTCACCATAACAGGTGACTATGTAGGCTGATATTATGCATTGAATTAATAACTAACGCTGCATTAAATGCTGCCATTCTTCATGACGCTCAAGGTAATAAACTATGTAGCTGCAAGTCGGGATAATTTTATATCCATCTCGTTCAATCTCTTGCAACACCGCTTCCATCATAATTCCCGCATAACCTTTCCCTCGCAGCGCCTCAGGCACATAAGAGCGATTGAGCGTCAGCACATTACCATCAGCTTGATAATTAACTTCGGCCTGATAGCCTGTTTCCAACTCGACAAAATACGTCTGTTTGTCCTTATCGTGTTCTGCGTAGTATTTTTCTTTCTCCATCATGGTGCCCCTGATTTAGTTACCCGAATATATTGGCTAAAAATTGTAAACTAAGTTTAGATAAAAAAATCCCCCGAATGAATTCGAGGGATTTACCTTAATCAATTTAACAAGGTTAGTGAGTAAGTTGAGTCACTATTACCTAACGGTTTGACTGACTACATCACCTTCTGCGCCATCACCAATACCGACAGTAAACGGGAAAGTCACATGGTGGAAACGCGTGGTTGTTTCGCCATCGTGAATCGCGATATTGAAATCATAAGTACCGCCCACTTCCATGATTTTGTCATCTTCTGGATTACCGGTATCTAGCTTACGCTTGAAGATAAGCGTGTATTTACCGTCTTTCCATTCAGAGTGAATTTCATTGTTATCACCCGCAGAACCACCGCCTTCACGGTTCAATCGACCTTGTAGATACTGACCTTCTTTAATTTTGCTTGCATCGTATGGCATAGTATTCACGCCTTCGATTAGTGCAATATTCTTGTTCAGATCGTTAAAGTCTTCTTTGTTAAGCGCATAGAAACCAGTCACTGATTTATCAAACATGTATTTTGGCAGACCCGCTTTTCTATCGAAGTTCCACGTAAATACTGTTTTACCCGCATCGCTTAAACGGTATTCCAATACATAGCCATCATCAGCGCTATTCGTCGGTGCTGAACGAGTCGAACGCCACTGCATAAGGTCAACAAACTTGCCGTCTTTTTTCAGCTGGTCGATTTCTTCGCGGGTTTTCAACTTGTCCCAGTTTACGCCGTAACGCTCTGTGCGTGTATCTGGTAGGTATTTGCGGATGTCTTTCTGATCAAGGCCCCCAAAACCAATCACGTCAAGAGCTTGTACATCACGCATTGTTGCCTGACCAATATCGCGCATACCACGGTGACACGACATCCAGCAACCTTGCTGGGCAAACTCATCAACGCTGCCATCATCAATCATGATAGAGAAGCGGTCTTCATAAATTGGGGTATACGGGTTTTTACCACGGTCGCCACCAATAATGGTCCATTTGCCACCTTCAAATAATAAGGTGTCATGCAAACGCGCTGGGTATGGTGATTGGGTTTCCCACGTTGCTTTAACATAAAGATGCTCGTCGTCATTAGCGAACTGGAAATCAACATCCAACGACCCCGGTTTACCCGCCATTTTATCCAGACGGTCATGCTTGATGAGTTGCTCACCCAAGCCTTTTTCTTCACCGCTATGGCAGCTGGTACAGGTTTTTGATTCAAAATCTGGACGTTGCGTGCCTTTATGCTCTGGCGAGTTAATCCAGTCATAGGTAATTAAACCTGGGAAAAACATTGTCTTTTCAATAACTGGAATATTATCCCACTCAATATCCGACTCAACGGTTTCATTGCTCATGTTATATGCGTGAGCATTCATCGCAACGCCAGATAGAAGTGCTAAAACAACACTTTTTTTCATTGTAATAGACTTAAGCATTCTTGTTCACTCCCATCATTCGAGCCAGTGTTCCGTCTTTCAAAGCAACTTGGTGATAAATAGTGCCGACACAGTGCATAGCAACCAGTAAATAACAGAAGATTTCTAAAAATGAGTGAATTTGATATGCGAATTCAATAAGCCCTGAGTTTCTTTCTGCAAAACCAGAAATGGTAAACATACCAAATACAACGGTATCTTTAGCCTTCGCTAAGGTGATCAGTAAGCCTGATAATGGCATGCCTAGTGAAATAGCGTACATGGCAAGGTGGGCGGAATGAGCAATGAATTTCTGTACCTGTGTTCCTTGTGTTGGTGGCTGACCAACCCAGTTAATCCATGCTATGCGGGCAGCAAAAAGAACAAGTACCAACATACCCAGCGATTGGTGAAGGTTGAAACTAAATGAATCAGGGATAGGTTCAAACAACATGATGATCATGGCAACTATAAATGCTATAGCTGACACAATATGCATAACCTTACTCCCTGTACTAAAATGCTCGGTCGGTACAGATACCTTCATATTTCACTTCCTAAGATTGTTAAAAATGGCTGATTAATACATTTAACTCTTAGGTGTTATTTTAATTTTTTATTACCTATAGCATGATTGATAATAATCAACTTCCAATCCGGATAGCATTTAATTATATACAATTTTTAATTAACAGTTTTATATTCGACACTTTTTATTGATTTAGTTTTTAATAAAAAATCCAGATAAATATCCTCATCAGTTTTATTCTCATTCTGATAAATAAATTTATCAGATCGATTTAACGCCTCCGTCAAGTGTAAATAAATGTAAGCAAAAACCGATATCAAACGCTATGAAATCGGTAAATTTGTTTTTTATATCGTGGAATGACGAGATATGTAAAATTACTAAGAAAGTTAAAGATAAGTAGAAAACTATTGCAGCATGCCAGAATGTACTTGTAAGCCCGTTTCAGTTAAAGAGTAAACTCGACCTTCACCTTTACAAACTAAACCACTGTTAACTAACTGCCGTAAATGAAAGTTAAACTTGGTATGATCTTCTATACCCACAACTCGGCATAAATCCATGAATTTCATCTTACGATGGATTTTTAACTGCTTCACAACAGAACGTCGAATGGGATTCGATAAAGCACTAAAAATAAGATCATTATTACGTTCATCTAAAACCGATTTTGGAGAGCGCTCAGCATGAACCCGCATTAAAGTGACAGACAGTGCCGCAAGATTAAACGGTTTCGTCAAAAACTCATCCGCGCCTTTTTTCATTGCATCAACAGCCACATCCACGGTTGCAAATGCAGTGGTAATAATGATGCCAATATTCGGGTGATGACGCCTAAGCGTTGTCAGGGCCTCGATACCCGTCATCCCCGACATAACAACATCAAACAGTGCGAGATCAAAATGCTGATTCGCCGCAGCATCAAGTGCATCTTCTGCACTCGTACAAGCCGTCACTTCGAAAGACTCTAATGATAAGGCTTCAACAAGTACCTCGCGTAACTGCTGATCATCTTCAGCAAGCAGGAGTTTTAACGTCATGACATTTTCCTTGGTATCCTAACTTCAACGGTGAGCCCTTGCTCAGTGTTATAGAGAACTAATTCACCGCTATGCTGTAACACAATTTGTTTAGCGATAGCGAGCCCCATTCCCGTACCCTCCCCTTTCGGTTTGGTGGTAAAAAATGGTTTTGTCGCTTTTTCAATGACATCCTCAGTGATGCCACAGCCACTGTCTGATATCGCTATAATGGCGTTTAATTTATCTTGATAACTCGCAATGCTAATGCGCTGCTCTTGTGTACATGCATCAATTGCATTCGCTAAAAGGTTCGTAAAAACCTCCTCCAATAAACCCGCATCACCTAATACATGTAAATTATCATCGAAATTTTCGGTAAGTGTAAATGACTCTAATCGATATTGGTTGAGTGACACGGCTGATTTTATGGCTGAAGACAGTTTTACATCGTCACGTTTAATTGGCCGATGATGAGCATAGTTTAGTACCTCATGGCTAATCTCTGCGGCTCGCTCAAGCCCATAACGAATACGATCTAATTGGCGTTGATGCAGCTCGTTTTCTGGTAAATGATGTTCAAGCAAATCACAGCTCATCATCGCACTGCTCAGCGGTGTTTTAATTTCATGAGCAACCGCTGATGTCAGTTCACCAAGCTCTTTCAACTTTGCATATTGTAATGATTGCTGCAATGCCGATTCAATTTGACTATTGCGTTCTTGGTCGAAAATACGCAATGCATACCATAAAGAGACCAGTATCGCAGTAGCACAAAGTGTACGTACGAACAGTACCCATAACCCAAGTTCAACTAGCAATACGCCAGCACTAAATCCGTAACAGATTAACGCTACTCCCGTCATTTTAAACGGCAACGATGCACCATGCCCTTCTGTCTCTAGTTCATTGGCATAACTATAGATGGCAACCCCTGATAAAACACCCGCGCCTAAGCCAAATATCCAACGTATTTGGTTGGCGGTATTTCTTAAATAAGCAGTGTAATCATCATATCCATAACGCACAAAAAGGCTGACAAAGAACATCAGAATAACGACTACAGCGAATCGCTTAACCCATAGCACATAGTGCCAACGCGTGATATCTAGCATTTTCCACGCAAACGCGCCAAGGGCTATGTATGAGAGCCACAGCTTGATCACTTGAAAGGTGTGAAGCGCTGTTGTTAGACGGTACTCATGCTCATACATTTCAAGGTACAGCTCAGACCATTCATGTAAGCCATGGATCAAACCAAATACTGCAAGTATTGGAAGTGCCTCAGCAATTCGTATCCGGCTTTTGCTTAAATCTTGAAAAAGGATCGCAAAAAATATAGCAAAAAAAGCCAATCCGTAAACGAGGTATATATTAAAAGTAATAAGCATATTCATGAGCTAAGTCTAATGGAGTTAATTAATACCAGCAACGAGAATAATGTACCATTCCGTGAAGTTTTATTATCAATCAAACATTGATTAATATAATTGTTATTCACACATATGCCCTTTTCGTATTTCTTTAATATTTTTGTCACATTAAATTTCTAATCTCCGAATCGTCAATTGGCCAACACCAGTTGACGGTTTGAATTTATTTCAAATCCTTAGTTTGTTTGAACGCAAAACTAAACTGGGCTATTCGAGGATACGCGCAACACCTCGGATAGCCCATCTTTATGGTTATGATATCGGAGATATATCGTGAATTTAATCAAGTCAGCTCTAGTGACATCTGTACTGATTGCCGCCTCTTTTGGTGCTTCTGCCAACACAACAATCAATGGCGCTGGTGCGACATTCCCTCACCCAATCTATGCAAAATGGGCTGAGCAATATCACAAAGAGACGGGCATACAAATTAACTATCAGGCGATTGGTTCTGGTGGTGGTATCCGTCAAATCACAGCAAAGACGGTTGATTTTGGTGCGACAGATGCTCCTTTAACTATCGAAGAGCTGACAAAAGAAAAAATGCTGCAATTTCCAATGGTAATGGGCGCAATAGTTCCTGTTATCAATTTACCGGGCATCGATGCTGGTGACATGAAACTGACGGGTGAAGTGCTGGCTGATATCTACCTTGGCAACATCAAGTCATGGGATGATGCTGCAATTGCTGCACTAAACGAAGGTTTAGAGCTGCCTAGCCAACCTAT
This sequence comes from Photobacterium minamisatsumaniensis, assembly GCF_050336695.1. NCBI lineage: Bacteria > Pseudomonadati > Pseudomonadota > Gammaproteobacteria > Vibrionales > Vibrionaceae > Photobacterium > Photobacterium minamisatsumaniensis. Next base: position 320,142 of record NZ_JAKJSI010000010.1, on the reverse strand, counting down.
TTATGTTGTACACCGTTCTGACGGCTCAGGCACAACATTCAACTTTACTGAATACCTAGACCAAGTAAGCCCAGAATGGAGCAAAAACATCGGTGTCGGTAAAGACATCACTTGGCCTCGCAAAGCAACAACAATTGGCGGTAACGGCAATGCTGGTGTGGCGAACTTTGTAGACCGTACCCGTGGTGCGATTGGTTATGTTGAGTATGCCTTTGCGAAACAAAATGACCTTGCTTATACGCAAATGGAAAGTAGCGAAGGCAAATACTTAATGCCAACAATGGAGACGTTCCAATCAGCAGCGGCAAACGCAGATTGGGAAAATGCACCGGGTTACCACCTACTACTGAACAACCAGCCAGGTGCTGACTCTTGGCCAATGACTGCTGCGACTTTCATCCTGATGCATGAAGATCAAGCTGATACCGATAAAGCACAGATGATTATCGACTTCTTCGAGTGGAGCTACACCCAAGGTGAGTACGCCGTTGAACTTGACTACATCCCTATGCCGCAAAAAGTGGTGAACATGGTTAACGAGACATGGAAAGAAGGCCTTAAATCAAACGGTCAAGCGATCGTTACTAAGTAAATCCAAACTCATTGAAACCACAAAAGTGACTTTAATTAAGCCTCTGCTAAGCGTAGAGGCTTTGAACTACCATTATGACAACACTAACTTTTAGACATAAAGTCAATGGCGATTCAGTTTTCAATAAGCTGAGCTTCACCAGTGCTTTAATTATTTTCATCACCCTTGCGGGGATTGTTCTTTCTTTGGTTGAAGGCGGCTGGCCTGCATTCAAAGAATTCGGTCCAGGTTTTGTATTCCGCAATATCTGGGATCCTATAAATGGTGAATTTGGTGCTGCGGCGGCTATCTACGGCACACTGGTAACCTCTGTCATCGCTATTGTCATTGCCGGCCCTATCGCGTTAGGCACGGCTATTTTCCTTGCTGAATTAACCCCAACATGGGTGAGTACACCCGTCAGTAAGGCAATTGAATTATTGGCTGCCATCCCAAGTATTATCTATGGTATGTGGGGCCTATTTGTGTTCGTACCTTGGTTCTCAGAAGGCTTCCAAATGTGGGCAGGTATGCATTTAACCGGCATCCCACTAATTGGCAATTGGTTTAATGGTCCACCAATTGGGATAGGCTTACTCAGTGCCGGGATCATTCTTTCTTTCATGATTTTACCTATCATGACGTCATTGACCCGCGATGCTTTAAGGTCTGTACCCAATGTGCTGCGTGAAGCCGCTTATGGTACGGGTGCGACACCGTTTGAAGTCATTACCAAAGTGCTGTTACCGAAAGTGAAAAATGCCACAGTAAGTGCTGGTATTTTAGGCCTAGGCCGTGCGCTGGGTGAAACCATGGCAGTCGCCTTCGTTATCGGTGGAGCAAGCCGTATCGAAATGTCGTTCTTTATGCCAGCGAGCTCGATTTCATCGACTATTGCTCAGCAATTCAATGAAGCAACAAACCCTATGCACATCGCTTCGCTCATTGGCCTTGGCGTTGTGTTATTTATCATTACTTTCTTTGTGATGGGGTTTGCTCGTCGCCTATTGAGGAAGTCCTCATGAATGCTAGAAAAATAAAGAACTACCTATTCCTGTCATTCTGCACCCTGTCTGCAGGGTTCGGGGTGTTTGTATTGGCATCGATCCTTTACACATTAGTCGGTGAAGGTATCAAGGGCATGAGTCTGGCTGTTTTTACCGAGATCACACCGGGGCCAGGTAGCGAAGGCGGCTTAAAAAATGCCATCTACGGCAGTTTGAAGCTCACCGTACTAGGCATATTAATTGCGGCTCCTGTCGGGGTACTAGCAGGAACCTGGCTTGCTGAAGCCGATGACAACAACAAGACCGCAGAAACACTGCGATTCTTAAATGGTATGTTAATGAGTGCACCTTCCATTCTGGTGGGCTTGTTTGTTTACGCAATAATTGTAGTACCGACGGGTGGCTATTCAGGCTGGGCAGGTGCGATAGCTTTAGCTGTACTAGCACTGCCGGTCATTGTTGCTTCCACTGAAGAAATGCTACGTCTCGTACCGCCGACACTGAAAGAAGCGGGTAGCGGTATGGGCTCACCAAAATGGCGAGTCATCACCCAACTTAGCTACCGCGCTGCTGCACCGGGGATTATCACGGCAATCTTACTTTCTGTTGCGCGTATTTCTGGAGAAACGGCACCACTACTGTTTACAGCATTAAACAGTAGTTTCATGACAACTGACTTAAGTAAGCCAATGGCGAACCTGCCAGTCACGATATACCAGTTTGCGATGAGCCCATATACCTCATGGCAAGAGCTCGCTTGGGCTGGTGCACTGATCATTACCACTTTTATTCTGATTGTTAACGTATTGGCGACCACGTTGCCGCAACTATTGAGAGCTAGAAAATCATGAACACGGCAACAGTACAAACATTCGATAACGCAACAATTAACGGTATGTCGATAGACACAGGTGCCATGGATGCTTCAACTACTGAAGTAGCGGCAAACCCAACCCATCGTATGGAAATTAAAGCACTCGACTTCTACTACCAAAAAGGTGGGGAAGCGGCGTTGAAGTCTGTATCCATGCCGGTATACAAAAATCGGGTAACCGCTTTAATTGGCCCTTCTGGTTGTGGTAAATCAACTTTACTTCGCACCATGAACCGCATTTACGACCTTTACGGCCAGCAGCATGCTAAAGGTGAAATACTGCTGGATGGCAAGAGTATTTTCTCTAATACTGATGTGAATGAGCTTCGTTCTAAAGTCGGTATGGTTTTTCAGAAGCCCACGCCTTTTCCCATGTCAATTTATGACAATATGGCGTTTGGTCTAAAAGTACAGGGAACATTCTCTAAAGCGGAGATCACAGCGCGTATCGAATCAGCGCTAAAGCGTGCCCACCTATGGGAAGAAGTTAAAGATAAACTAAATGCCGATGCGAATGGCCTATCAGGTGGTCAGCAGCAGCGTTTATGCATTGCACGTACGATTGCACTCGAGCCAGAAGTGATCCTGATGGATGAACCGACGTCGGCACTTGACCCAATTGCGACGGCTGCCATCGAAACCTTAATTACCGAACTAAGGGAAAAGTTCACCATTGTGATTGTGACGCACAATATGCAACAAGCGATGCGAATTTCTGATTACACCGGATTTATGTACCTCGGTGAGCTACAAGAATTTGGTAAAACCAACAAGATTTTCAACTCGCCTGATAATGACCGGACTCGCCGCTATATCTCAGGTGACTTTGGTTAAATAAGCAGGGTTAAGTAAAATAAGTTAAACAAAGAGCCTTCCTCGTTAAGCACAGGAAGGCTTCTTTTATTTAGCAGTGAAAGCTAACTTTAACAAAGTATCACCCGTCTGTTCCCAAGTGCTTTCTTCGACAAACTCGAAACCATAACGGTCATAGAAACGGCGGCCAATACTGTTCTCTTTAAATACTTGTACGACTAAATTACCGTGTAGCGATTGTGCTTTATTCATCAAGGCGTTACCCAAACCGCTACCATGTAGGCTTGGGTCAACAAAAATACCACCGACCTCATTACCAATTAACGCGATAAACCCGACAACTTTACCCTCAGCAACGGCCACCCAAGTGTCAGCATTCGGAATATAGAGGTTCGGAATGTTATGGCGTTCTTGTTCAAAAAAAGCCTCCGTCATAAAGGGGTGCGCAACTCTTGATGCTCTTTCCCATGCGTCGAGTAAATCTATTAAGTCGTTTGCTTGATATGGTCTAATTACTTTATTCATTGTGCTCTACTTTCATTCATTATCGTTGAGCGGTGCTAGTGTGCCGCCCTCGTTCTAAAAGCAGATATTAGTGACATCGAAATCAATAAGATTGAACAAAAACGACAATATCAAATCGACTCTACGCCTCCGTAGACATCGACGACCAAATCACGCTGCTTGGCATATTGCTTGGGTGTTACCCCGATACTGCTTTTAAGATACCGAATAAGATGCGGTTGATCACTGAAACCAAATTCAAGCGCGACATTCGTCCAGTCAATGTCCTTTGCCTCTTGCTGATACAGCGACGTCAGTAATGCATCTAACTTGTTCATCGACTGACACTGTTTGAGGGTGATACCTGTTACCCGCAGGAAACTACGTTCTAAGGTACGTTGCGAACAATGCAGCAAATCTCCGAGCTGGGAGATGGGAGTATCATTTAATAATGGCAGCGCCTGATGAACAAGTTCACTGTGCCTATCTGGTTTAGCCTGTTCAAGCAGCGGGATCAAGTAGTGCTCTAGCTGAGTCTGGCACAGTACTGGGTTTGTACGAGCATTCGTAAATAATTTTTCGCTATTGAATAATTCATCATCAAATAAATCACTCAATACAAGATCATAGACTTGATCACAAGCTGGCTGCGTAGCAGAAATGCCCAGCGCATATAATGCACCGGGATGAAACTTAATCCCTAAAATCACAAACGGCTTTGAATGATCCATCTGATAAGTCTGGCTATGTGGACATAGCCAATGGCTACCTTGCCCTTGCTGAGTACTATCCGATAATGCGTAATGATAATCTTGCACCTCAGGGGCAATGATTAAATGTGCACAGGGATCGGGGTTCAACTTAGGGTATTGTGAACCATCGTTGTCAGGTGTTCGCTCTAAAAACCAATAGCACTCTATATATTTAGAAATCAATGGGTTTTCAGGTGCATGTAGCCAGCTAATCATTTTGTTTCTCTAGCAAATAATAAGATYTTAGAATATAGGTACCGATAGAAATCGTCAGGCTATCGAGAAAATAAGCTATGACCGATTGTAGCACTTTTCACTTGTGCCTTTTGCCTTTTGCCTTTTTTGCAAACCTGCTGAAGTTATTATTGGATGGTTGTAATAAATAATGGCATTCGATTTAACATTCACCCATCGCTGGTTAAGTGTTACACAACATCAGAACACCAAACCACACTTTATTGTAAATGCGGAATCAAATTCCACCCAATAACAGCAAAACAGTTCATTTGATCTGCATTTACCGCTAGAATCCAGCTCCTTGTAAATTAACCAGCTTATTGTGATGATCGATCTAACTATTCTCCCTGTATATTTAACCGCCGTTGTTGCCCTTTTACTGATCCCAGGCCCAGACATGTTGTTGATTGTCAGCTCTAGCCTTAGCTATGGTAAAAAGGTCGGCGTGTTTGCAAGCCTTGGTAATGCAACCTCTGGCATTATCTTAACGTTGCTTGCTGCGATGGGAGTCTCAGCATTGATCGCCATGAACCCAATTGCGTTGCAAGTATTACGTGTACTCGGCGGTGCTTACCTACTAAAGATGGGGTGGGATTGTATGCGTACCCAACCATCTGATGCGCCTGATGTTGAAGAAAGCAAAAGTATTGCAACCACGCTATACCGCCGTGCGGTGATAAGTAATTTGCTAAACCCGAAAGCGCTGATTTTCTTTGTACTGTTTTTGCCCCAGTTTGTATCTACTCAAACAACGGCAACCTCAGGTGAGCAAATGCTGGTACTGGGTTTGCTACTAAACGTACTTGGCCTGCTATTCAACCTTTTCTTGGTTACCATGATTGGCAGCCTCGGCCAGCCCCTGCTGAAAAACGAGAAGTTCCGTACTAACCAGCACAAGTTTATGGGTCTGATCTTCTTTGTATTGGCTATTTGGTTATTGGCTTCGCAAGTACCAACCGTCTAAGCCATTATTCGCACCCCAAGAGTAATCGTCTAAAAAGGTAAAACTGACTGTTCCGTTTCATAGTCAGTTTTACCTTTGAAAATATTACTTCTATACATGACCGCTAACACTATATCAGACCAAATACTCCTTTCTTCTTGATGCATAAATAACACTATTATTCACGTTAGTTATTCTAAATATAGTGTTATAAAAAAATGAACATCTTACCTCCAAAAATCATGCTACTTTGAAACTCGCATTAATGAATAAGGTTCAGAAGGCTGACTTCTTCCTCTCAATAGGCTCGCTGTATAGCGTTTAAATCACCATGTATGAGAAGAAACAATGGAATCAACAGTCGTAAAAGTATTTGAGTCAGAAAACTCAGTACTCTATTCCACCTGTATAGGTAGCAGAAATTACAAACTTGTTACCGATTTTTCAAAATCTCGCGCAAGCGCTGTAGAAGAGTTATTGGTGTCTAATGATATTGCAACAAAAGGGTCAGTCGAAATAAGAGACATCCAAGTAAGAGAACAATCTGGCACTCATACAGAATTAACTGTCTACGCCTATTACTTCCCTGCTTTTATTGATGTCTCTATTCAAGCTTCGCGTAATCTCGAAACATTTAATTTTCAGGTGAAAATGGCAAATAGCAACTTTCATTATTCCTCCGACCATCCGCTTAGAGCCAGTGACATAATCAGAATGTCGTTAAAAACGCATTACCCTGATATTAAAGACTTTAATATCTCTCTTATCAAAAAAGAAACGCAAAAGATGCCATCTGAAATTGAGGTGAACGAATACTCCCATGTAGTAATGAAAGCAATAACACTTATATAAACATTGATCGTTACCGATTAAATCGTCATAGCATATTAACCAATTTATATTCTTTAATATAGTTATGAGGATAATTATCAGTATACAAATAAGAATTAAATATCAGCTTTCAATATATGTTAATCATTACCAATAAGGTCTGTCTTCTTTAATGAAGATAAAGTGAGAGGATGAACAATGACTCCTTTGAAGTATATTTTAGAAACTCAACAAGAACTCAATACCAATGCCGATGAGTTAATGAGCATATTATCCCATACAGCCATTGGAATATATCTGAATAAACCACTCGACCGGGGCCGGTGGATAGCTGCATATTTTACTAAGGTTAAGCCTAACTTAACGCCTAACGGCTCCGCTTGGAAAGTGATCGAAAGCTGCCTTCGCGAGTCGACTCCCAATCGAATAGCTCGCAGCTTTGAAACCTTCTATCAGTTCTATTGGGGTGAGCGTCCCTATCCTGCAGCACGCCCATTGTCTGGCAAAGTTGACAAGGCCCATGCTCGTATCAATGAATATTATCGCCTTAAAAAGGCAGTCACCACTGCGCCGCCACCGGGGTATATGGCGATGGCATCATGATCTCTTCCGTTGAAATTCAATTAATAAAAAAGCGCCAAACGGCGCCTTTTCATTAGCGTTCATGCTACTTAGTAATGACAATAATTCTTGTCTCGTAAGGCTTCATGTTAAACAGGTTACTTTGGGCCACAGCCATCGAACTCGGATAGTTAGACAACAGGCAAACTCCTTGGTGCACATCAAGTTCAGAAGACAATTCACAGTTAACGCCTTCACCGTAGTAGTTATTTATACATAATAATATCTGGCTTTCAGACTCACGCTTGTAGCAAAAAATTCGATCGTGCTCAGGCATCAAATCCGTATAATCACCATCGGTGATCACTGCAATATCTTTACGTAACTGGATCAGCTGGCGATAGAAATGGAATACTGAGTTCTCATCAGCCACTGCCACTTTGGCATTAAGCTCAGGGTAATTTCCCGCCACTTCAAGCCACGGTTCGGCTGTTGAAAAACCAGCATATTGGCTGCTATCCCATTGCATTGGCGTACGGGCGTTATCACGCGATTTCTGCGCCAAAATCGCCAACATATCTTGTTCTGATACACCCTGTTCATTCACCATGATGTCATACATGTTCGTACTTTCTACATCTCGGTATTGATGAATAGAAGTGTAAGCTGGGTTGGTCATGCCTATCTCTTCCCCTTGGAAAATATATGGCGTCCCCTGCATCATATGTACTGATGCCCCTAGCATTTTTGCCGACTCGATGCGGTAATTTTTATCATCGCCCAAACGGCTCACAACCCGTGGCTGATCGTGATTACACCAAAATAGTGCCCCCCAACCATTACCGTTCAAGCCCGTTTGCCAGTGATTAAAGATACTTTTCAGCTGATGAAAATCAAATGGTGCTTTGGTCCACTTTTCACCATTCGGGTAATCAGCCTTTAAGTGGTGGAAATTGAAGACCATCGAAAGTTCTTTACCATCTTTCGAGGAATACCGCTGGCAATGTTCAAGGGTGGTCGATGACATTTCACCCACGGTCACCGATCCGTATTTTTGGAACACTGCTTCACTGATCTCTTGAAGGTACTCATGAACTCGCGGACCATCAGTATAAAAACGGCGGCCATCGCCAGTCTCATCATTTGGGAAGTCTTGCTGCTTGGAGATCAGGTTGATCACATCCAAGCGGAAGCCATCCACGCCTTTTTCAGCCCAAAAGCTGATCACGTCTTTAACTTCTTCTCGTACTTTTGGGTTTTCCCAATTCAGGTCTGCCTGCTCTTTGGCAAAAAGGTGCAGGAAGTATTGGCCAGTTGCTTCATCCAATTCCCATGCATTTCCACCAAATTTTGACTGCCAGTTGGTTGGTTCGCAGCCATCAACTGGATCTTTCCAGATATAGTAATCGCGGTATGGGCTATTTTTGTCCCCCAAGGCCGACTGGAACCAAGCATGCTCAGTAGAGGTATGGTTAACCACTATATCCATGACAATTTTGATGCCCTTCTGATGTGCTTTTTCCAGTAACTCATCAAAATCAGCCATGCTGCCAAACTGCGGGTTAATCGCGTAATAATCAGAAATATCGTAACCATTATCGATCATTGGTGATTGATACACGGGTGTTAGCCAAATGGCCTCAACACCCAGTAATTGCAGATAATCGAGCTTCGAAATAATCCCTTTTATGTCGCCCGTGCCTTTGTTACTACTATCACAAAAGCTTTTAGGGTAAATCTGATAAATAGTCGCGGTACGCCACCATTCAAGTTGCTCTTTCATCATATAAACCTGCACACTTAAAATTTGAATCAGTAAATTAGCCAGCAAGCTGCTGGCTATAGTAAAACGTTGTTACGCTGTTGCTTCTGTTAGCTCACCTTTTGCCTCAGCGCGCTTATACATGAACAGAGTCAGTGCAATCGGAACCACAATTGCGACAGCCATCGCGACAAGGAAAATCAACCAATATTGCGGCTGAATCGATAAGATACCCGGCAAACCACCAACCCCAATGCCGTTCGCCATCACACCTGCGCTACCACAGATAGCCGCAGCCAAACCAGAACCGATCATTGCGCTGAGCATTGGGAATTTATATTTCAGGTTAATGCCATACATGGCAGGCTCAGTAACACCAAGATAGGCAGAAATTGCTGCTGGTACTGAAATTTCACGCTCATTTTCTTTTTTACTGATAATGATAATGGCAACAACAGCAGAAGCCTGAGCGATATTAGAAAGTGCAATTAAAGGCCAAATTGGGGTGCCGCCCATCGATTGCATCAACTGCAAGTCAACGGCATTGGTAGTGTGGTGAATACCAGTGATAACAAGTGGGGCATAGAGGAAGCCAAACACCATCGCACCGAGTATCGCAAAATCCCCAGTCATTGCAGCTTGAGCTGCATAGCCAACACCGTTACCAACCATACGACCAAACGGGCCGATAAAAGCGTGAGCCAGTACTACAGAAATAATGATAGAAACAAACGGTACAATCACAAGGTACAAGTAAGCTGGAATGACTTTCTTCAAATTAGTTTCAATCAGCGCCAACGCAACACCTGCCAACATCGCTGGGATCACCTGAGCTTGATAACCAACTTTCTCGATAACAAACAAGCCAAAATCCCATGTTTCAGGAACTTGCTGGCCAATCAGGTATGCATTCATTAATTGTGGCGACACCAACGTCACACCCAGCACGATACCCAGAATGGGCGTACCATCGAGTTTCTTCACTGTAGACCAGCAGACCCCGACAGGCAGGAAGAAAAAGATCGCTTCGCCAATCAACCATAGGAAAGAGTGTACTGTTGCCCAGAACTGGCTGATCTCCGTTAATGTTTGGCCATCAAACATTCGGATGTCACCAATGACGTTACGGAAACCAAGAATCAAACCGCCAGTAATAATCGCGGGTAGCAAAGGAACAAAGATTTCAGCTAGGTGAGAGATACCACGCTCAAGCCAGCTCATATTCTGGCGAGCAGCCACTTTCGCATCTTCTTTGCTTGCAGTCGCAGTACCAGTCGATGCCGTTAGCATCTTATAAACCTGATCGACCTCAGTACCAATAACGACCTGAAACTGTCCTGCGTTGGTGAAACACCCTTTCACCATTGAAATAGCTTCAATTGCTTTAATATCAGCTTTCTCAGTATCTACCAGAACAAAGCGTAAACGTGTTAGGCAGTGGCTAACGCTTGCGATGTTCTCGCTGCCACCGATCAGCTCAACCAAACGGTCAACTTGCTGTTGGTTAATCTTACTCATGCCGAAGTCCATTGTTATTAAAATAGGAATATTGTATGAATCGCCAGTGGGAATGTTCCCAATTGATGATGTAATAATCCCAAAATTTCACCCGCATTAAAATGGGAACATTCCCATCGCGAGAGGTAGCTCACAACTTAATTATACTTAGCGAACTTATGAAGATAATCAAATTGGTGCGAATAGGCACCAATTTGTGCGTGATAAAGAGAGGATCTCCCCTATTACGAGGTCGGTTGTTGGATCAAGTGTGTCACCGATTCTTGTCCAGCTAATTGCTTTATCAATAGTTGTGCCGAGGCAGAGCCGGCCTGATAATAGCCAGGATCAATACTGAATGTATTAGGGAAGATAAAAGACAGCAGATCAGTCGCTCCCACCCCTGAGATTTTGATATCAGTGCGCCCCAAGTCCTGCAATCGCTTAGCAACGCCCATCGCTAAGGTATCACTGGCACACACAATAGCTTGGGTCTCTGGAGTCAGGACATCATCAGTAATTTGATAAGCACTGTCATAGCTCAGTTGCCCTGTTTGGTAATGAGGCTGAATACCTAAGGCTTCACAACGTTCTTTATAGGCGTTCAAACGCATCAAGCCCGTAGTTTTGTCACTTGGGTCAACGCCAATATAACTGATAGCGCGATTACCCTGCTCAACCAACTGCTGCATTGCCAGCTCAATCAACCCCTTATGATCATAATCAACCGACGAAATAGTGTCTGTATCAACAGCAATCACGACCGCTTTATTGCCTAGCGCTTCAATTGAGCTGAGATCACAACCAGAGAAACCGAACACAATAACCCCATCGACATGGCGTTTTTTTAACACCTCAAGGTGCTCATTGGTTTTCTCAGCACAAAATTGGCTTTCCATAATCACCGCATCATAACCTTCGCGGTACATCACATCGAGAATGCCACTTACTGCTTTATTTTCTGACGGTGAATCAAGGCGAGAGAGTATAACGCCGACTACTTTAGCACTACCGCCACGCATTGATTGCGCTGATTTTGATGGTACATAACCCGACTCTTGGATCACCCGCTCAACTTTCTCACGGGTTTCAGGTTTTACCTTTGGATCATTGGTCAGTACGCGTGAAACCGTCGACTTTCCTACACCAGCTAATTTGGCAATATCTAAAATAGTGAGCTTTTCAGTCATAATGGTGTCTATATAAAAGGTTCGTCGTTATTGTCTCTTTCAAGTCGATAATTTCAATCTTTTTTTTCGAGTATGTATCAACTATGGTGGTTTACGAATGATGGCAGCCAAAAGACGGTTATATTTCTGTATCAATTCTGACAATAACTTACATTGTGCAGACATTAGTTGAAGTTTGTTCCGTTAGATTGAAAGAAAGCAATATATCGCAAACTTAATCAGTTATATTAGCTTGAAAACCAAGAAAACTGTCTACATATATATACGAGAACAAAGGTATTTACCTTTAATACTAAACAATATTGTTTAGATGAATAAAAGCGGCAACAGCAGACTACCGAGCACAGGCTTCCATCTTTCGTTTCTCTATTTTGTGCCGGCACGAGCGATAAGAACGCTTAAGGATTATTATGATTACTCACGTTGGCATTATCGATCAAGACCCTGTCAGGTTGATCACCCCGTTACTCGATCACGGCATTCCTGCCGATAAAATGATATTTATCGGAACAGAATCGCAGCGCGAACAATATGAACGCTTAGCTTCCATTTTAACGCCTCGAAATATCACGGCTGAGCTATTTGTTATCCCTGATTCAATCAACATCACCTGTATTCGTAAACGTGTCATCGAGCTTGCAGAGCGACTAAAGCAGCAAGATTCTGATGTATGGTTTAACTCTAGCTGTGGCCTACGTCATCGCCTGCTTTCAGCCTATGAAGTATTCCGTACTTATCATTGGCCAATTTATGTTATCGAACCCTACAGTGATGAGATGTGCTGGTTATACCCAGCAGATCGCGAACAACAGCAGGTTGAAGACCGTATACAGCTTGAAGATTATCTAACTATTTTCGGCGCTCGTTCTGAATTTACTGAAAACCTTGTACCTGAGTCGCTCAACGATCAACTTTGGGAATTAGGCCAACGCTGGGCAGGCTCAGCACTAGAGCTCGGTCCTGGACTTGCAACGCTTAACTACTTAGCGACAACCTGTCGTAAAGAGCAAAAACTTGATGTTGCATTAAGCGAAAAACAGCAAGGCTATAGAGAGCTGGCAATGCTACTTAACGATCTTGAAGAAACGGGGCTGGCAACCTACCACGAGGGTGTGCTGACATTCAAACATGAGGAAGCTCGCCGCTTCGCCAATGGTGAATGGTTAGAAAACTTGGTTCACAGTACTGTACGTGCCATTCAAAATGAACTGCCGACCATTCAGGATCATTCTTTAGGTGTTCAGGTTTACCGTAAAATCGGCGATCGTGAAGTGCGTAATGAGCTTGATGTTGCTACCGTTGTAAACAACAAACTGCATATCATCGAATGTAAAACCAAAGGTATGCGTGATGACGGCGACGATACTCTGTATAAGCTAGAATCTTTACGTGATTTACTGGGTGGCCTACAGGCACGCGCCATGCTGGTGAGCTTCCGCCCACTGCGCCACCATGATTTGGTTCGCGCCCAAGACTTAGGTCTAGCGATTATTGGCCCTGATCAATTGGGTGAGTTACAAACACACTTGCACAACTGGCTGAAAGACGCTGGCGGCCACAGTCATAATGTAGCCTGATTAATCGCGGCTAACTGTATATTAAATTAACAATGGTTAGAGGGAGTACTACTTCCTCTACCATTTGAACACCTAAACACCTCATATATTCTCGCTTACCTCCCAGCCCTATCAGTACCGACACCTGTTCATCATTATCACGCAGCACAATCAATAGCCCTTTGATTTATTGATCAAAATCATAATTAACCACGAAGGGATAATTTCCACCCTAAGTGGGTGAATTTATACCTTTTGACCATAAGGTGATTCCCCAATACTGATACTGATCTTTCATCAAGGACACTCGAATGATTAGCAGTAAGTGGATCGAGCTTTACCAATATCTCAAAGGGCAGATTGAGCAACTCCCTGAGTCTACCGACGTATTAATACCGCTCAATGAGCGTCTGTTGTTTCTAGAGGTACAGTTTCCCAAGAAACAACATCGCCAACACGCGAATTGGAATTTTGACGAGACACAAGAGCAAAGTCATGCCGACTGGTTAGAGCATGAAGCTTTTACCTTTGTCATGAGTGACGAGATAGCACGGTTAGAACTCAACCCTACCCAGCTAAAATTTTTGTTCGAAACCCTAATGGCCGCACAAATGTGTCAGCTCGCGATGGTGGCCATCAATAAGCATAAACACTTGCTAACTGAAAATGAATTCAAAACTAGCTGTGGCTTGGTGTACCAGCAGCTAGGTGATTACGACATGGCAAAATCGATGTTTGAAGAATCGATAGCACTTAATGCCAGCAATCCATTACTGCACTGCCACCTTGGCTTTACCCATCTTTATCTTGGTGACAGCGAGCTTGCCGAAGAGAGCTTCAAACAAAGCATTACAACCGATCCAGCATTTATCGGCGGATATCAAAACCTTGCCGGGCTGTATTACCAAGAAGGCAAATTTGATCTTGCAGCCCAATATGCAGAGCAGGCCTATTCAAAAGACCAATCACTGATATCTACCTACATTACGGCCACCAGCAGCTATTTGGCGCTGGGAGCAAACGATCAAGCTGATCACTGGATCACTCGCGCCTTCGACAACAACATTTCATCTATAGAGCTGGTGCGACTGGCAGGTATTTGTGCCTACCAACAGGGTCGTCTCGAAGAAGCCTTAGAGGCGTTGGATCAATACCTCAACGTCACCCCTAACAACTTTGATGTGCTCAATATCCGCACCCACATCAAAGCCGATCTCAAACGCTATGACGATTTGGAGCCTGATCTACAGCAACTCCTAATATTTGAACCTCATGACGAATGGTGTCTCGAGCAGCTTTTTCTCTGCTATTTCCATACCAAGCAATGGGGGCTAGCACAGCAGATCATGGTTGACCTCAGCAAGTTATCAGCCCACTACAAAATTACTCACCGAGCGCTCATCAATACCATCAATAAGAAACTGAGCCTCGACGTTGTCGAATTAAACTAATACCAATCTGGATAAGTAGTTGATCAAGAATTTGCACTAGAAAAATCGTTGTTATCAAGGCAGATATTGCAGTAACTAGTGGCTCTAATTACAAAATATCTAACGCAGAGAACAGCGATTTTAACTTGCAATACTGATCAAATATTTATGTAGGTTGGTATAACACACAGGGAGCAAACGTGAGAGAGAAAACAGAACAAGGCGTTGCAGATACGTCGCGGCGCGACTTCTTAAAGCTCGGTGGTGTTGCTGCTGCGACAGCCACTGTCGGGGCGGCAGCTGGAGCCGGCTTTGTGCTAGGGCGAGACCCAGATGCGAATGTCGGCTGGGGTCGAACCGAAGCGGGCAAAGATATGTATTTCAACCGCGAGCCCTTCCGAGTGGATGTCCCACCAACGATGGAAGTGGTCAGCGAGCCAATCCGTCCTGAATGGAGCGACTTCCTATTTCACCGCACCCGAGCTTTAGGCGCAGAAATGGGCAATGGCTGGGTACCGACCCAAGACTGGCGCGATATTCCCAATGAGCGGGTCAAGGAGTACTACTCCCGTCACCCTGAACGTTGGGATGATATGTACCAATCGTTCGAAGAAAAAGCCAAGCACGAACAAAATATTGAACAGCATCGCGACCGATTCGCACTCGCTTGGGCTTATTCTGCGGCTTACTTAAAAGGCAATAGCAGTAACTTTCCTCCTAAGCCCAACGGACACCCTGATGAAGTCGATTTCCAATGGGTAAAGCGCGAGCCTAAGCCGTTTAAATCGCCAAAACATGCATCAGAGCTCATCAAGAAGATGGCGTTTAAGTTCGGTATGAGCATTGTCGGTGTTACCAAGCTAGACCCAAGCTTTGTATTCAAAAACACCATGCGTGGCATGCCCGATTGGGATGAAAGCATTCCGAAGCACTGGAAGAACGTTATTATCTTCGGCACCCCAATGAACTGGGATCCGATGTACGCCTCTATCGGTTACTCAACCTCCTATGACGGCTATTTCCGCGCCAAGAATGCCTCAGGCTTGATGGCAGCCTTCTTGGGTGAATTAGGCTATGCCGCCCGCCCTCAATGGCCGGGCTCTGATTACGAAATTGTCGTCCCCCCACTCGCGATTCAAGCGGGTATGGGCGAAGCTGCTCGTAATGGTATTCTGCTCACGCCTGAGTTGGGGCCGAATATCCGCCTTGCAGCAGTGATCACCGACTTGGACATGGAATCTGATAAACCAATCGATACCAAGATCAAGCACTTCTGTGAAGAATGTAAAATCTGCGCGGATTCATGCCCAAGCGGCTCGATCAGCAAAGCCGATAAACCCGATACAGTCGTGCGCGGCTACCGCAAGTTCGACTTCAACCAAGACAGTTGCTGGACCATGTGGCGCCAAGGCCCAACTGAGTCAGCGATGGGTTGCCGAGTCTGTATCGCGGTATGTCCATATACCCGTAAAAACAACTGGATCCATGCATTGGTTAAAGAAACCGACCCACGAGATCCAACCGGACTAACGCGTAAAACCTTACTGGCGATGCAACATAACTTCTTCTATTACCCAGAAGCAGATGCATACCACGGCGACTGGAACGGCGGGCGATTTGCGGGTTACCACCAGCCACCGGAGTGGCTGCGCAGTGAAGACTACCTCAAGGTTGAGCAAACTTGGGACTATGACGGTAACTGGGAGGGCTTCTAATGTTTCCACAATCAACCATATTGGATCCACTGTTCTGGATGGCCTTTGGCGCATTGCAAGTACTGGTCTTCGCTGGTGCCAACCAATGGGCCAAACAATATCAACTCGGTATGAACTGGTGGAAATGGACACTCGCAGGTAGTTGGTGGGCATCAATCATTCTCACTATTGCAGGTGCATTCACTTTGCTTGGAGAGAACGAAGGCATGGCCGGTTGGTATTTCCTTGGCTTTGTCGGTACAGGACTCATCATCGCTGGCGCTATCTTACTTAGGGTCATTATTGCTTTGAAACCTAAAGCCTTAATTTGACCTGCACTATCGGGTAAATCAGAGAAGGAACAAGCCACAAGAGCCTTCTTGTGGCTTTGAATACCAATGGAAAAACAAACAATCGCTCAACAGCACAAATTACAACGATCCAAACGACAGCCACATGCGCGGCGTAATAACACCTTCGATAAGATAGTGAGTGTTGTCTCTATTTTGGCTCTTCTTACTGCTTGGTACTTAGGTGGACTTCGTACCAATAATGCTCAGGCCCAGTTTTTCAACTCTGTGGTGAGCAACCAAGAGCAACTGCTCGAAGTGACACCACAACTCTTTAAAATTATCTCAACCGATACTGATACCTCAGTCCCCATAAAGTGGATTAGCTTCGGCACTGGCGTAGGTTATGGCGGCGATTTAACCGTTGGTACTGTGGTCACCAATGGCGGTGAGGTAGAAACCATCGCGCTACTCAATTCAAAGGAAACAACCTCTTATTTCGATAAGGTGGTTGAGCAGAAGCTACCTGAAAAGCTGTTGGCGCAGAACATTAAAAAGGTGCTCTCAGTAGATGCTGTTTCTGGAGCCACACTCACCTCCGATGCCTATACCCTTGCGCTCAACCATGCCGCGGATCCTATTCGAGAACAACTTTACGGCTATCAGTTCACCGAAGCAGTACCAGCTTGGCATTACCTTAAATGGCTCGATGCCGCAGCATTGGCTTTCTTCGCCATGGCTGTTTGGGTAAACCGAACCCGTTCGGAACATAAAACGAAGTTAAATTTCAGTTTACTGGCAGGCTCAACCCTGATTTTTGGTTTCCATTCCGCTTCGCTCTACTCCGCTTCAACCATGGGCGGGTTTATGTTTGGAACTTGGCTTACTGGGGTTGCCAGTTACACCCCGTTCGTCTTATTGATACTGAGCTTAGGTTATATTCTCTATTACAATCGCAATGTCTACTGTCAAAGTTTATGCCCGTTTGGGGCCGTTCAACAATGCTTAGCCAAAGTAGGTAATGCCAAAGCATCGCCTATTCGCCAAACCTTTTTCATCTGGTTTCCACGGTTTTTGCTGCTAACAACACTGTGTTTAGGCGCTTACTTCAGAAACCCTACCGCCTTTGTTTACGAGCCGTTTGGTATCGCTTTCGGCATGATAGGTGGGATGTACTTGTTTATCTTAACTGTGATGATCCTCCTAACCTCGTTAATTGTTCGACGTCCTTGGTGCCAAAGCTTGTGTCCGATCAATACCTTAACTGACTTTGTGGTATTCAATAAAAATTGGTTGAAACAACTCACAAAGCCGAAGCGTTCCGACCGAAAAAACAAGGAGGCAGCACAATGAGACACCGTATTTCGATCGCCTTTTACTGCTTGGCTTCCGGCATTATCTTGTTGCAACTGTCCACCAGCTTCATGGCACTGACCGGTGATCAAAATCAGCATGCTGTGCTCCATAGCGTCACACGTCAAGTTGAGCCAGTCGCAACGAAAACAAACGAAGCTCCCAAGATAGATTTCAAGCAAATGGCAAAAGATTTAGCTCAAGAGAAGTACTGAATTAGCGGTTTTGTGATAGTTAACTATCAGGCACTTAAATTCGATTTAAGTGCCTTTTTGTAACACGAATTTGGATAAAAAACTGGCATGCGAAATGACTAGCAAGTGTATACCTCTAGAGCGCTTAAAACGTGATACCGACATGATAAACCCGTTTATTAATCGGATATCCGCTCTCTATCAATTGCGAGGAATTGAAACCGTTTCTCGCCCTCATCGACTTAATTTCAGTGCCCTTGTCTATATCACTGAAGGAGAAGGCATGCATTTTGTAGAGCACAAAATGCATTTACTCCGTGCAGGTACGCTACTGGTGCTAGGTAAAAATCAGATCCATGCTTTTGCCAAACAACGCACCGTTGATGGCTATGTGCTTTCTTTTGATTGCAGCTTCCTCTCATCCAGCAATACCGACCCTTACTTCGATTTAATGCTTGCAGCCATGGGGCAAATAAATTGCGTACGTGATGTAAGTGACAATATTGGACTGCTATTTAGCGCCTTAGTCTGTGAGTTCCAATCGGCTTCAGAGTTTCAAGATGAAGTTATTCGTAACCTATTACGCTCAGTCATCCTTAAAGCTGTCGTACCAGCTTACCAAGAGCAATACCATCATGCTCAACGAGTTGGTAACAATGAATACTACCGCTTGAAAAAGTACATCGACGAGAACTTCCACGACAGACCGACTGTGGCAGATATATCACTCGCCTTAGGAAAAAGCAGCAAACAGCTTGATAAACTTGCCAGAGATCATGCCTGCCAAAGTGTCAAAGAGTTAGTGGATGAACGTGTGCTGGTCGAAGCCAAGCGCCTGCTTGCTTTTAGCCAATATTCCATATCTGATGTGGCCGCAACGCTTGGTTTCAATGAAGCGACGAACATGGCAAAGTTTTTCAAACGCCAAACGGATATTAGCCCAAAGGACTTTCGGCAATTATGCAGAATAGGACTACCTCAAAGATGATCATTTCACTATTCAACCTTTCTAAATCCAGATAAGATGCAGGGATAAACATCAAAGGTAATACAATATGACTAAAGCATTATTTGAGCAAGCTGCAACAGAGCTGCTTAATCGCCGCGTTGCAGGTACCAAAGCACCGCGCCTTGCCGAGCAACAACGTCCAACCAACGTGGATGATGCTCTGCAAATACAATCTTCGATGATCGATCAATACAGTGATGAAGTTGGTGGCTGGAAGTGCTTGCTACCGCTAGCTGATGACAAGTTCGTTGTTGCGCCAATTTTTGCAGATACAGTACAGCGAGGTGAAAATTGCCAGCTGTTCGCTGATAACAATAAAGCCCGTATCGAGCCAGAAATTGCGTTTATTCTTGCAGCCGATCTGCCAGCTAACCCTGAAGGGTACAGTGAAGCACAAATCAATGAGGCGATTGGGTCATGCTATATGGCACTAGAGCTGATGCAAGCTCGTTTTTCAGATGACAGTGGTGCCGAGTTCTATGAAAAGCTCGCAGACTGCTTAGTAAACCAAGGGATGTTCATTGGCCCACAAGTTGAACGAGAAAAAGCGTTCTCTGCGGCAAAAATTGCTATTACGGTAACTCAAGATGAAGAGGTGCAAACCTTTAACGGTGAGCACCCAAATAACTTACCGCAAAGTCCTATTTACTGGTTGATCAATTATATGACACGTCGTGGTATACATTTCCATGCTGGTGAAGCCATTATTACAGGTTCATACTGCGGTATTGTTGAAGTCGCATTCAATAAGCCTACGACCATTAACTACGGTGGTATTGGTGAATATCAGGTGACGTTTACAGAAAAATCCTAATTTCAGGTCACTTTTTAGGGGGAGACTCCCCCTAAAAACTCCACCTCAGCTGCCCAAATACCAAGGTACTGGCGCTATCGCCAAATAGGCTATTGCTGCTGCCATCAAAACGCTGGATCACCCCTAGTAACTGCCAATCATCAGCTAAAGAATAACTATTACTGGCGCCGACAAAAAACGAGCCATCGTCATAATATGTCGCCGAGAACGTTAGCCGGCTCAGTGGCGAAATATCAAAACTAGCATCAGCATAACCTGTCCAATTGGTAAAACTTAAAGTACGAGCTGATAGCGGTAAGTTTAAGAATGCGACCGCGTTGGCTGGATCTTGCGGATTAGAGATATGCAGCACTGATGCCCTTGCCATCCAGTTACGACGTCCGCCAAAACTGTAGTCGACCTCAACAGTGGCAACACTGCTCGATTCCAGATCTTCATCTTGCCAACTATCTTGAGTGGGTTCAAACCAGCTCCACTCACCGCGTAACCCAGCCCCTTTGATATCACCCGCGAAGCCTGCGCCAATAACATGATCAAGTCGAGCCTTTCCTAATAGCAATTGATAATCCCAACCTTGATGATTAAACAAGTAACGCCCTGCGTAACTGGTTAAATCACTGTCTGAATTTGGGTTATAAACCACATCGACGGAGCTGGCAAAGCCCAGCTTTCGGCTCCCCATTACGGCATCACTGCCGGGGCGCTCTTCATAGTCAAAGTCGTAGATTGAATAGGAGTTGAAAATATCATTGGGATTCCACAACGTCGACATCGCCCAATTAATCCGAAAGCGTCCACCACGCAATTGCCAGTCATCATTACGCCAATCAAGATAAAGCCGGTCAAACTGACTGTTGCCGACCACACCCTTTTTATCTAACCAGTTTTTCGATAAGTCCATATAACCATTATCGAATTCAATCAGCTCTCCATAGCCATCAAGCTCTGCGGTATCACCAAATAGTAGCCGGTTACGCATACCCGCATTAAACCGCAACTGATCATTGAAACGGTATTCAAAGTTAAAACGCTGATGAATAAGGTTATCGACCCCCGAGCTTTCACCATCCGGTACTGTTGCTGTCGCCATGTATTTTACATAGCCATTAAGATCCCACGCTTTCTCAGGCGCTAAACCCGGAATTTGCGCTAACGTATGTGACGAAGCGATCCCAGCCACCAGTCCAGCGGTTAATCGCACAGCTCGATTCATTGCCGACGATCCTCTTTAAGCTGGCCATCTTCAAAGACGATCACTCGCTTCGCCCGCTTGATCACTCGCGGATCGTGCGTTGAAAAAATAAACGTCGTGCCTTCCTTTTCATTGAGCTGCTGCATGATATCAAGTAGCTCGGAAGTACTCTTGGCATCAAGGTTGGCCGTTGGCTCATCCGCCATGACAAAGCGAGGCCGCGGTGCTAATGCTCGGGCTACCGCAACACGTTGCTGCTGACCGCCAGAGAGTTTCGCTGGCCGCTTGTGCTTTTGAGTTTCTAATCCGACTTCATCGAGGAGATCACTCGCCCGCTGACGGCAAATCGCTTCATCATGACCTTGTAACTGCATCACAAATTCAACGTTCTCAAGTGCGGTAAGCACTGGCAATAAGCTGTAATCCTGAAAAATGAACCCGATATGATCACGCCTAAAAGCAATCAATGATTTCTCATCCAGCGTGCAGATATCGCAATTATCAATATTCACCGAACCCGAGGTTGGCTTATCGATACCACCGACCATGTTTAGTAAGGTGGTTTTCCCTGAGCCTGACGGTCCCATCACTGCGACGAATTCCCCCTGCTCAATGATGAGATCAAGGTTTTGAACCGCGTGGACGGGGAAATCACTGTCTGGATTGTAGGTTTTACGTAATTGATTAATTTGAATAGTCATTCGTGTATCTCCATCAGTGCTTGTCCGCCATGGCTTCAGCAGGATGCTGCTTGAGAATTTGCCGGGCAGGGTAAAGCGCAGCTAGTGTGCTTGCCACAACCACTGTGATAAAAATCATCAGGTACTCATTGGCAGATACTGTTGGATAGAGCACGGTATCGACGCCAAATGCCCCTAGCCCTTCCGCCATCACACCTAATGAAATACCGGTATGCCCCAATGTGGTAATGGTTAACAGACTGACAATGAGTCCTAAAACTGCCCCCGATATTCCAAGTAATGCGGTTTCTAGTAGTATCAAGGTAAATATTCGGTGCTTTTGCATTCCCACCGCCATCAATACCCCGAACTCACGGGTACGTTCAAATACCGACATCAGCATAATATTGACGATACCAAAGCCCATAGCCAATACGAAGATACCCAGCATAATGGCATTACTGGTACCTTGCTGGTTAATGATGGATGCCAACATTGGCTGAATTTCTTTCCAGTCTCGTACGGTATTACGAGATGATATTTGTTCCTGCAAAGGATTAGCCAATACAAACGCCATATCATCATTATCAAACCGGATAGCAATCTCATGCGCGCCTTCAATACCCGCTAAAGCTGTAAGATCGGTACGGCGAACATAGACATTACTATCATCGAAGCTGGTTGACGGTGTTTTAAAAATCCCCCGAACACGGAATGCAGCACCGCTTACATCACCGCTGGCATCGGTAAACGTCAGAACAACTTTCGAACCGACCCGAAGTTTTAAACGACTCGCTGTTTTTTCTGAAACCAATACCGGATTACGCCCTTGTTCATCCAGCCATTCGCCCTGTTGAATGCTGCTGGCAATTGGCGTCACATTCGCTTCGGCGTCAATATCTACTCCATTGATCCGTACGCCTCGGGTACTGCGTGCCGAAGCAACCATGCCATCGGCAATAAAACGTGCCGACCAGCCTTTGACTTGGGAGAGTTGCTCGATAGCAGCTTCAACAGAAGCTAACTCTACCAGCGTGTTTTTAATATCTGGATCATCGATATAGGCTTGATTGTGCACCTGAATATGGCTGGTCTGCCAAGCAATGGCATTGTGGATCATGTTCCCATACAGCCCTGAAATAAAACCGATGATCCCCACTACGCCAAATAAACCAAAGATCATCGCCCCAAGCATAATGCTGGTGCGAAGTTTATTTCGCCATAAATTGCGCCACGCAAGCTTAATCAGCATGACTGCCTCCCTTTAACGCACTGACCAATTCAAGGCGCTGAATACGCCACATTGGATAGACCAAACAAACAGCGAGTAATGCCAATACAATCATCACTTGATTCATCATCAACTGCGGGTCTAGAGCGATCGGTAGTATAGGCTCCCAACCCATTTCTATGACCATTTCGGCGGTCTCGCCAGTAAGTTCGATCGGGTTGGCATAAAACCAGAGTAAAAACGGCAAGGTAACAATAAAGCCAATCACCACGCCAAGTACGCCGATCAAGGCAGATTCTAGAGCAATCAATGCCAATAACTTTCGCCTTAACATACCCGTAGCCAACATCACCCCGAACTCACGCTGCCGCTCAAGCGTCATCATCAATAACGTGGCAAATAAGCCAAAGCCGACGATGCCATACAGCAAATACATAATGAAGATGCCGCCGGCTTTATCCATGAGCATTTGCTGTGCCATCTCAGGCGAGAGATCTTGCCAATCGCGCACCAATGCCTGATCGTTATAGGCCGCTTCAAGCTGATTTAAGGTGTCGGGTAGCTGGTTAAGGTCATGGGTGTCCATTACCCAAGCCGTTACTTGTTCACCTGTACTATAAAGTGTCTGTGCCAAAGTAATAGGTAAATACACCAGCTGGTTATCAAGCTGCGATACTGGAAAATCCAGAATACCCTTTACGGTGTACAAACCAGCGGCAGTTTGCCCACGATAACCTTGCCCATAAAGCACAAGTTCATCACCAATCGAGATATTAAAGAAACGTGCTAATCCCTCACCTATCAACACTTGCTCATCCGTCGCATTTAAGAATTCACCTGCAACTAACTTGCTTGATATGCCGGAATATTCATTTTCGCGTTCAGGATCAACGCCCAATACCATCACCCCTTTTGATTTATCACCATGAGCACCAAGCGCAAAGGATTCGATACGTGGTAATACCCGCTCAACATTACTGTTGTCATACATTGGAGCGGTAAATGCTGGCGTCATCGGCAGTAGATCATCAATGCTCTGACTTTCGCTAAACTCAGGATGCTGTAACTGTATTAATCCAGTATAAAAGCGTGCGGCATTTTCAATATTGTTGGCATAGGTACCTTCTTGCAAGCTACGCATAAACAGCGACAAAGCCAGCGCCAGCGCCAAAGCCGAAGCGGTGAGCACTGTTCGCCGTTTTTGTCGCCAGAGGTTGCGCCACGCCAGTTTAATCAACATAACTCATCCTTGTTTCCGGTCGTGCTGTTCAAGGTATAAAATCAGTCTCGCAATGCCTTCATCTGACTTTGTGAGAAAAAACTGTCTTTAATAGCAAAATCAAACTGTGCCTGATGAGTAATGATTTCTGTTTTGTTCCCAGGCTTATCCGCAGGGATCATCTGCATTCTCGCGGCCACTTGCCGGCCACCCATTCGCTTCACATCATAGGTTTGCATGGTATTAACCAGTTCATCAAATTCATCGTAAAACTCCACTTTGCGTTGCAGATAATTGCTGGTTGCGATCCACAGCCTTACCTTACTCCATACCACGGGTGCATTAGGTTTAGCCACAGCATCGATTATCCACGCAGGCTCACCGTCAAACGTCGACTTTTCAACTAGGGTATGGGTGTAATCCACCACAATGGAAGACTGGTTGATCAAATCATCATTGGTGAAATCTGATCCCATCCATGACTGCCCCAACATCGACGGCGCAATTTTGATCACCCGCTCGATAGTTGGTAACCAGTTCCACATTTCGCGATACCGTTTGAGCGATGCACTGCCCTTATCTTTGGCGGGTGCTGTGACCAATACCAATGATAAATCCTGGCCTTTGGTCCATGTTTTCATGCTCATGGTACGCGTCCAATTGGGGCGAATAATGCGCATAGTCGCTTCGGTATAACTCGAATCACCTCGCATTTGTGCATCCGATTTACGCACTATATCAGCAGCTGATTCTGCACTTGCTAATGAAGGTAACAAGCCAATAGCAGCCAAAATAACCCAAACGAATACACGCTTAAACCCTGCTATATTTTTCATGATATTCACCTTTATCACTCCGCTTTCAACAAGTAGCCATCTTCTCAAGTAGCCATCTGTTCAAATAACAATGTCTTCAAATAACAACCTGTTCAACCTAAACTACTCGGCCATAAACCACGCCTGTAATAATTCATCATCGATAAGTGGCATTGTGCCTTCTTCCGCGCCCAGCATACGTTCGATAGCCTGTTGAGTTGCTTTTACCGACGGTATTACGTCTTCTACTGTGAGTGTTTCGATACCGTGATTGAGTAGCTGCTGAGTCAACGTTTCCGAGAAGCTAAACAACACAGACACCATTAGCTGCGCAGTCATTTCTGGCACAGGGACAACAAACACCCCTTCACTATTGCCTTGTTTAATAATGATTTGATAATAGTCAGCCAACAGCTTACTGGTTCTTTGCATGACATAATGTTTGAGCTGGATATTTTCATCCATATTGATAATTTTTGTATAACTCAGCATGATGTCGCGCTGATCTAATTTCCACTGATTTGAATGACGGAGCATTTGTTGCCATTTATCAAGGGCACTAATATTTGGGTCTACAACCAATCCGCCTAACATGTGCCGATATTGATCGAGCATATTGTCACTCCAAGCTGCTAACACTGCTTGCTTGGAATCAAAATGATGATAGAACGCCCCTTTGGACACCCCAACCTCTGTGATCAGGTCATTCACCGAGGTACCCGCATACCCTTTGGAAAGAAACAGTTTATTGGCTGCTGCAATGAATTCCGCCCGACGCTCTTCAGGGCTCTTAACAATTCGGCTCATAATCGACTCTCACATACATGTATTCTATTGCCACACACAACCGACCGACGGTCGGTATGTTGTTAAAGTATACGAGAACCCAAATTCTTCACAGTGATCATCTCCACAGATTCTTTGCGGCTGATTACAATTCTCTTCGTTTAGTCGGGGTATACTTAGAAAAAAGGAGCACAAGATGCGAAAAATAAAATGGGGAATCGCCTTCTTAATGATGGCTATATCAACCATCGCAACCGCAAACATGCGGATTGTCGATACGCCAGCAGGCAGCTGGGTGAGTATTGAAGAAAATGGCGAACCCGTTAGCAATGCCAGTGTAAAAGTCTCGAATGTTCCCAGTATCGCCAACACAACCTTTAAGACCAATGAATATGGTGAAGTCTATATTCCAATTAGTCTACGCTTCAGCCGAAGCGTCACCTTCACCGCCATCACACCTTCAGGAAATGAATTTAAAGCGCTTAGAGCACGTGATGCCAACGACGAGTAATTTTCTTACTGACGCGATTTTGTCTCAAAGCTAAACGGTGTTATCTATACTGAACCTGAAGCAACTTTAATGTCAAAGTAAGTTGTTCTGAGAGGTTTACATGACATTTAAACAAGTAAGTATCGCCGCTTTAATGCTTTCAGCCAGTACAATGAGTTGGGCTGATATTCGTATTGTCGACACCCAGTCAGGCAGCTGGGTTCGGGTCACTGAACAAGGTAAGCCAGCAGCTAATGCCAGAGTGAGTGTCAGTAACCACGCTAACCGTGGGAAAGTGTATAAAACCAATGAGCATGGAGAAGTCTTCATTCCTTTATATACTCGAACTTCGAGTACGCTAACGTATTCAATACTGACTGAAGAATGGAATGAATACACCAGACGGAGTCTTCATACCGATAGCTTTAACTAAAAAAGAAGCCAGCTTTTAAGCTGGCTTCAAGTTAATGGCTCATAACACAATGAGTTATGATTGATCCATCACCATCAGTTTTTAAAGAACTCGCGGTAAAGCATGTACATGTGTGCAGCACTCCAAGAGAAGTTGGTCGCTCCCTGTACCGCCCCCGTTTCAGGGTTATAGTTCTCACGGATAGCTCCGTCCTCTGTCATTCCCTCTGCATTTGCAAATAACTCATTAGCCATATGCACAGCCTCTGAACCGTAACCATATTGTTCCATGGCACGCACACCAAAGTAGAACTGATCGAGCCATACACGTCCACGCCAATAGATATCAGCATGATAAGCCGGGTTGGTTTGCGAAGCCGTTGGCAAGGAAACCCCTTCACCCAAATACTTCTCAGATGTATTAAACTCATCGGCATTCATCATCGTGGCAACCACTTTATCTGCCAGCTCCTGAGTGGCAGCACCGTTAAATAACGGCCCCCAGCCTTCTGGTCCTCGGCCTCGTGCGACAATTGGATCACCGGCACAAGCAATACCATTTTTCATCACTGGCGCAAGCTGACCATTAGTATCTACGTTCATGCTAATGTCGTAATAGAAGTCTGATGATGAATCAAACATACAGGTATTTATGTAGTCCTTAATATTGGCGGCACCATCAAGGAATTCCTGTGCGCGGTGCTTATCAGGAACGTTATCTGATACCAAGTTGGCGATTTCCGCCAAATACTTATTATCGGAATACATATAAGAAGCCTGATCGACCGACTCTTGTAGCATAGAGAAGCCTAACAACTCACCCGATTCAGAGCGGTTTTCAGCAAAGCGAACTTCCCAATCTTTCTTCGCAATTTCGACATCGCCACCGTGTTCGGCATCAGCATAATCTTGAAGTTGCTCTGGCGAAATAAACCCAAAGCGAGCAGCATTATCCATACCGGATTCCCAACCCGCCGCCTCTTGTGCACCAACATGGAGCTCATCATAAATGACGTCATCAAGAATGGTATTGTAATTGTCCATTCCTTGAACTTTGTAGCTGTTACCATCTTGCTCTATTACATCATCTTTAAATCTGATATTGAGATCTTCAGTCGTTGTCACCCAAACATACATATGACCGTCATCGGTATTGTGGGCAGGATCAACCGCTGCGCCATACTCTGGTACACCATTGCCATTATGGTCGCGGTTAGTCAGCCACCAATCATGATAAGCCACCAGCTTAGGGTACATTTCGTCAATCCATGCTTGGGCATCTGCTGGGCGATCGAATTCGTTCTTCAGTGCGTTGTACACTTCCATCACAGACCAAGCAGCCAAAGACGGTTTGGTATTTCGTTCGTTCCAGTTCTCTGAACCTGCACCACCACGGTTTTCTGGCAAGGTGTAAGTCACAACATCTAGCAGGTAGCCTTTATCTTGCGGACGAATTACGTCATCTTCCTGCACTTGGTATTCAAATACGGTGCGGATGTTATCCATCGCCACATCAGGGTTGAAGTGAGCCATCGCGTAGGCTTGCTTCCACGTATCCCACGGCCAAGTTAAGTTACCCGAGAACCAACGCGCGGTTACCGATGGCGTGACTGTCGACTGGTGTACATCACCCGCAGCCGAACGCCAGTTGCCATTCAATGTCATGATGGCTTTCACCCCAACACGGGCTTGCTCTTTTGTTGCCTGTTCATTCACCATACCAGACCGTAAATAGCCGTCCCAACGTTCATCTGCCGCTAGCATGTACGGTTGAGGGTTAGCCAAAATATCGGTAATTTTAGCCAGCTCACGTGTTGCTTCTTCAGCATCATGCAGATTTGAATAGGTGGTATAAACGGTAGCACTATCATTTGCCTGAACAGCTTGCTGAGCAGCAGAGGCATACGAAGTACTGTTAGGCATAATGTGTGTCTGAGTGGCTATCGAGCGCGCAATGCGGAACTCTGCGTCACCATCGTTACGGATAGCCCAATTGCCTTTCATATCGCCAAATGTAACCTTCACACCATTATCAAGTAATGAGATCTGGCGGTTATAATCTGGGTACATCTGGTCGACAGATTTGGTTTCATTACCAGATGTTGACAGCGCTTTTTGCAATAACTCACCATCCCACAATAATTGCAGGTCCATATCTTGGTTGGTTAAGTTAGTAATTTTAGTTTCAACCAATGAGGTACGGTCAGTCACAAAGCGAAGCACCATTTGAACTTCAATGTTCTTGGTTTTCAAAATTTGCACTAACGCGCCGGGCGTGCTGTATATCTCCGCGTCAGCAGAGGATAAGTTAATGACATCGCCTGTGACTTTGTCTGTCAGGTGCAGCTTGTCAAACGTTTGGCCTGACATAAAATGGGCATATTCTTGAGTAACTTGCATGATGCCACCAAAAGCACCATAACCTTTCTCATCGGCCGGTAATAAATGGCCGTGCCATGCGCCATTATCAACAAAAGCATTATATTTAAGGTTACTGTATTCATCGTAATCACGTAGGTATTCCGGCGCACCGGTGCGGTCGATTACATTGGTGAAATCGCTATTTGGTAGTCCTGCCGTTTTCTCTGTTTTACTGCCACTACTATTACACCCAGCTAGCGCAATGGCTGAACCAATTACTACTGCCAGACAAGTTTTACGAAAAGTCATTCAGAATCCCCCGAGAAACGCTCACTGTTATTACCTAATCGGTTTATGTTTTAGTGCGAGCGATATTTTTGTTGATGCTTTTCAGCACATTAAAATCTGGAGGGGATAATAAAAGGTAAAAGATTAACTAAAATAGATCAAAATCACAGTAATTTTTTTTACCAAAATAAATATCAAAATAGACTTGGATATTATTCTTATAAACATGAAAAAACATTCACTTACTAAATGTAAAGTTGACTCAATATCACTATCTATTTTTTACTAACTTTTAACTGACGGAATTAAGATCACAAGTAGGTTTCTACTTTGTTCGTAACAAAAACTATTGATAAAGAAATATATTAGAAGCCGTTAAGGTGGATTAACATCACACTTATTACCCCTAAAATTTAAAACCGACCTGCTAATTGTCATTATTTGACGGTAAAGACAAACAGGTTGAGTTCGAATGTTACAGCAACCTTACGAAGGTAACAGTCTTTACGAACTATAATAGGCGAGTTATTAAGCGAAATAACGCCTGCATGAATATGCACTGAATTTATTGCATTGAATGATTACACATCATTATTTTTTGCGTATCTAGATATGAAAAAACCAGTGCAAAGCACTGGTTTTTAAATTCTAAGCTAAGCAACTTGGTGGAATTACTCGGCTAACATCTTGCGTGCAGCTTCTACAACAACTTTGATTGAACGTGCTTCTGTTACTTTCAACGTTGCATGATCAGGTGTTTCTTCCTGAGTACGGTTGATAATAACACCAGCCACACAACCCGCACGTAAGCCAGAGCTCGCACACATTGTTAGCAATGTCGCAGATTCCATTTCAAAGTTAAGCACACCCATTTCCTGCCACTCTTTCATTGAGCCTTGGAAGCGACGAACAACACGACCAGAGAACGTATCGTAACGCTCTTGGCCTGGGTAGAAGGTATCACTCGAAGCCGTTACACCCGTATGTACTGTTGCACCATCGTCGTCACACGCTGCTTTCATTGCAGTTGCAACGTCAAAATCTGCAACCGCAGGGAATTCCATTGGCGCAAAGTGTAGGCTTGCACCGTCTAGGCGTACAGAGCCCGTCGATACAATCATGTCGCCTACATTGATATGTGGTTGAATTGCGCCTGTCGTACCGACACGTAGGAAGGTACGAACACCCAACTGCGCCAGTTCTTCAACAGCGATTGAAGTTGAAGGACCACCAATCCCCGTCGAACATACAACTACAGATTTACCATCTAGCTTAGCGCGGAACACCGTGTACTCACGCGAGCTTGCTAAAAATTCAGGGTTATCCATTAGGTTGGCAATTTTTTCAACGCGAGCAGGATCGCCAGGAATAATTGCAAGCTCTGCACCGTTAAGGTCCGCTTTATTTACACCAAGATGGAAAACTGCGTTGTCAGACATAATCAGATCCTTTCATTATTATTGCCGCTGATATAGGGGGAACAAGATTAGCGGCTACACTTAATTATTGTTTTGGAAGTACTCTTTCAACTTTATCGCAAAAGAGTGCTCGCGAAACACCAAATAACGATAGCCTATAGGCGCCAGCATTTGAGTGATCACAATCACACAAATAGAAAAACAAACAATYTCACGTTACATCTTATTGTGACGAAGATCTCACTTAATCGTTATCCTTTGCGGGCAATCACATTTCTCGCGATGAGCACAGATATAAAAAAGGCACCACTTTCGTGATGCCTTATTATCCAATCATAAACTAGTGCGGTGTTCTTAATTACTCATTTGGCTTAAATTTCAACAGCCTTAGCGCATTTAGGGTAACCAATGCTGTTGCGCCACTATCTGCCAGTACGGCCACCCAAAGCCCGGTCAAACCAAACAATGTGGTGACAAGGAATACCCCTTTTAGGCCGAGTGCCAAGATGACATTCTGACGAATATTAGCCAGCGTTGCTTTAGACAGAGCGATCATCATCGGTAATTCTGAAATTCGATTGTGTGTCAGTGCCGCGTCTGCAGTTTCCAACGCAACATCTGTACCGCCACCCATCGCAATACCAATCGAGGCTGTTTTCATTGCCGGAGCATCATTGATGCCATCACCCACCATGGCAACACGCTTGGTTTGATTTGCCAATTCAACTGCTTTCACTTTATCTTCTGGCAATAAACCAGCACTGAAATCAATATCAATTTCTTTGGCAATCGCAGCCGCTGCTCGTGGGTTATCACCCGTTAGCATTACAGAATGAATACCCATCGCCTTCAGTGCCTTAATGGCCTTCGCACTGTCTTCACGTAAGTTGTCACGCCATGCAATCAGTCCCACTGGCTGCTGGTTACGGACAGCAACAACCAAGGTTTTCCCTTCACCTTCTAGTTGGAAAGCTTGCGATGTTTGTGATTCAGTCAGTTCAACACCTTGTGGTAGACGATCTGCTGCTGCAAGTACCAACAAGTCACCGTCTGTAATACCTTGAATACCACGCCCCGCGAGTGCTTCGCGCTGCTCTGCTTCTGTTACCGTTAAACCCCGTTGCTCTGCTGCATTTACCACAGCCTTTGCTAACGGGTGAGCTGAACCCATTTCTACCGCTGCTGATTGGCGAAGTAATTTATCTTCATCACCATCCCAGCTAACGATGTCTGTCATTACAGGTTTGCCTTCTGTTAGCGTCCCTGTTTTATCAAATGCGACTGTTTCAATATGACCAAGTTGTTCAAGTGCTGCTCCGCCTTTAATCAATGCGCCTCGACGAGTTGCCGCAGCCAAACCTGAGGTAATTGCTGCTGGAATAGAGATAACCAATGCACAAGGACAAGCAATAAGTAACAAGGTTAAGCCTTTATAGAGCCATTCATCCCACGACTGACCAAACATCATTGGCGGTATAACCACAACCAACGCTGCTAGCACAATCATCGCTGGGGTATACCAACGGCTAAAGCGGTCAACAAATCGCTCAAGCGGTGCTTTACGTGATTCAGCATCCTCAATAAGGTGCAAAATACGGTCAATGGCATTATCACCTTGGGCAGACGTTATTTTCAGTCGCACGACCCTGTCGGCAACTAATGCACCGGCCATGACTTGCTCCCCTGAAAAGCGTTCTACAGGTACTGATTCCCCTGTAAGCGCACTTTCATCAAAGCTCGCGGCAGCATCAAGTAATTCAACATCAGCAGGAAGACGTCCCCCTGGGGCAACTTCAATAACGTCGCCTTGTTTTAGCTCGTCTGCTGAAACCTGCACTTTCGTACCATCAGCACGGATCACGGTCGCTTCTTCTGGCACAAGTGCCATTAAGGCTTTTACGCCACTGCGGGCTTTTGCAGATGCATAACTTTCAAGTTGCTCACCAATAAGGAACAACAGCAATACCATTGCCGCTTCGGCCGTTTCCCCTAGGTACAAAGCACCTATTGCCGCGACACTCATTAATGTTTCAATCGAGAAAGGTGAACCACTTTTTGCCAACACAACCGCTTTACGTGCAATCGGGATCAAACCTAAAATTGTCGTGGCCGTAAACGCAATGAAACCTAATGATTCTGACTGCTTACTAACAATGAATGACACCAACATCATGATAGCAATGAAGATAACAGGTAGGTTTTCTTTGATTAAGCTCGCAGCGGTTTCTGGCTCAGCTTTATCTTTACCGGTAACAAGGCTGAAACCTGTTTCTTTGGTTTTTGCGATAATTTTTGATGCCAGTTCATCTGACTCGCAATTAACCACCAGCCTCTCGGTTGCAAACATTACTTTCGCGGAGATAACGCCCTCAATCGCCGTTATGGCTTTCTCTAACTTGCTGGCACAACTCGGACAATCCATACCACCGACTTTCCAACTCAACGTCGCGCTATGACTATCATTTGTCAGCAAGGTTTCTTTATCGTCACTCTCGATATCAGCTGTTTGCGAGCAGCAACCAGACGATGCACAAGATGACGATGGCGGACTCACGTCTTCAGGCGGTGCTACCTCTGCGGAAGTAATTTTGGCAATGTTAAATCCAGCAGGTGCACCGGAGGCAGGTTCTTCATCAGCAGGTAATGCTGACTCTTTATTTGATGCTGATTCAGCCACTGTTGATTGGCAAGTGCTTGAAACACAGCAATCCTCAGACTGGTTATTTTCAACTTGCACAGAGGCATTTGTTGCTAACGCAGGCTGAGCCGCGTGAACATGTAGCTTTTTATTATTGCATTGAGCGCACATCGTCATTTTCCTTGTTTTCGTGATTGGCAATCATCACCAATACCTAAACTATAAACCTTAGAGCTGAGTCTAAGGTCAAGAAAGGAATCGACTAATAACAAAGAAAAATGGAAGAGGAACGCACGCAGTACAGTTTGGCCATTTGCAATAACGATGGCTCAAACATACCAATGTAGATGATGAAGTTGTAATGTAAACAAATAAAAGCCCACCAATACCTACGCATGATGAGCTTTATTCAACGATATTTAAGTAATTAACTTAACCGCCTAAATACCACGGCATTATCTAAAATATCCATCCATTGCTGGTAATCCAAGCCCATATCAAAGATATATTCAGTGATTAAGATCCTAGCTGTCGTTAGCAATGCATCCGCTTTCCATGGCTTCTCGAAGTAGCTTTCAATTCGAGCACGATTGATCGCCGCAATGGTATCTTGATGGGTCGCTTGACCGGTGAGCAAGACTTTCTTCGTACGGATGAAACGGTTGTCTTGCGATATTTCAGTTAACAACTCAACACCCGTTTTACCTGGCATTACATGATCTGAAATGACGAGTGCAATGTATTCACCTTCAGCATCCAGTTCATCCATCAGCTCTAATGCTTCATCAGCTGATTCACAGTCTTCAACATTAAAGAAGTCACCTAAGGGCGCTAGATCTTTTAATACTGCACTTAGTACTTCCCTTTGATCATCTACACAAATGATATTTAGCTTTTCCATAACCATCCCTTACGCGATTGGCAATTTAATACGAAATTTTGTTTTCTCAGGGTCACTCTTCAAGGCAATCGTCCCGCCATAACTATGTACTAGACGTTGCACAATAGAGAGCCCCAATCCTAGGCCAAATGACAGTCCCCCTTTTTTGGTGGTGAAATTTGGCTGAAAAACTTTTCTGCGTATTGCTTCTTCTATCATTGGGCCATTGTTACTGATAGTAATTAGCAATCTATTCTTTGAATGCCGTGTAATAATTTCAATCTGTGGTTCCGTGGTTTGCTCCATGGCATCACACGCATTCTTAATAATGTTGACCCACACCTGCACTAACTCAGTCGTACTCGCCGTAATGGTTGGCAATACCGCAGGCCGTAATACGACATTGACGCGACGCAGGTTACTTTGCAGCAGTGATAGCGATTTATGAATGGTATCGTTCACATCAACATCAGGTTGCCGAGCGTTATCGGTACCGCCAAGTTGCTTAACTGAGCGTACAATACTTGCAGCATGCTTAGAGGCTAAACGCATGTCATGCAAGTCTCGGCCGATATCCCAATACCGCAATGCATCATCAAGATTATTAAGCCAATAATCAGGCACATCTCCGTGAGGTAATGCTCGGGCAAGCTGCTTTGCCGTGTCACGGTCTAAAGCGTGTTTTTCTTGCAACGTTTTAGCGCGCTTACGCACTTCTGCCGAGGTCGAAGACTGACCGTCACAAATACCTAAATCAAGGAATGGGCTCACTTCTGGTTTATTCTCTTCCAGAAAATGACATATACCGCTCTGTATCCCTTCCGTTTTACTGCTGAGCACTCCTACAGCATTATTTAGCTCGTGAGCAATGCCTGCCGCCAGCTGACCTAATGTGGTCATTTGCTCGGCGGCATACAGTTTTTGTAACGCCTTTTCTTTTTCGATAGCTTGTAGTCCAGTCAGCATTTGACGTTGTGCCAATTCATGCACCATCACGGGCATAAACTGTTCACTCAACGAGCCATAGACTTCAGGTTCAACCGCTGCTGTCGCTCTGTCGATCCAAGCCAATTCACTGTCTTTTTCTGCAATGACGGTGGTTGAAGCCATCAACGTTTTTGCAAAAAAGCTGTGCACCCCAAAGAACATACCTTGCTTAGCCTGAAACACTTTAGCTGTAACACCGCTAGTTTCACTTTGTAGGTAAGCAGATAGCTCACCGTTTTTAACCCAATAGAGTTTGTCATTAAACCCATCTTGTTTAAGAATCTGAGTTCCAGCCTTTACCGCCTCGATACGAGACGGTTCGCGAAAGTAAACATCTATAATACGCTGCAGCGCTTCTGGTTGGTGCATCGACTTTCTCGTTAAATGTGGTCAATCATATGTAATAGCCAAATCATGACAAAACTCATAAATACACCCACCACACCGATGATGACGCCAACTCGCGCCATTTGATTACTTTGAACGTGCCCGGTAGCATGTGCTAATGCATTTGGCGGTGTACTGATAGGTAAAGACATACCCAAAGAAGCGGCGAACGTCACAACAAGAATAAGGGTGATCTCGCCGCCTAATGGCACCAGTGATGTCATCGATACACCCAGCGCAGCCATGATTGGCATCAATAAGTTCGCGGTAGCGGTATGCGACATAAAGTTTGCCATGAGCAAACACAGTAGTGCCGAACC
The DNA here is from genome assembly GCF_050336695.1 of Photobacterium minamisatsumaniensis. NCBI lineage: Bacteria > Pseudomonadati > Pseudomonadota > Gammaproteobacteria > Vibrionales > Vibrionaceae > Photobacterium > Photobacterium minamisatsumaniensis. The sequence continues at coordinate 284,157 of NZ_JAKJSI010000010.1, read as the reverse complement.
ACCAAGTACAACGTACGGTGAGTAATTATCAAATGGAATGCTATTCACCATCAGTTTGGCAAGGCCCGTTTGGTCGAGTGCTAAACCAAGTGCAATACCACCAGAAACTAGCCACAGCACATCCCACGAAATTTTCTTCAGATCTTCTTTATTGATAATGCCTGTTAGCGAGAACACCGCCACAGGGATCAATGCGACCGTATAAGAGTTCATACCATGACTTGAGCCCATCAGCCAAAGTGTAATGGTCAGTGCAAATGTCACGTATACCGTAATGGCTTTAGGTGTTTTCAAGAACTTACCTTTAATGGTTAATTCAATTTTTTCTTGTTTCGCAGGGTATAGCGCGTTAATGAGCAACCAAGCAAATACCAGCAAAATAGCCACGAATGGCACCCCAAAGAACATCCACTCACCGAAGGTGATCATATTTTCAGCACTTAGGTATTTCAATGCAATGGCATTCGGGGGAGTACCTATCGGAGTACCGATACCACCAATATTCGCGGCAACTGGAATACACAAGGCGAAAGCAATCTTACCTGGGTCTTTATTACCAAATAACGCAATCACAGGGGCAAGAATAGACAACATCATTGCTGTTGTGGCCGTATTTGACATGAACATCGAGAAAATTGCGGTGATCAGCATCAAACCAAACATTACATATTTAGGCTGTGTCCCAAATGGTCTTAGCAAAACACGAGCAAGGTTCACATCTAAGCGGAACTTGGTCGCAGCCATGGCCAGAAAGAATCCACCAAGAAATAGCATGATGATCGGGCTCGCAAACGTTGCCATGATATCGCTATGCTTAAGCAACTCACCAAAATGGGCCTGCCCTTCTCCGCTACGGAAAAGATATAACCCTTTATCTGAAAGTAATAAGAGTTCGAGTACGATTATCACCACAGAGGTGGCGTAAATCGGAATGGGCTCCATCACCCAGCATAAAGCTGCCAGTAAAAAGATCGCAATAACACGTTGTTGAATAACAGTTAAGCCTTCAACAGGAAATGCAGAAGCAGGAAGAAGTAAAATTAACAGTGGTACTAAAACCGGTATGATATACCGTAGATATGGACGCATGATGCCATTATTCCCTTAAAACTAAAAATCACCCTTTGTATCTGTCTTCATCCTTGATGATGGGTTGTTAGTGGAAGAAACAACAACAGACACAAGCTGCTAACTGCAAGAGTCAATTTGCAGCTAACCTAAAATACGTATGGGTTAATTTTGCGTTCATTCGGGTTTTATTTCACCGAATTAGATCAATAAACTGGTGAAATATAAATCTTTTTTAATGATTATCTAATCAATATTTAGCTCTTAATTGGGCTGTAAATTCACTTAATTTCACTTGTTAAAGGTTCCTCTACCGTATCTTCTTGTCCCATATAGGTTCGAGATGAACAAAATGGGGTTAATGGTATGCTCGGTTCAAGCACTTCAAGTTCTGATTGGCGTTGCTCATGTTCTTGAGCCATGACTTTAACCTGCCGCAGTAGCAATACAACGCCAATGACACCAAAAACAATAGACCCTATAGCCTGACCAATTAACACTCCACCAGCCCCGCCTATTGCACCACCAAGCATCACAAAAGGAATCGTACCGAGTGTTGCTTTGCCCATGTTCAAAGCCGTTGACCATGTAGGGCGGTTTAAGTTGTTAAACGCAGCATTGGCTACAAACAGTGCGCCATTAAATATAAAGGTTATTGCCACATAGGTGCAGAAAATAGAAAGTAGGTAGGCAGCATCCCCTTGTAAACTGAATGCTGCAATCAAATAGTCTTGAATATTCCACAAAATAAATGAAACCAACACGCAATAAGCCGATACGAATAGCATCGCATCTTTTAAGGTCCGGTCGATCCTATCCCAGCGTAAAGCACCAAAGTTTTGCCCAATAATTGGTCCTATCGCCCCCGATAATGAAAACACAAGTGCAAACATCACTGGCATCAAGCGGCCAATTACCGCATAGCCTGCAACAAAGTTTTCGCCATACTGAGCAATGTTGCTAGTGACAATCGCATTACCAATAGGTGTCGCTGTGTTGGTTAAAATAGCAGGAAACGCAAGAAATGATATCGCAGGCAAGGTAGTAAAAAAGGACTTAATCGCAGGCTTAGCAATGAGGTTATGGTGAACGATCACTGCATGCAGTGAAAAGACCATTACCGCAAGGCGGGCAAACACTGAAGCAATCGCCGCACCTTCAACTCCCATCGAAAAACCAAATATAAACAATGGGTCTAATATCGCATTTACCCCACCACCAATTAACGTCGCTACCATTGAACGGCGGGCATCACCAATACCGCGTAATGCGGCACCTGCAGACATCGAAATAGCGATCATCGGGGCGCTGGGCAATAAAATGGTTAAATAATCGGTTGCTGCCGAAGCTACGTGTCCTTTTGCTCCAATCATTGAAAGCAGTTGGGGCAAATTCCACAGCATTAAGCTGACCAAGATACAACTAATAATAAATGCAAAGATCATGACATTTACCGCCAAGTTCCTTGCTTTTTCTCTCTCATTTCCCCCTAATGCCCGCGACACAAGTGCGCCCATAGCAATAGAGGTACCGATTGACGCCGAGGTAGAAAAAAATATCAGCGTTCCGGCAAAGCCAATCGCGGCAGCCAACTCGATTTCACCGAGTAAGCTAATGAAAAACATATCGAGTAAATCGACCAAAAACAGTGCCATCAAGCCAATAGCACCTGTACCTGACATCACCACGATATGTTTCATTGGTGATCCCGTTACAAACTTAGCTTGTACCTCGCTGTTTTTCTGTGTTTCTGCCACACCGACTTCCTTTCTGCGGGTCATTATTCATATTGATTAAAATAAAGAAAGGCGCATAAATAGCGCCTTTCTTCTATTGTACAAGCAATTTTATACTGGATGTTTGAAGCAATCACCAATTTGATTACTAATGGCAGTAAGTACATCGCGACGTGTAATTACCCCTATTAATTGGCCTCTCTCGACCACTGGATATATTTTAGGTTTTTGCCCTGCCATAGTGTCGGCAAGTTCAATGATTGAATCATCAGGCGAAACGGTTAATACATCTGGCCGCATGCATTCTTGGACATTATGGGTATCCTGACAGTGATAGCCCACTTTCAATAGTTTATGGATCATGTCTTGTTCCGACAAGAAACCCACAACTTTCCTTGTTTCATCCACCACAGGCCCGCCAATTTGCTTGGCTGTAAGTAGTTTATCTAACGCTTGTGATAGTGACATTTTGGGATCAAATGTTACTGGGCGCGCATTCATGTAATCTCTTACTTTTAACGACTCCATGCATCCCCCTAATTCCGTTGTTAATGCTGATAAACAGGCAATTCGTGTACTTATAGCCTGCTTCGTATTGTCTCGGATGGCAGCTATCCTTTTAAATAAGGTAATCTCCTCCGCTTGATATAAGTGTCGTCTATTTCGTTGAAATTACTAAATTGAAATCATCAATTTCATTAATAGTTTTTCTCTATGAAATGAAAAAACCGCCTAAGACGGCGGTTTCTTCAGTTTTGGAGTCGCTCGTTGTGCTTACATAAACAGCATAAATAACATGGCTAAAGGCAGCTGATCGCCAGATGCCAATACAACCTTATCCCCTTCAATTTGCATTTTTAGGGAATAATGCGTATCTGATTTTTCTGCAATGCTATTTTTAACCATCATTTTGACACGCTCTGACAGCACTGGATCTGTATCAACTAAGTCCAAAGGCAAATTAATATTAATTTCACCATTTAGCTTTTCAGCAAGCTGACCAATATTTTCAGAAATATTAATAATGCCTGGAGAAAGCGTTAAATGAATATTGCTGTCAACGTCACCTTCTGGCGTCGTCACACTCAAATCACTAATTGCGAACGACAAGCCTTTAGCGACCAATAAATCAAGGGCACGAGAGACGTCTTGTGCTTCTTGCTCTGTCAGCTGGCCATCTAAAGAATCTGACAAATCACCAAGACGACTGAGAGCAGGATAATTCAACTCAGAAAATGCCATCTGGAAGTTAAAGTTACGGTACTCTTTACCGTCAAGCAGGGTTACTTTTCCCGCTTTTACCGCATTGCTGTTAGTGAGTAACGGCTCTTTTATCTCTTCAGTTGGCTGGCTCAAAACGTTCTTCATTGAGACTGAGATATGCTCAGCATCAACGCTTTGTTCTGATGCGATATCTTTAAAGCTAACGCTATCTAACGACATTTCTTGATGACCAATCCAGAACTGACCATCTAAAACACCTTCACCACCACCTTGCAGCCCTTTTAACGACATAGCTTCATTCGCATCAGTCGTTAATTCAGCAGAGGGTAATGTGTAGCGGAAATCACCCGCCCCTTTGGCATTAACGGTTCCTTCCATAACAAAGGCGCTAATATCAGCATTACCCCCATGAAATTCTTCCGTTTTGATAGGGTTAATCGTAAACGTAAAATCGGTTTTACGCGTTAAAGCCGTTGACGTTGAGAACGTAGCAGGCGCAACGTCCTTGCCCCAAAGTGCTTCAGCAATCGGCTTTAGTTCATCGTCAACCTGAAGTTCACTAGTCGAACTCACACCCATAAAATCATGGGTGATCCTATGTGCGATATACCAAACCGTAGGTAAACCTTCATCTTCGAAAATATATTTAAGCTCATCTTTTACTTCAATACGAGAAACCGCATCAGAACCAAGATAGCCGCGATCGTAATCGTCATTGGTTACGGAAAAATACGGATTTTCGTATTTACCAACCGTATCCATATATATTTGCTCACCGACTAATCCTGTGGCAAATGGCCAACAGAGTGCCACAACAACCGCACCACCAACCGCACCAATTTTCCTCAACATTACTTTACTCGTCCCACATTCGAAGATGAAAAACCAAGTTTATCACAGCTTTCTGAACAGTCTATTTATCAATAACTAAACCGATTAGATATATTCCTCATATCTAATTGGTACGACACAGGTATCAAGTTTTAAATAAAGTCGGATTCCGCCCTATTGACCTAAAACACTTTGCAATCTGGCTCTCAGTCTACACTGCTGATTTATTGTACACTTTTAGAATAATAAGATGACGGACTGCCGCTGATACTGTAGCTAAAAATCATGACAAATAAGAAGGATTTGAGGGTGAACAATTTTGTAATTATCTGTCTTGATGACGACCCCAAAGTCGTTGAACAACTTAACCAAGATCTTGCAGAATTTTCCGAGCTGTTTGATATCTGTAATGCCTATAGTATTACAGAAGCAAATGACACCCTCACATTTGTGGAGCAAAACAGTCAACGTGTTGCCCTCGTCATTTGTGATAATGAACTCGGTGATGATAAAGGAGTCGACTTTCTCGTAAAACTGGATCAGTACCCTGCAAGCCAGCAGGCTCGTTCACTGCTTCTTAACGATAAACCTCAACTTGATGCCATTATGCAAGCCGTTAACGAAGGGCGACTTCATTACTGTTTAACCAAACCTTGGAATAAAAAGGAACTGAAGCAAGTTCTGATAAAAGAGCTGACCAGCTTCATTCTAAAACACCAAGATGAAGATCTACTTAAATACAGCCAATTACTGGATCACCGCCGTATTCTGAATGCTCATATTGAGCGTCAAATGAATCGTTTCCGCTCAGGCTTCATTCAAGATACTGATACGCTAGACGACGCCACGCTTGCCAATCAAGTGGCTGATGCATTACAAGATTTCTTCCATGGCAACGACGAAAATCGTGCGTGTCGGCGCTATCATGAAAAGCATGTCCTCACTCAAGAAGGCCAACCGAATAATGTCCTTTGGTTTATTACGAAAGGTGAAGTCGCACTTTATAAAAAAGATGAGCATGGTAACCGCCATGAAGTCGCTCGTGTCAGCGCGGGAAATCTGGTCGGGGGGATGTCGTTTGTGACGGGTGAGCCGTCGTTTTCAACCGGGCTAACACTGTCAACGACCGATGTGATCAAGCTTGATCGCCAACTCTTCAATAAGGTGATGCATTCCCGCAGTGAACTACTGCCTTTATTTACCAACTTGCTACTGCGTAATTTTAATCGTCGCCTGCAAGGCAGTATTAAAACCGAGCTCCGCCTACAACAAACACTGAAATCGTTGGATGACGCTTATCACCAGCTCATTGATAAAGAAAAAATGGCAATGCTTGGGCAGTTAGTCGCAGGGGTTGCTCATGAGTTGAATAACCCTGTATCGGCTATATTACGTGGAAGCGACACGCTAAAACAAACCATCAATAAAATTACCGATACGCCACTTAATCAAGAAAACCAAAATCGGGGTAATTTTATTTTACAACAGGCTTTGCAATCACGTCCGCTATCTACATCTGAGGCCCGCCTACGCGCAAAAAAGCTAGCCACATCATTGGGTGACAGGCAACTGGCAAGAAAAGCTGTCATCATGGGGCTTGATAATGATGAACATATAACGCAATGGTTGCTTCCGCAAAAGGACGCACTTCCCTCTGTCTTATCGGAATGGGACAACTATTATCAAACGGGGAACTTTCTTCGTTCGATTAATGTGTGCGCTCACCGTATTGCCGATTTGGTTAAAAGTCTGAAAAGTTATGCCCGACAAGATGACGAATCACTTCACAGTATTGATATTCACGAAGGGATTGAAGACACGCTGGTGATTTTTGAAAATAAACTCAAACGGCATCATGTCATTAAAGAATATAGCCAATTACCCCCATTATATTGTCAGCCTATTGCCTTACAGCAAGTATGGACAAACCTTATATCCAATGCGCTTGACGCCATTACCGAGCCGGGACAAATACGCATTGCAACTCGGCTTGCCCCCTATCATCACAGCCAAGCTGGGCAACATGCCATAGAAGTCATTGTTGAAGACAGCGGCAAAGGTATTCCAGCTGAGCAACAACAGCAAATCTTTGAATTAAATTATACCACCAAGCGCGAAGGCAACTTCGGCTTGGGGATCGGGTTATCTGTTTGCCAACAAATAGTCCAGCAACACAATGGCAATATAAAGGTTGAGTCAGAGCAAGGACGATTCACCAAAATGATTGTGACATTGCCTTTAAACGAGGCCAAGTAAGGAGGCCATATGAAAAAGTATCTCATCCTCTGTGTTGATGACGAACGAGAAGTCCTCGATAGTGTCTTGAATGATCTTCGTGATCTTGAAACACATTTCATCATTGAGGCTGCCGAATCGGTTGATGAAGCCAAAGATGTACTCGCCGATGCCATTGCGGATCACACCCCACTCGCTTTGATCCTTTGCGATCACATAATGCCCGGTGAAAAAGGGATCGACTTTCTCATCGAACTAAAGCACCAAGAAGAGTCCTGTCATGCGCGTAAAGTACTACTTACTGGACAAGCAGGGTTAGAAGAAACTATTCAAGCGGTTAACAACGCCAGTTTAGATTATTTCATTTCAAAGCCTTGGGATGGCAATGCACTCTACAATACCGTTATCGCTCAACTAACTAATTACATGATTGAAAATGAACAAGATCTTATGCCTTGGATTCAGATACTTGATACGAATCGAGTAATGAAAGCCATGAGTGATCGCCGTTTAAGCTTTTCTGATACCTGACTTTTTACGGGATAATTTGTCATACAAACCTTTTCGGGTTACCACAATAATGTTATGTTGATCACATAATAACTATGGTTCAATTACACTGTTTCTAAATCCGTTATTTGAAATGGTGTATCCGAAAAGGTGACCTATGAAAGTTGCAGTCTTTAGCACCAAGAAATATGATCAAACATCATTTGAAATCATCAACCAGCGATACAACCACACACTGGATTATTATGATTTTCGCCTAACTGAACAAACCGCGAAAATGGCTCAAGGCTATGATGCCGTCTGTGCGTTTGTAAATGATGATCTTAGCCGCCCCGTTCTTGAGTTACTCGCAACCAATAATGTTCGCCTTATTGCTATGCGTTGTGCTGGTTTTGATAAAGTCGACCTTAACGCTGCACGTGAGCTAGGGCTTCAAGTAGTACGTGTACCCGCTTATTCACCAGAGGCTATTGCAGAGCATACTCTCGGCTTGATGCTTAGCCTTAACCGACGAATTCACCGTGCTTATCAACGCACGCGGGACGCAAATTTTTCACTTGAAGGACTAACTGGATTTAACTTTCATGGCCGTACTGTAGGTGTCATCGGTACCGGTAAAATAGGCATTGCGACCATTCGCATTCTAAAAGGCTTTGGCATGAACATTCTTGCCTATGACCCTTACGAAAATCCTATCGCCGCCGAACTAGGTGTGCAGTACACCACCTTAGATGACATCTACCAACAAGCTGATGTCATTACCTTGCACTGCCCAATGACACAAGAAAACTATCACATGCTAAATGCTGAATCCTTTGCCAAGATGCGTGACGGTGTGATGATCATTAATACCAGCCGCGGTGAATTATTGAATTCAAAGGATGCCATTGAAGCTTTAAAAAGCAGCAAAATTGGCTCTCTCGGTATTGATGTTTACGAAAATGAAAAAGATCTTTTCTTTGAAGACAAATCTAACGATGTGATTAAAGATGATATTTTCCGTCGCTTGTCTGCGTGCCACAATGTGCTGTTCACTGGCCATCAGGCATTCTTAACTGAAGAAGCATTGGGTAATATCGCAGATACCACACTGAGTAATATTAAACACTTTGGTGCGAATACAATGTCGGGTAATGAGTTAGTTAAGTAGCAACATCGTTTATTCATGCAGGTGTCACCGCCTGCATATTCTCCTTCGTCAGTAATGGGTGTATTTAGCTGCCGACAAAACCAAGATAAATCTAACCAAAAATAAGACCATGCTGTGATTTTTCCTGCACTTTTTTGCTCGGACAAAAATAAACCACAAAAAAGTCCTTTAAAATCTATGATTGCCTGTTGTTGTCTATTAAAATGTCTGCAATATTTTTAGCCCATTGGACTAATAGTCATGCGTAAAACTCTTATTGCCACGGGAATTATCCTGGCATCACTTTCAGCAGCTCATGTAAATGCACAATCTACAATGAGTAATTTTAGCTACGATTACGCTGAAGCGCGTATTGGTATTAGCCCACTGACCTACGGTGCTGGTTTCAGTAAATCTATCCACCCAAATGCTCACATTGTGGGTAGTATCGATACAGAGTTTGATAGTGATTGGGATGCTGCATTGGGTGTAGGCTTCCACGCACCAATCAACAACTGGGCAGACGTTACCGGTGAATTAAAAGCGCGCAACGCAAAAAACAAAGGGCGCTTTGACAGCTCTGCGGGAAAAATGGGGATGGAAGTTAACCTAGGTATTCGCCAATGGTTAGGTCCACAGCTTGAAGTGGGTGGTAATATTGGCCACTTGAACATTGATGACTACGAAAAAGTCATTGGTAACATCTACGCTCGCTTCCATGCTACTGAGCTGTTCTCAATTGGTGTAACGGGTCGTTTTAATGAAATTTATAGCGATCAAGTCATGCTTACAACGCGCTTTAAGTTCTAAGGCACGTTGCTGAAAAATAGCATGAAATAAACATACTAAAATAGCCCTCACGTTTCACTTAGAAACGTGAGGGCTATTTTATTTCTAATACTAAGCTGAAGTGGCAATCACATCTTCAAGCCACTCAATGAATGCTTTTACCCTCGGTGAAGATGACATTTCTTTACGACAAACCAAGTAGTAATTTAGAGGGGAAGCAACAGGTAAAGCAAAAGGCGTAACCAATCGCCCTGTTTGTAGTTGCTCTGCAATAAATGACTCTCGACCTATCGCAACGCCAATTCCTCTTTCTGCGGCTTGCAACGCCAAATCAGAACGATCAAACGTACAGCCAGCTTCTGGTAGGGGTATACCACTTTGCTGTGCCCAATACTGCCATTCATCATTACGACCAGCTCGAGCCCAAGGCGCGGCATCGTGTAATAACATGCAAGAGGCCAATTTTGTAGGATTCCCGTATAAGCCATGTTCAACAGCATAATCATGGCTGCACACTGGCAGCATGCTTTCAGCCATTAACTTTACAGTATGTAGCCCCGTGTATTTACCATCACCAAAGTACACCGCACAATCGAAAGACTCCGTTTGAAAGTCAACGAGCTCATTACGAGTACGCAAATGAAGACGCAAGGCAGGATATTTGTCTATAAATGTTTTAAGGCGAGGCAGCAGCCAACGTTGAGCAAATGTAGGCGGTACTGACACGTTAAGATCACCACTTAGCTCTAACGTTTTCAGATCTCTAATTTCATTCGCTATATCACCGAAGTTATGAGCAACCACTTCTTTTAGCCGCTTACCTTCTTCCGTTAATACCAATTTACGTGGCTGACGGATAAATAATTGAACCCCTAAGGCATCTTCAAGGTTTTTGATTCGATGGCTCACAGCACTTTGCGTCAAACATAATAGCTCTGCGGCGCGTGTAAAGCTCATCTGATCTGCCGCGATTAAAAAGCAATGTAGTCCTGAAAGTACAGATCCGGTCAAGCGAGGAAGGCGCATATAAATACATAAAGCAAAAAAGTGGTCGCGCCATCATACATCAAAAAAGTCACCTGTATTCAAGTGACTTCTTTAATTAAGAAAAATATGCACGACTCATATTAATACGTATAAATAAACTTAATCAATAGCACGTAATAAGCGCTGTTTATGATCGTCTTTTAGTAAGGACCAATGACAGCCATCAATGGCACCGGCAAACATCCATAGCAATTTAACATCGAGATCTTTTCCGTGGCTTTGACGAACTTTTTGATACACTTCAACAGCGCCGAGCGATATAAAACTGGTTACGTCAGGTATACCTGCTTTTTTTACCATTCGTTCCAATGTCAGCCTCATGTTCGGTAAGTCTCTAAGGCGCCTACTTTTTTCTGATGTTTTAAAGGCTTTCTCTGATACGGAAATTCCAATCGACTCTTCAACTAGCAGCGAGCACTGTCCACGACTGTGTTGGTATAATTCAGTAATATCATAATAATTCACCACAGCTGTAGTGCTACGTTTAATGTGTCTAAATTTCTCACAGCCTAAATGTGATAGCTGTTTATCCAGCTTCTCGCCACCGCGTAAGAACAAAGCATGTTCAGTTATAATCGCGTACATTGCACCGTTGATAAAAATGCCTGTCCCGCCAAACATTGAACGTTTCTCAAAACTACCAAATTCGCGAAGATAATTAAAAAACTCATCCTTGAAATCTTGCACAGTATTTCTCCCGTTAAACGCTATTGGTCCTAATTATCCAGTAACGCCAAACAAATAAGCGTCAACAAATTGACAATGGCACAAGACTGCTATCATTTCCACATATGAAACAGCGAACACTTGAAAGTGAGATTTTGAACATATTACTGAGCGCGAAATAAGCATAATGTGGCAAAAGCGACCTGATTTTTCATGCGGCTTTATTCGTTATCTTACACTTCAACGCTCACATCATTCTTGTCAGTAGCGTCTATGTTTAAAGTATCATTAGAGGGAATAGTCATGGGTGAGATAGCACTTTATCCATCAAGTCATCATGTACTTCCAGGCGGAAGAACTGACATTAAAATAGCCGAGGAGCGTTACCACCGCATGCTAAAAGAATCACTGGCAGGTAAACGGCGCTTAGCACTTTGTATGCTGAACGAACCAGAAGTCGATAACGAGATAAAAACAATTCCGGCTATTGTGACACTCTGCGATGTGATCAATTTTGATATGCATAACGATGGTGTGTTAACCATTACCATAGAAGGTAGCCAAAAAGTGCGCTTATTGGGGATTTCAATCGAACATGACGGGTTATTTAAAGGTGAACACACAACGTTTGCCAATTGGTCTTCGCAGCCGTTAAGAGCAGCACACAGCAATTTAGCCGAAAATTTGGATTTTTTGTTTAAAACAATGCCCGAAGTCGGCCATTTATATCCATCGCCTGAAATGGGTGATCTTAGCTGGGTATGCCAACGATGGATCGAAATCCTCCCGTTAGAGGTTCACTATAAACAATTACTTGTAACTCAAGATACCCCTTTGCTCACCGTTAGGTTTCTACATAAACTATTTCAATTAAAATAATACAATTTCCAAGTGTTTTGACTATTTAAATGAACCAACAACCGATAGAATACCCGCATCTAAATAGTGTATGAATGTTGTAATGGCACACGTAAGTTTTTTTTGGCTTCAGCCCGAACATGACAAAATTGTCAAAGGATTAGAATCGGAGTTTTTCTCCTTGGTGAAAAATGCCGTAAGAGAAGACCGATTAACCCTCCCTCCAATTCCAAACGTATTAGTTCAGCTTCAAAACCTCTGTAACGATAATGAGACTACAGTACGCGATGTAGCACAGCTTTTACTTGATGACCCCGGTATCGCGGCTTACATCGTAAAGATATCCAATACAATGATGTTCAATCGCCGAAATATTGTTTGTCATGATATTTATACTGCCGTCAGTCGATTAGGTATCCTTCGAGTTAGAGACATTATTACCGTTAAAACTATTGAAGAATTAAAAACCCGCCATAGCTTTAACACTGAATGTAACAACCTCCTCGTACAAAGTGCTATTCGTTCTCGCCAACTCGCAGCAACCATGGCACTTATTGCACATGGATTAGCCAATCACCCAGAATTTCCGAAGGCTGTTGAGCCTGAAAAAGCCCTCCTTGCTGGTCTATTTGCCGATATCGGTCTATTTAGCCTTATTAGCCAGTATCAACACTACCTTGATAGCGGTAACTACCTTGATCTTGATATCGCAAAATTTATTTTTGAACATTGCTGCCAAGATGCAAGCCTAGTAATTCTAAAGCACTGGAAGTTTGATGACGACTACCTAGAAGTCGCCTCCAATAAGCCGACCGCCTACAAAGCAGCCGCAGAAACGACTCACTATTTAGATATAGCACGCATGGCTAACCATCTTCTAATGTATAAAAATAACGATGCAGACATTGATGTCCATCATGTTGAGCTCGATCTAACAGACGCTGAAGTCATGTATGATTTAACCAACATGCCAGACAAAGAATTTAATCACCAATTAAGTATGGTAATTAAAAGCAGTGGATTCTAATTCACGCACACAGATTCAACACTACGCTAAACACTTATCATTTCCTGAGTTTATAAAGCATATTGACGCTTTCTAAACTCAGCTGATAAGCTGCCTACATTCTACTTATTATCATATTGTTAGTATCCATACTCACATTAACTAAAGGTGCATAATCAAGCATCTTGAAATTAATCTGGGATTCCAACGTAGAAAGGCTCTCTACGTCGATACTTATCACCGATATCAACATTGTTATAGGATCAACATGTTCTCGGGAATGCTCTATATCTTCCTTCCGTTAATAATTGGCTACTTTATCCAAGTCAAAAAACCGGTAGTGCTAGACTTCATCAACACCCAAACTAGTCGCTTAGTATTAGTAATTCTTTCGCTTATGGGACTCAGCCTTGCTGGCCTAGATAACCTTAGTGAAAACTTAAATCAAATTCTTATCTACACAGCCGTATTCTTTGTGTCTATTAGTACCTGTAATTTACTTGTTTTACCGTTGATAGATAAGTTAGCACCGACCAATACTCAGCAAGATCACCGGACTATCCCATTAACAACAATGATGATGGAGTCTGTAAAGTTAATCTTTGCTGTGGCTGGAGGCTTAGTTATCGGTTTATTCAGTGGTATTGATTTAAGCTGGGTTGATCAAGCGAGTGAAGTCATTTTATTGTTGCTGTTATTTCTTATCGGTATTCAGCTACGAAATAGCGGGATGACCTTAAGGCAAATCTTGCTCAATAAAAAAGGGATCGCGATTGCCTCAATCATTCTATTGACCTCTTTGCCTGGCGGACTTATCGCCGCTCTCATTCTAGATATTCCATATAATCAGGGACTCGCTATGGCATCAGGGTTTGGTTGGTATTCATTAGCGGGTATTTTGATCGGCGATAGCCTTGGGCCAGTATTCGGCGGGGCTGCTTTCCTTAACGAGCTGCTCAGAGAGTTAGTTGCGCTGAGTTTAATCCCTATCATTATCCGTCGCTATCCATGTACTGCAATTGGTTATGCTGGTGCAACCGCAATGGACTTTACTCTACCCATCATTCAGAACAGCGGTGGCATTCGCTGCGTGCCAATCGCGATTGTTAGCGGGTTTATTCTCAGCCTGTTAGTCCCTTTTTTGATGCTATTCTTCTTGTCGTTATAACTGCAAGTTGCTGTAGTTTATAAGCATGACTTTATTCGGGTCGGTATTCTAAGCATTACCAAGAACGCAAAAAGGGAAGCCGAAGCTTCCCTTTTAATTGAATCAGTAATTCGTATTAGTTGTTACGAATCCACTCATCCATGTCTGATTTTAAGTTATCAGATTTAGTACCGAAGATTGCCTGAACACCACCGCCTGCGATAACAACACCCGCTGCGCCTAGCTTCTTCAGACCGTCTTGGTCAACATTATCAACACTTGCTACAGAAACACGTAGACGAGTGATACAAGCATCAAGGCCAGTGATGTTATCTTTACCACCGAATGCTACAACTAGGTCTTTCGCAAGTTCAGTACCCGTTGAAACTGTACCAGTTTCTTCAGTTTCATCTTCACGACCAGGTGTTTTTAGGTCTAGTTTGATGATTACTGCACGGAAAACTGTGTAGTAAATTGCTGCGTATACAAGACCAACAACAATCATTAGGCCCATTTTCTGAGCGTTTCCAGATAGTACTAGGAAATCAATCAGACCGTGTGAGAACGACGTGCCGTGTACGAAGCCTAGCGTGTTAGCAACAACGTATGCTGAACCAGCTAGTAGCGCGTGAATTCCGTATAATACTGGTGCAACGAATAGGAAAGCGAATTCGATTGGTTCAGTAATACCTGTTAGGAACGAAGTCAGTGCAGCAGAAACCATGATACCCATTACTTTCGCACGGTTTTCAGGCTTAGCACACTGAGCGATTGCGATAGCAGCAGCTGGTAGGCCGAACATCTTGAACATGTAACCGCCCGCTAGCTGACCGAAGCCATTACCTGCGATACGAGAAGCTTCATCAGCAACTAGGTAACAAGTTAGTACGCCATTCTGAGTTTCGCCTGCAGCATTAACACAAGTACCTGCTTCGAAGAAGAATGGAACGTTCCAAACGTGGTGTAGACCAAATGGGATCAGTGAACGTTCAATGATACCGTAGATGCCGAATGCAACTGTTGGGTTCTGGTGAGCAGCCCAATCAGAGAATGCTGCAATTGCACCGCCAACTGGTGGCCAGATAATAGATAGTAGAATCGCAAGACCAATTGCACAGAAACCTGTCATGATTGGTACAAAACGCTTACCAGCAAAGAAACCTAAGTATTCTGGTAGCTGGATGCGGAAGAAGCGGTTAAATGCCCATGCAGCAACACCACCGACAAGGATACCACCAAGTACACCTGTGTCGATTGCTTCTACGCCCATAACGCTAGCCATAACACCTAGCGTCGCCGCCATAATGCCGTAACCAACAATCGCCGCAAGACCCGCGACACCGTCATTGTTAGTGAAACCTAGTGCTACACCTACTGCAAATAGTAGTGGCATTTGGCCGAATACAGAACCACCAGCGGATTCCATAGTTTGTGATACGACTTCTGGTAGCCAGCTAAAGTTCGCCGCGCCGACACCTAATAGAATACCTGCTACCGGCAAAACCGATACAGGCAGCATAAGCGCCTTACCGACTTTTTGCAGGTTAGCAAAAAGGTTCTTAAACATATTGTGCTCCTGAGTGAAATATATAAATCAGAAATTAATCAGTACTTACGACCTACCCCCGTAGTCATTAATGTAAGCACTGCTTTTCTTTGTTTTTACAGCTTTAGTATATGTTGCGGTGCTAAATATAACTTGATGACTGTCAAAAATGCCAACACCGTATGAAATATAATTTCAAAACTAAATATAGATCACAATGGGGAAAACACATAAAAACAACAAAACAAGCCGCTAACTCACTGTTATAGATAGAGAAGTCATTACAAAAAACAACCCTTACCACCCTGTAATTATCTTTCAGTACTGTAAGCTATGTTACTTAACGTTACGAAATTACATTACGGTTAATTTCGCCCTAAATAAACGATCCTGATACATTTGGAGGGGGTTATTAAAATAAAGTGATTAACGTGCAAATTTTGATATAAAAAAAGGAGCTTTCGCTCCTTTTTTTAATTAATTAACGTTCGGCTCGCGAAAAAAGGTTGAAGAAGTTATCGGTCGTTATCTTTTCGACATCAGCGACAGATACACCTTTCAGTATCGCGATATATTCAGCAACCTCTTTCACATAGGCAGGCTGATTTTGTTTTCCACGATAGGGGATTGGCGCAAGATAAGGAGAGTCGGTTTCAACCAATAAACGCTCCAGTGGCAATTGGCTCACCACATGCTTTAGCTCGCTGGCTTTATTGAAAGTAACAATGCCTGAAATTGAAATATAAAAGCCTAGCTCAATCGCTTCTAGGGCCATTTCCAAACTTTCCGTGAAGCAATGCAACACGCCACCGCATTTTTCTGCGCCTTCTTCGCGAAGGATCTGCATCGTATCTTCACGTGCCATACGCGTATGAATAATGAGTGGCTTATTCAACTCTACCGCTAAACGTACATGCTCGCGAAAGATGTGTTTTTGCTGATCTGCTAGTTCGGGTTGATAGTGATAATCAAGCCCCGTTTCACCGATCGCAATGACTCGATCATGCTGCGCATATTCTTTCAGCTGGTCGAAATCAAAACCCGCCTCGATGTCCAACGGATGTACACCACAAGAGGCAAACACATTTTCGTACGGTGCAATCATTTCCATCATGGCTGGGAAGCTTTTCAGCGTAACCCCTACTGATAAAAAGTATTCAACGCCACGAGCTTTGGCCTTAGCCAACACATCATCAATCCCTGTATGAAGCTGCTCGTAATCTAATTTATCCAGGTGACAATGCGAATCAACTAACACGTCGGTTTCCTCAATTTTTTTAAAAACCCAGCCATTTTGCTGAGAGATATCATTACTGTGACATAAATCCAGTTAACCATTCCACCAACAATAGCTCAGTATTCAAGCCAGTGTGGTGGTCAAGTTGCTGAAATAGCGCATTTGCTTTTCGACTCTGACTCATCAATACCTCAGGCGTAACCACTGAGGCCGCTTGTTGAATTAATGGCAACGATTCGCTATGCACTAAATGTGAACTCACCCCTTGTTGTAGCTTTAAACAATCAACCATGAAATAGCTTAACCACTTTAGGCTATGGTGCCCTTCGCCATTGCATAGCCCAGCAACATCATAAAGGCCGATATAGGGGGGTTGTAAAAACGCCGCAAACGCTTCTAATAATTTTGTATATCGAATATCTTGCCCTTGTTCGATAAATTGCAACGTCGCGAGAGGAGCGCAATTGTTTAGTCTGACGGTTTCAAGCTTGATGCTTTGCATTAATTGCTTTTCAACCCAACGTTGCGTTTGCTCTTCATTTGGCATCGACAATCGCCATTTGTTACAGCGACTGTTGATTGTTGGCAATAAATTATCAAGTGAAGATGCCATTAAAATAAATTGGCACCCAGCAGGCGGCTCTTCCAACGTTTTAAGCAATGCATTGGCTGCAGCCTCCCCCATCGCATCAGCATGATCAATCATAATAATACGCTCACCACCCAACTGCGATGTTTCAACAGCCCAACGATTACATTGGCGAATAGCATCGACACCTATTTGCTTGCCTTGCTGCTCTGGTGCTACATGGTGAAAATCAGGATGGGTACCCGCAGTAAACAGTTTACAGCTATGACAAACGCCACAAGGTTCTGTAAGCCCATTTTTACACAAAAGGGTGTGCGCTAACTGCTTTCCTAGTGCTTCCCGTCCACTACCCAGCGGGGCTAGCAGCAAAACAGCATGATGAAGACGCTCTTGGTCAAGTAGCTGTTGCCATTTTTGCCACAATGATTCCTGCCATGGATAAAGCATATTACTGTTGCTCCAACCAACGCTGTAGTGCTGACGTTATATCAGCCGTTACACTCTCTAGCGATTGACTTGCATCGATAATCGCAACGTTTGGATTATTTTCTGATAGCTCGAGAAAGCGATCACGAGCACGGTGGAAGAAATCAATATCCATTTTTTCAATACGGTCAAGCTCTCCACGCCCACGCGCTCGACCAAGACCGACCACCGGATCAATATCCATGTAAAGGGTGAAGTCTGGACGGAAATCGCCTAAAACCGTATCACGAAGGTTTTCCATAACTTGGCGATCAAACCCGCGCCCGCCCCCTTGGTAAGCTTGTGACGACATATCATGTCGGTCACCAACAACCCAATGGCCACTTTCCAATGCAGGCTTAATGACATTTTCGACCAATTGCGAGCGAGAGGCATACATCAATAGCAGCTCAGCCATGTTGGTTAATGGCTCGTCAGGGTGGCCTTCTTTAACTAAAGTACGCATTTGCTCAGCTAACGGAGTACCGCCAGGTTCACGGGTAGAAGTAACATCAGTGATATTATTCGTTGCTAATACCTGCATCACTTGCTTGATAGCGGTGCTTTTACCCGCACCTTCAAGCCCTTCAATTACAATAAATTTGCCAGTCATTATTATTTTCTTAGTGTTCTTAGGTAAGCACGTACAGCACGGTTGTGCTCAGTCAATGTTGTCGAGAATTGATGCCCGCCTTTGCCATCTGCCACGAAGTAGTAATAGCCACTTTCTTCAGGCTGTACCGCAGCAAGTACAGAAGCTTTGCTCGGCATTG
Organism: Photobacterium minamisatsumaniensis; assembly: GCF_050336695.1. Taxonomy (NCBI): domain Bacteria; kingdom Pseudomonadati; phylum Pseudomonadota; class Gammaproteobacteria; order Vibrionales; family Vibrionaceae; genus Photobacterium; species Photobacterium minamisatsumaniensis. The sequence continues at coordinate 265,301 of NZ_JAKJSI010000010.1, read as the reverse complement.
CAATCGGCGTTGGCGGCAAACCCCAAATGGTATAAGTGTTATAAGGCGTCGGTGTACGCAAGTCACGCTTACGAATATTACCTTCGTATTTATCACCCATACCGTAAATTACCGTCGGATCCGTTTGCAGGCGCATGCCTTTGTTCAAACGGTTCATAAATACCGCTGATACGATAGTGCGTTCATCGTCGACTGCGGTCTCTTTTTCAATAATTGACGCCATTATCAGTGCTTCATACGGCGACTTAAGTGGAATGTCTTTGTCTCTTGCCTCCCACGCTTCACCGAGTAACACTGTCATATCTCGATAAGCACGGGTTAATATTTCTAAGTCAGTTGTACCAACGGTATAATGATAAGTTTCAGGTAAAAGGTAGCCCTCAAGCTTTTCAATATCAGCACCAATCACTTTAGCAATCTCTGCTTCTGTCATGCCGTCACTCTGATGTATTACGTATGGCGCCTCACTCAGTTGAGCCAACCAATCAACAAACCGATCGCCTTCTACCAGCGTAATAGCAAACTGATGCTCACGGCCTGTTGCAACTAATGCCAGCACATCACGCAACGTCATGTCCGTTGTAATCAGGTAACTACCCGTTTTTAGCTGTGCCAACTGTGGTTCAAGCCGAGGGATCCAACGCGTCCATGTTGATGCCGCCACAATGCCTTGATTATCTAATTGATTTAGCATGCCTCGGTATGACGTGCCCGCTCTGACTGTGAATAATACATCGTCAGTCTTTGTTACCGTTTGCTCAAGAGAAAGCTTTACCTGTTGGTAAGACCACCCCGCTGCTCCTGCTGCAATAACGCCCAACAGAACAATCATTATCATCAACTTCTTTAGCACGTGTACAACCTCTTGTTTATTGCATTAAGCGCTGAGCGCTCAACAAATTCTATTCCATCTATTTCATTTACAGGCACTAACGCCATCAGGGCATTAGTAATAAAGATTTCATCAGCACAAAGCAAGCGCTCAACGGGGGTTTTGACAAACTCTAAACAATAACCCAGCGAGTTAATAAGCTCGATAACATGGCGACGCATTACGCCGTGTACACCCGACAGATCAAGTAACGGTGTATACACTGTTTGGCCTATACGCCAAAAGATATTCGACGCAACCGACTCCATCACGCACCCGTTCGCGTCAAGTACCACTGCATCTTTAAAGCCTAATCGTTCAGTTTCTTGCTTTAGCAGCACCTGCTCGAGGCGGTTTAAGTGTTTATGCCCTGCCAACATAGGCGATATTGATAAGCGTTGTTGGCATACCCCTAGGGTGATCCCTGCTTGCTGCCATTGCTCATAATGTGCAGGCCACGCGAAATCAGACACCACAACCTGTGTTAACTGACAGCCTTGTGTACTGTAACCACGCCCGCCACTGCCACGGCTGATCAACACCTTTATCCCGCCTTTCTCAGGGTAACGCTGTGCGAGCTCTAACACATTGGCTTCTACTTTCGTCCAATCAGGCTCTGCCAGCGAAAATGCTCGAACCGTTTTTTTTAACCGCTCTAAATGAAAAGGCCACAACTGTACTTGCCCTTGCTCGACCAACATAGTGGTAAAGCAACCGTCGCCGTACTGTATAGCCCTATCAGTTACTGCAATTTGTGATTGGCACTCACCATTAATTAGGATCATCGCTTATCCATTCTTCGAACATAAAAAAACGGCTCGGTGCGAAACACCAAGCCGTTTATAATAACACAGGTTATCTTAGATTTTCTTAAACAGCAGTGAGCCGTTTGTACCGCCGAAACCGAATGAGTTACACAGTGCATACTCAAAGCTTGCTTGGCGTGCTTCACCTGGTACGTAGTCCAGATCACAACCTTCATCAGGGTTGTCTAGGTTGATTGTTGGCGGAACAGCCTGATCAACCAGTGCCATAGCAGTAATAATTGATTCAACAGAACCCGCAGCACCTAATAGGTGGCCAGTCATCGATTTAGTTGAAGAAACCATAACATTATCAACAGCAGCGCCCATCGCACGCTTGATGCCTAATGTTTCAGCTACGTCACCCGCAGGGGTAGACGTACCGTGTGCGTTAATGTAACCAATTTGGTCTGCATTAATGCCAGCATCACGAATAGCCGCTTCCATTGCTAAAGCGCCACCAGAACCATCTGCACTTGGAGAGGTCATGTGGAACGCATCGCCGCTCATACCAAAGCCAACAAGCTCAGCATAAATTGTAGCGCCACGCGCTTTTGCATGCTCATATTCTTCAACAACCATCATGCCTGCACCATCGCCAAGTACAAAACCATCACGGTCTTTGTCCCATGGGCGAGAGGCTGCTTGTGGATCATCATTACGGGTAGAAAGTGCTTTTGCCGCAGCAAAGCCGCCCATGCCTAGTGGTGTTGATGCTTTTTCAGCACCACCCGCTAGCATGGCATCTGCATCGCCATAAGCAATCATACGCGCAGCATGGCCAATGTTATGAAGGCCAGTAGTACATGCCGTAGAGATAGCGATGTTTGGACCACGAAGACCATGCATGATAGACATGTGGCCTGCGATCATATTTACAATTGTTGATGGTACGAAGAACGGGCTAATTTTACGCGGGCCCTTCTCCATCAATGATTGATGGTTTGCTTCAATTAAGCCAAGACCACCAATACCAGAACCGATAGCTACACCAATACGGTGTGCATTTTCTTCAGTGACTTCAATACCAGAATCTTTTAATGCTTGTACGCCTGCTGCAATGCCGTACTGGATAAATAAATCCATTTTACGCGCATCTTTTTTAGTCATGTATTCTTCACAATTGAAGTCTTTGACCAAACCAGCAAAACGAGTAGCGAATGCACTAGCATCAAAATGTTCAATAGTGCTGATACCGCTAGTACCGGATAAAAGGGCTTTCCAAGATGATTCTACAGAATTACCTACCGGTGTTAGCATACCCATGCCAGTAACAACTACGCGACGCTTAGACACGATTAATTTCTCCGGGAATTGAGGGTGAAACAGGATTCAAAAGAAAATCAGGCGGTCATGGTGACCGCCTGGAGGGAGTTCTTAATTACTCAGAAGCGCCAACAACGTAGTCGATCGCTGCTTGTACTGTAGTAATTTTTTCAGCTTCTTCGTCTGGGATCTCAGTGTCGAATTCTTCTTCAAGAGCCATAACTAGTTCAACTGTATCTAGTGAATCAGCACCTAGATCGTCAACAAAAGAAGCTTCGTTCTTAACTTCAGCTTCGTCCACACCTAGTTGCTCAATAATGATTTTTTTTACGCGTTCTTCGATGTTGCTCATTAATCTATTTCCTTAAAACAAGAATTCGCTAATGCGATTTGCTGTAGTTTATTCAATACTGCAAAAGTTGCAATACTCAACATGCTGGTCAAACCACGATTTTCACTGAAAACTAGTTGAGTTTGACTTGCATCATCAAGTTATGCAACTTTTTTGATTAAATCATGTACATGCCGCCATTTACGTGCAGCGTTTCACCGGTTACATAACCAGCATCTTCTGACGCTAAAAATGCTACTGCTGCAGCAATTTCACGCGGATCACCAAGGCGGCCAGCTGGAACATTAGATAATGTTGCTGCTCGCTGGTCATCATTTAGTGCTTTGGTCATGTCCGTTTCAATAAAACCTGGAGCCACAGCATTCACGGTAATGCCACGAGAAGCAACTTCACGCGCCATTGACTTAGTAAAACCAAGTAAGCCTGCTTTTGCCGCGGCGTAGTTTGTTTGGCCAGCATTACCCATAGTACCGACTACTGAACCAATACTAATAATTCGACCATGACGTTTTTTCATCATTGCTCGTAATACGGCTTTAGACAGACGGAAGACCGATGTCAAATTAGTATCCAAGATATCTTGCCATTCGTCATCTTTCATACGCATTAACAAATTATCACGTGTGATACCAGCATTGTTGATCAAAATATCGACATCACCAAACTCAGCTTTGATCTGCTTAAGCACAGCTTCAATTGACTCAGGAGAGGTTACATTAAGTGCTAGGCCTTTACCATTGGCACCTAAGTAAGTACTGATTGCTTCAGCACCACTCTCTGACGTCGCAGTACCAATCACAGTAGCACCGCGTTCAACTAAAATTTCAGCAATAGCACGGCCAATACCACGGCTTGCACCTGTTACCAGGGCAACTTTACCTTCCAGGCTCATTGTAATTCCTCTTTTATGTTATTTATGTTGCCCGCCAATTATGTTGAATAAGAGCAGGCAGCATTATCGTTACTTTGCAGCTTCTAGGCTTGCTGTATCATTTACAGCCGCACCGCTAAGTGAACGATTAATACGTTTTGTAAGGCCAGTCAACACTTTACCAGGACCAAGTTCCAACAAAGATTCAACACCTTCAGATGCCATACGCTCAACTGACTCAGTCCAACGAACAGGGCTATGAAGCTGCTTAACCAACGCTTGCTTAATTGCTGCAGGATCTGTCTCTGTTGCAACATCTGCGTTGTTAATAACCGGTAATGCTGGTGCCGAAAATTCAATGCTTTCAAGTGCAATGGCAAGTTTATCTGCTGCTGGCTGCATTAGTGCACAATGCGACGGTACAGAGACTGGAAGAGGCAACGCACGTTTAGCGCCCGCTTCCTTACAAAGTACATTTGCACGCTCAACGGCTTCTTTGTTACCGGCAATAACAACCTGACCAGGAGAGTTAAAATTAACTGGTGAACAAACTTGGTCTTGTGCTGCTTCTTCACATGCTTTTGCAATCGCGTCATTATCTAAGCCGATAATAGCCGACATTGCCCCAACACCTGCTGGTACCGCTTCTTGCATCAGTTGGCCACGAAGCTCAACCAATTTAACGGCCTCTTTAAAGTCAATCACACCAGCACAAACAAGCGCAGAGTATTCACCCAAGCTGTGTCCAGCTAGTACAACAGGTTGTTCACCACCCTGCTGCTGCCATACACGCCAAATCGCAACAGAAGCGGTAAGCAATGCTGGTTGAGTACGGTGTGTTTGGTTTAGGTCTTCAGCTGGACCATTTTGCACTAGCGCCCATAAGTCGTAACCCAGCGCTTCAGAAGCTTCAGCGAACGTTTGCTTAACAATTTCAAACTGCTCTGCTAACTCAGCAAGCATACCAACGGTTTGAGAACCTTGCCCCGGAAATACAATCGCGAACTTAGACATTCGAGAGTCCTTATTAGGTTGTTTTATCAACATGAGCTATAACATTTAAACGTTATAGCTCATGTCRTCAATAATATTTAATTTAAAACTTCACTAGGGCTGAGCCCCATGTAAAGCCGCCACCAAAGGCTTCCAACAGCAACATTTGACCACGCTGGATACGGCCATCACGTACTGCTTCATCTAAAGCAGTAGGGACCGTTGCAGCCGATGTATTGCCGTGGCGATCAAGTGTGACAACAACTTGATCCATAGACATCGACAATTTCTTCGCCGTTGCCTTGATAATACGTAAGTTTGCTTGGTGCGGAACCAGCCAATCAAGCTCTGATTTATCCATGTTATTCGCTGCTAGCGTATCTTTTACTAAATTAGATAGCTGCGTTACCGCGACTTTAAACACTTCATTACCTGCCATGTACAACCATTTATCATCACTAAATACTTGACCATGTTCAGGAATAGCAAGGCTAAGGAGACCACCAAAATGACCATCAGAATGAAGGTGCGTTGAGATAATACCCGGCTCTTCACTTGCGCCAATAACAACAGCACCAGCGGCATCACCAAACAAGATGATCGTAGAACGATCGTTAGGATCACACTTGTGTGATAGCGCATCAGAACCGATCACAAGCACATTCTTAGCCATGCCTGTTTTAATATGCTGATCAGCAATGCTCAATGCATATACAAATCCGGAGCAAGCTGCTGCGATATCGAAGGCTGGGCAGCCTTTAATGTCTAACATTCCCTGAACTTGGCAAGCAGCTGAAGGAAATGAATGGCTCGCGCTGGTCGTAGCAACAATGATCAAATCAATGTCTTCTTTTTCAATACCCGCCATTTCAATCGCGTTTAAAGAAGCTTGATAGCCCATAACGGCAACCGTTTCATCAGCTGCAGCAATGCGTCGCTCTCGAATACCAGTACGCGCAACAATCCATTCATCGCTGGTTTCAACCAATTGCTCTAAGTCAGCGTTAGAACGTACTTGTTCAGGCAAAAAGCTGCCTGTGCCTAAAATTTTGCTATGCATAACGACTAGTAATGCCTCTCGAGTAAGACTTCTTCCAAACGGTCACTGATTTTACTCGGTATTTGCCGTTTGACCTCGTGTGCCGCTTCACCAATCGCATTGGTAAATGCGGCTGTATCAGCACTTCCATGGCTTTTTACCACTATACCGCGCAATCCTAACAGACTCGCCCCGTTATACTGGTCGGGGTTCAACTGTTTCAAACTCTCAAATAGGTCACTAAACAACCATTTAGCGATTAACTTCTTGAGTGGATTACGGGAAATGGCACTTTTGATGTTATCGATAAAAAGGTTTGCTACACCTTCACTGGTCTTGAGGCTAACATTACCAACAAAACCATCACAGACAATAACATCAGCTTGTCCGCTATAAAGTTGGTTACCTTCAATATAACCGGTGTAGTTGATATCTGGCGACTCTAACAGCATTTCAGCACAGCGCTTAACCAGATCATTACCTTTAATGTCTTCTTCACCAATATTCAGCAATGCCACTTTGGGCGAATGAGGAAGTCCCTGCTCAGCCAAGACCGTCCCCATAACAGCAAACTGAAATAGGGTATCTGCATCACACGACACATTGGCGCCTAAATCAAGTAACCATGTTTTATGCTGCGTACGAGTGGGAATAGCCGAAACTAATGCAGGGCGATCAACACCAGGAAGTAACTTGAGTATAAAGCGTGATAATGCCATCAAAGCCCCAGTATTACCGGCACTTACACAAGCATCAGCTTGACCTTCCGATACATATTCCAATGCCATACGCATTGATGAGCCTTGGCTACGGCGTAAAGCTTGAGACGGACGGGTATCGTTGGCGATTACATGGTCGCAATGGACAATGCTAAGTCGAGGGTGGTTCGATTGGTTTAGAAGAGATAGTTGAGACGTGATCGCACTTTGATCACCAAAAAGGATAAGTTTGAGCTCTGGGTATTGTAACAATGCCTGCACGGAGGCAGGCACTGTTACTTGGGGACCGAAATCCCCACCCATTGCATCAAGTGCAACGGTAAGACCACTCAAGGTTCAACCTTACTTGTTGATAACCTTACGGCCACGGTAGAAACCGTCAGCTGTCATGTGGTGACGTAGGTGAGTTTCACCACTTGCAGAATCTACAGATACAGCTGCAGTTGTTAGTGCATCGTGTGAACGACGCATACCACGTGCTGCACGTGATTTTTTGCTCTTTTGTACGGCCATTAACCCTACTCCTGTTAAATTACTTACTTAGATTTTTCAATACTGCAAACGGATTCGGACGCTCATCAGCAACGGGGATATCACCAAATGTCATGTTTCTGCCACTGGCTTTACAGTCAGTGTCATCATGCATAGCAATTTGAGGTAACTCTAAAATCAACTCGTCTTCGACGATTTGAATTAGATTGATTTCACCGTTTTCATCGACGTCAGCCGGCTCATAAGCTTCCGGAAAATCATCTGCTTCCTCTGGTTTGAGGAGCGGACTATAACAGAAATCAACACTATAAACGTGTTTGAAACCTTCCTGACATCGCTGACAGGTCAACTCCACTTCGACATCAGCGCTACCGCGCATAAATGCCAAGTGACGTTGGTCAAAGTCAAATGATAAAGTGACGTTTGCATCACGTGTTACGCTCTGAGTTGAAGCTGCTAGGCGCTCAAGTAATTCGACTTTGATGATACCATCATAATCGAGTTTTTTTTGAGCAGCACGAACTGCATCAACCGTTAGCGGCAATTTTACCTTTTGCATAGGGCGCGAATATTAGCCTTCTAATGTGTTTGAGTCAAAGGAAATGTGCGTGAATTAACAGCATTTAATCAATTCATATACTCTGTATTGATAACCAATAGCTCAGCACTGGCACTTCCACCATTTTGTCTGTTATCTGACTGACAATAAACAGGTTGATAACACACCATCTAGTGCGCAAATAACACACAAAATCTAACGAAGTGAACGACAAATCGACCTTGCCACTTAACATTATAACGTAGCGCTCAGCCTTTATGGCCGCTAGACTACCACAACCTTGGACAACCCGGTAATCATCATGGCTCAACCGTTACTTCTGGCTTCAACATCCCCATACCGCAAAGAACTGCTTAATAAACTGCATCTCTCTTTTGATACAGCTAAGCCGCAAACTGATGAAACACCGCTTATAGATGAGCCAGCCCAAACGCTTGTATGTCGGCTGGCTGAAAGCAAAGCACTCGCTTGTGCCCCGGCTCACCCAAATCATTTAATCATCGGCTCTGACCAAGTTTGTGTGATTAACGATCGTATCATCGGCAAACCACATACCGTTGAAAAAGCCTGTGAGCAATTAAAAGCTGCCAGCGGACAAACTGTCACATTTTATACAGGCCTATGCTTATATAATGCAGCCACTCAAACCAGTGATGTCATTTGCGAACCTTTTCATGTGACCTTCCGCGAGCTTAGCGATGATGAAATCCGCCGCTATGTCGAACGTGAGCAGCCACTTAATTGTGCGGGTAGCTTCATGTGCGAAGGGCTTGGTATTGCTTTATTCGAAAAATTAGAAGGTCGTGACCCGAACACCTTGATTGGGCTCCCCCTGATTGCGTTATGCGAAATGCTCAGCAAACAAGGCGTTTCCGTTTTGTAAGTTTCATTCATTGAAACGACAAAAAGCGGCAAAGAAAACTCTGCCGCTTCATTTCTTAGCGCACCAACAACGACATCACGTCATTAGTACGGCTAAATTTACAAATCGTCTATATTATTTTTTAGCTGTAATACGTAACTGCTCAACGGCTTTCACCAATTTTGACTCCATCGGTGCACTAATATCCATTAACTCTTCAGTATTTGGATGAGTGAACTTAATGTTCGCCGCATGAAGGAAAAGTCGGTTGAGTCCCGTTTTTTTCGTGTAAGCATCAAAACGTGGATCACCATAGCGATCATCCCACGCAATGGGGTGACCCGCATACTGGCAATGTACACGAATTTGGTGAGTACGGCCTGTTATTGGGCTCGCCTGCACCAATGTCGCCTGATCCAATCGCTCAATCACTTTATAACGCGTATCTGATGCTTTGCCGTTAGGGTTAACCCGCACGATACTGTTGACTTCATTCTTCAGTAATGGCGCCGTCACCTTTTTACAACTTGCCTTCCACTCACCCATGACTAGCGCAAAATAATACTTCTGCACCGTCTTGTTACGGAACTGCTCTTGCAGTTTACGTAATGCAGAGCGCTTCTTGGCAATCAATAAAATGCCAGAAGTATCACGGTCAATACGGTGAACTAATTCCAAAAAACGTGCGTCTGGGCGCAAAGCACGTAACGCTTCAATCGCGCCAAACTTCAGCCCACTACCACCATGTACCGCAGTACCTGACGGTTTATTTAGAATCAGCATATGGTCGTCTTCATAAATAATGCACGACTCAAGCTCTGAAACTTTATCAAGCTTTGTACTAATCGGCGCCTTATCTTCTTTTTCCGGTACTCTAACCGGTGGTACCCGAACAAGATCGCCGTCTTGTAATTTATATTCAGGTTTTATACGTTTTTTATTTACTCGCACTTCGCCTTTACGCAAGATGCGATAAATCATACTTTTTGGTACGTTTTTAAGCCTTGCGAGAAGGAAGTTATCGATCCGCTGGCCGGCAAAGTCATCGGTAATTTCGATGAAGTGCACTTGAGGTTTATCATCTTTCATAGCCAAGCATTGTATACAAAAGTGAATAAAAGAGATAACCCTTCCTGTATCTATTTCATCTAAGCTTTCTTACAAAAACAACTAACTCATCAATTTTAAGGACTTTAAGCATAACTCTTACACAAAGCAGATTGCCGCAAAAAAGCCACCCTGCTATCATTGCCTGCAAGAGTAGGAAAAAAAGCCTACTTTGTTAACAGGGTGAGCAGATTACCACCCAAGTGACTATTTTATATACCGCTCTGACGAAAAGCGCAGCATATGGCGTAAGACGTTAATTTCTTCGGAGTGTTTTTTAGTGTTTTTACTGACTTTTTTTATTGGTGTGAGAGATACCGCCGTGAGATACGGTGAGCCAGCTGTATATTTTTCAGATTTAATCATCTTGATACTAGTTGGATACAACGTGTTGCCATATAGCACCCCTGAATTCCAGCCGTGAGGTTGCATTTTTAGATCAGACTTGGGGTCGGGCACCATCAATACAATCTCGTCACTGAATGCGCTAACACAACGACAAAAACGAGTACAATATAATGAAAAGAATGTTGATTAACGCAACTCAGAAGGAAGAGTTGCGCGTCGCATTAGTTGACGGGCAGAAGCTTTTCGATCTTGATATCGAAAGCCCTGGCCACGAATCTAAAAAAGCAAATATCTACAAAGGCCGTATCACACGTATCGAACCAAGCCTGGAAGCAGCGTTCGTTGACTATGGTGCAGAGCGCCACGGTTTCCTACCTCTTAAAGAAATCGCCCGCGATTATTTCCCTTCTGACTATACCTATCAAGGCCGTCCTAACATTAAGGAAGTGCTAAAGGAAGGTCAGGAAGTAATTGTTCAGGTTGACAAAGAAGAGCGTGGTAACAAAGGTGCAGCCCTTACGACATTCATCTCTCTAGCAGGTAGCTACCTTGTCCTAATGCCTAATAACCCTCGAGCTGGCGGTATTTCTCGTCGAATCGAAGGTGAAGAGCGTACCCAACTTAAAGCAGCACTAAGCACATTAGAACTTCCTCAGGGAATGGGTTTAATTGTTCGTACTGCGGGTGTTGGCAAGTCAGCTGAAGACCTAGAGTATGATCTTAACTATCTACTTAACCACTGGGATCGCGTTAAAGATGCAGCAGATTCTGCACCTGCACCGTTCCTGATCCACCAAGAAAGTAATGTCATTGCACGTGCTATTCGTGATTATCTTCGCCGTGATATCGGTGAGATTGTTATTGATAGCAAAAAAATCTTTGATCGTGCACATGATCATATTCAGCAAGTTCGCCCTGACTTTTTGTCGCGTGTGAAACTGTATGAAAACACGGATACACCACTATTTAACCACTACCAAATTGAGAATCAGATTGAATCCGCGTTCCAGCGCGAAGTTCGTCTGCCATCAGGTGGTTCAATAGTTATCGATCCTACAGAAGCACTTACATCGATCGATATCAACTCTGCCCGTGCAACAAAGGGTGGCGATATTGAAGAAACAGCACTTCATACAAACCTTGAAGCTGCAGACGAAATTGCTCGCCAATTACGTCTTCGAGATCTTGGTGGCCTAGTTGTTATCGACTTTATTGATATGACGCCTGTACGTCATCAGCGTGAAGTAGAGAACCGTCTACGTGAAGCAGTTCGAATGGACCGCGCTCGCGTTCAGATTGGTCGTATATCACGCTTTGGCCTGCTTGAGATGTCGCGTCAGCGCCTAAGCCCATCACTGGCTGAAGCAAGTCACCATGTGTGTCCTCGTTGTACTGGTACTGGTGTTATTCGTGATAGTGAATCTCTATCTCTGTCAATCCTTCGTCTAATCGAAGAAGAAGCACTGAAAGATAATACATCGCAAGTACTAGCCATTGTGCCCGTAGCCATTGCTTCTTATTTATTAAATGAGAAACGTCGCTCTGTACAGCACATTGAAAAGTCTCACGATGTACGTGTAATTATCGTACCGAATGCCGACATGGAAACACCTCACTTTGAAGTGGTTCGTGTTCGTAGTGGTGATGAACATGACACATTGTCATACCATCTTCCAAAAGCGCTTGATGCGTTAAAAGAAGCAGAAGCTGCTGAATCTGCACCACAAGAGCGTGTTGTGAAAAAGCGTGAAGAACCTGTATTACAAGGCTTCACCGCACCACAACAAGCACCAGAAAAAGCGAAAGCTAAGGTTACTAAGCCTCAGCAACAAGCAAAACCAGCGACTGCTGCACCTGCTGTTGATGAAAAACCAGGCTTATTTAGCCGTCTTTTCTCTGCCATTGCCAACTTCTTCTCAAGCCCTGAGCCAGAGGTAAAGGAAGAGAAAAAAGACGTTAGCAAACAGAATGCCCGTCGTAACGATCGTAAAGACAATCGTCGTAACCAAGACAATCGTCGTGGCGAACGCCAAGATGGTCGCCGTGGTGATCGCCAAGATAGCCGTCGTAATGCTAAAGACGCACCTCGCCGTGGCCGTCAGGAGCGTACAGAACGCCCTGAAAGCCAAGATGGAGAGCGTAAACAAGCTAACGAACAGCGCCAGCAACGTCGTCGTAATGAAAAAGCGAAGGACAAGCCAGAGCAACAATCAGAAAAACCTGTTCAACAGCGTAAAGACAAAGAGCAAAAGCGCCAGTCTCGTCGTGAAGACATTCAAGCGCAAAAGCAACAACGTCACACTGAAGAGCAAACTGATAAAACGGCTAAGCCAACAGTAGAAGAAAAGCGCGAACAAGAGTTTGAAAAAGCGAGTAAGGTGAAGCAACGTCGTCAACGCCGCGATCTTCGTAAGAAGGTTCGTTTTATTGATGAACAAGAGCAGACTCCTGTCGAAGCAGTTATTGCAGCACCTGTTGTTGAAGAAGCGGTTCAAACCCCTTCTCCGATTCAAGAGCTTGGAACTGCAGTGGCTCAAGAAGCCAAAGCAACTGATGATCAAGCTGAGCAAAAAGGTGAAAAAGGCGAGCAAGAAAACGGCCAACGTCGTAATCGTCGCTCTCCTCGTCACCTACGAGCAAGCGGTCAACGTCGCCGTCGCATCCGTGATAACCGCCCTGAAAATGGCGATAACATGGAAAAAATGGTAACCGACGCTGTTGGTCATGCTGTTGAAGAAGCAACTGATACATTGAATGACATCGAAAATGTGGTAACGATTGTTGAAAAACCAACGTCATCACGTCCAGTATCAGGCGTTGCATCACCAGAAATGGCGATGGGTAAAGTTTGGCAGAGCGCTAAGAAGGTACCTGTTGCCGCAGTTGAAGAAGCAGCACCGGTTGCAGAAGCACCAGTTAAAGCACCTGTAGCAGAAGCGCCAGCAGCAGAAGTTGTTGAAACAGCATCTGCTCTAGGTGGTGTTGCTCAACCTGAGCTCGCGATGGGTAAAGCATTCCCTCTACGTGAAGAAGCACCTGTAAGTGCTGATACAGCAGTAGAAGTGATTGCAACACCTTCAGTAGAAGAAACACCAGTGGTTGAAACTGCAGCTGCCGAAAGCGTCACTGCAGAAGAAGCACCAGTGGTAGCTCCGGTTACTAAAGAAGCGCCTGTTGTACTAGAAGAAGCAGCACCAGCTGTAACGCCTGTAGAAGTCGTTGCGAAGGTTGAAGCACCGCTTGTTACTGCAACAGCACCTCGTGGTCGCCATGCTATTGCGCCTACGGTTAAAGCTCCTGCACCTGCTGAAAATGCAAACGCTGAAGTTGTAACGGTAGCGCCACTTCGTGAGTCACGTTTTGCAGCTCGCCAAGCGGGTAGCCAAACAGCAACGAATAGTGCTCAAGCGCCAATGAGCAAGCCTCTAGGTTAATGCTATAACCTACGGTAAATTTGCTTAACAGCACTTAAAAGCCATGCTTATTAGCATGGCTTTTTTTTACCTTCATTTTCCAGCAACTAGCTACGTCCCTAAGCCAACCCCATTCTGATAAGTCATTTAATCAAAATTTAATATTTACATAATGAGACGAWTAGAAATCACTAATTACATAATTCATAAAATATCCAGAACTCACACCCTTCCTTACAATCACTGTTGCTACGGGTAAAAATTCAACTTGAAAGTTGAACCATCTCACATCTTTCTGTAGGATCCTCCAACTTATTAGCTCTTTTAAAAGTGGATGCACTGATGCAACCCGGCTAAACCCACCAGAACCGGATAAAAACTGAATAACATGTTCGAATTCCCTCAATTTTCGCGACAATCCGTCAAAAATGACGTCCTTTCTGGGCTTACTGTTGCGTTAGCACTGGTACCGGAAGCTGTAGCTTTTGCTTTCGTTGCTGGCGTTGACCCTATGGTTGGCCTATATGCTGCCTTTATCGTCGGTTTCATTACAGCCGTTATTGGTGGTCGTCCGGGTATGATCTCGGGTGCAACGGGCGCTATGGCTGTTGTCATGGTGAGCTTGGTCGCTGAGCACGGTATTCAATACCTATTTGCCGCCGTTATGCTTGCAGGTGTTATCCAAATACTGGCAGGTATTTTCAAGCTCGGTAAATTCATTCGGATGGTGCCTCATCCGGTAATGATCGGTTTTGTTAATGGTCTAGCAATTGTTATCTTCCTCGCCCAACTAGGCCAATTCAAAGTGCCGGATGCTTCTGGTGCACTGCAGTGGATGCAAGGTACTGAGCTATACATCATGCTTGGCTTAGTTCTATTAACGATGGGCATTATTCACTTTTTGCCAAAACTGACCAAAGCTGTGCCATCATCACTTGTTGCAATTATTACTGTTACAGTTATGGTGCACGGCCTTGGTCTTGATACTCGTACCGTGATCGACTTCGTTCGCAGCATGAGTGGTAACGACAGTGCGACACTAGCAGGTTCACTGCCTACATTTGCCATTCCTGATGTTGGCTTCAACATGGAAACCTTAAGCATCATCCTGCCTTATTCTTTAGTCTTGGCAGCGGTAGGCCTGATTGAATCGCTACTAACCCTGACAGTTATTGATGAAATGACAGGAACACGCGGACAAGGTAACCGTGAATGTGTGGGCCAAGGCGTTGCCAACGTGACTTGTTCAGTATTTGGTGCGATGGGCGGCTGTGCGATGATTGGTCAATCAATGATCAACATTAACTCTGGCGGCCGTGGTCGACTATCAGGTATATCTGGTGCTGTTGGTCTACTACTATTCATTCTATTTGGTTCTTCTTTAATTGAAGTGATCCCACTAGCAGCGCTTGTTGGCGTCATGTTCATGGTTGTTATTGGCACCTTTGAGTGGGCAAGCCTTAAAATGGCTCGCAAAGTACCTAAACATGACTTTTTCGCTATCATCCTTGTGACTGGTGTAACGGTTGCTGTCGACCTTGCTATGGCTGTTATTGTTGGTGTAATTTACTCTGCACTAGTCTTTGCTTGGGAACATGCAAAACAAATCTATGCCTCAAGCCACATCGATCAAAATGGCTCAAAAGTCTATGAAGTAAATGGTCCACTGTTCTTCGGTTCAGCGTCTCACTTCCTTGAGCTTTTCGATGCTAAAAACGACCCAAGTGACGTTATTATCGATTTTGCAAAATCACGCGTTGCCGACCACTCTGCAATTGAGACTATCGATACCATTGCGGAACGCTATGCGACTCAAGGTAAAACCTTGCACATTCGTCATTTAAGCCCTGAGTGCCGCTCTCTACTGAAAAAAGCTGGCAACTTGGTCGAAGTAAACATGATGGAAGATCCAACTTATAAAGTTGCGACAGATACCCTAGGCGGGTAAGCCACACCAACCGCCAACTCATAAAAAACGCCCGCAAATGCGGGCGTTTTTGTCTGTATCATTTGTGTTGCACAGCTTTGATTAACTGATGCTATCGAGTACAGCATCTGAGGCATCTTCAATTAAATCGAGCACGACCTCAAATCCATTCTGGCCGCCATAATAAGGGTCTGGGATCTCTTCAACGTCGTTGTTATTGCTATAGCTTAGAAATAACCTTACTTTCGATTGATAAACGTTTGGGCATATAGCCTTCAAGTCCGCTAAGTTCGCATTGTCAGCAGCTAAAATAAGATCAAATCGTTCAAAGTCTTCGAGCTTAATTTTACGGGAACGAATAGTATCAAACTGATATCCCCTCGCCTCACCAGCTTCTGTAGAGCGTCGATCAGGCTTGCTGCCTTGGTGATATCCAATCGTACCAGCAGAGTCAACCGTTAACGTCATTCCTCGCCGCAACGCTTTGCTACGCAACACCGCTTCACCTGTTGGGGAGCGGCAAATATTACCCATGCATACGACCAGTATTTGAAAAGCCATTCATCTATTCCTTGATCTATCGGGCAAACACACCCCAAGCAAAGGCTTAAGGATCACTTAATTAAAGGCTACCCTTCTTCACTCTGCTCATTTAACTTCGCAGTATAAGCCGTCATACGTATAAAATGGACAATGTCTTGCGTAAACCGCTCTACCGTTTCTTTAATTTGCTCATATTCAAGCTGAACGGTGTCATTCTCTAGAACATCTTTGGCTAACAACACACTCACACGTTCTGCTAACAATTCTCCAGAAAGACTGTCTGATAGCTGAGACTCCACAAGAATACGTACATTACGATCACGGGTACCCAGCAACGCTTTAGCCCCACCAATCAGTGCCCCATAAGGTAGCACTTCTGTAATTTTCAAATCTTCGAAATCTGTACTTGCGCGGGTTATTTCAACCCGCAGAACGGCAGTACGTCCACTTGGGCTTTCAACTATCGGTACACCATTAGAGAGTTCTTGCTTTAAGATATCAGTTAAACGTGCAGATACTCGTTCCAATACAAAGCTAGGTAGCTGATGATCTGCTTTGGCTTTTTGGTTCAAACCGACAGGTTCAATCTGCAACTGCCGATAATAAGATGACTTTAATTCTGGAGAGACCCACTGTAAACCTGTTGCATCTTCAATGTACTCGACTTCAACTAAATCTTGTTTGCGTTCAATCAGGCTTTCCGCCTGTTCTTGTTCTGTCGGTAAACGACTAGAGCAACCTACCATGACACTCAAAGCGGCCAACAACATCATTGTGCGCATTTACACTTCCCATTAAAAAGAACGATATACCATAAAATAGTTTACTCGATATTTTAGTTAAGCTGGTATCACTAATTTGTTAAAATGGCCGCATTAACAATATTTAAGCACTTAATTGCATTAACCGGAACACCTTCATGAAGCAACAATGGCAAATATTCTTAGTAGCGCTTGCTTTTTTTACCCGTATTCCTATTCCGGATAACATTCCTTATTCATCAGAACGCCTTAATCAAGCTAACCGTTACTTCGCCCTTGTCGGAACACTTATCGGTGTACTCACGGCGCTACTTTTCCTATTGATGCAGAGCGTTTTACCGATCTCTATCGCTATCGCCATATCGATGGCTTTTAGCTTACTACTCACAGGCGCGTTCCATGAAGATGGACTCGCAGATGTCTTTGACGGGTTTGGCGGTGGTTGGAACCCCGAACAAAAGCTCGACATAATGAAAGACTCACGCCTTGGGACTTATGGTGCTTCAGCACTCTTCATCGCTCTTGGACTAAAGTGGGCAACACTGAGTGCCATCGCTAGCCACAGTGTCACCCTAACCGCCTTATCATTAGTCGCTATGCACACACTTAGTCGAGCGGTGGCAGCGAGTCTAATCTTCAGTTACCCCTATGTACGGCTTGATGAGCAAAGTAAAGTTAAACCCTTGGCAAATGAGCAAAGCCAGTACGATTTGTGGGTTTTAATTTTAACCAGTTTAATTATATTACTCTTATTCTCCCTCAATACTGCCCTGTGCTTAATGGTGGTATTAGCCATTGTACGCACGGGTTGTGGTCGCTGGTTCAACAAGCAACTTGGGGGGTATACCGGTGACTGCTTAGGCGCAGCACAACAACTTTCAGAAATCGCTGGCTATCTGATTATATTAGCGACTGTTACATCATAATTAAGGACTCTCATGGTTGATCAAACGCAGAAAGACGATCGTTACAAAGCACGACAACAAAAAGTAAAAAGTGAAGTTGATGCTCGTGTTGACGCAGCACAAGAAGAGAAAGGGATCTTTCTCGTGATTACCGGAAACGGTAAAGGTAAATCAACCTCAGGGTTTGGCACTATCGCAAGAGCGGTTGGCCACGGGCAGAAGTGTGGCGTTGGCCAGTTTATTAAAGGGACATGGGATTGTGGTGAGCGCTCACTGCTAGAACAACATGGCGTAAAATTTGCCGTTATGGCCACAGGGTTTACGTGGGAAACACAAAACAAACAAGCCGATTCTGAAGCGGCACAGCAAACATGGGCTGAATGTAAAGAGATGCTGGCTGATGACAGCTACGACGTAGTGTTACTTGATGAGCTTACTTACATGATAACGTATGGCTATGTACCACTTGAAGATATTTTAGAGGCGATTAGCCAGCGCCCTGCTATGCAGTCCGTCGTCGTGACGGGTCGTGGTGCGCATCGTTCTTTAACTGAGCTTGCCGATACCGTCTCTGAAGTACGTAATGTTAAACATGCTTTCGAGAACGGTGTAAAAGCCCGCAAAGGCGTTGACTGGTAGGCGATTCGCAACAAATAGATTCTTTTTTTGCTGATCTAAAATATAATGACAACGAACACAGCTCACGGTGAATTAAATCAACGTGAGCATAATAAAAAATGTCATTAGGATTTATCATGCCTTCACAACTACCGAAGGGCTTTAGTCGCCCTTTTCTTAAAGTCTTTCATATTCTAGAAGCCATTTTACTGGTTGCGATAACACTCGCGACCATAGCGGCAATGACCAATGAATTTGTCAATATCTATGTCAACAGACAGATCCAACTTACCGATATTCTGCTGATGTTCATTTACCTCGAAGTGCTGGCCATGGTTCAGCAGTTTGTTACCAATGGTAAAATTCCAGTTCGTTACCCAATCTACATTGCGATCATGGCAATTGCGCGCTACATCACTTTAGGGATGAAACAGTTGGATGGGGTTTATTTAGTGTGGTTATCATTGGCTGCCTTTATTCTGGCTGCTGCCACGTTAGTGATTCGTATTGGCCACCATTACTGGCCATATGAAAAAGTGACTGAACCACATAAGTGCCAGTCAGAAGATTAACAACAATGAACAAGGGGGCACTCTTTTGCCCCCTCTCGAATTCGAATATTCATTATTTCTGGTCTTTTTTTCGTAACTTTTTCTTATAGAAGTCCATCGCTTTCTCTACCGCTTTTCCATGCATCCTTGCTCTGAGCGCATCAAAATCTACTCTTTTCATTAATACCTCAATAGCTTACCTACCGACCAACACTATAATAAATATAACACTTTTAAGCATTTATGCTTTTTTCATCACCGCCTAAATACCAAAAAGAACTAAAAATGTCGGTACTGTCTCACCAATAAGTAACTACTTTTCACATTCAAATATAAAAAATGCCAACAAGAATGCCCATAGAGAACCTTTCAATAAAATTCAGCTCTTTTTCCTTTAAGAAAAATAGAGCTGAATTTATTTGTGATCAGTTACGTGCTGTTTCACCGATGCTTGGGCATTCTGATATATGACACAAATTCGCATCAATATCTTGATTACCAAGCACCCTTAGCCACAATGTCGGAATATGCTTTAGCCTAACTGACGGGCTGTTGATTTGAACCGGTGAAACCACTTCCCATCCCTTTGCTAAATCATTATTAGCAAGAGCAAATTGAAACGGCATATAGTCAGCCATTCCCAGACGTAAATCAGTCGCGACCAGCTCTGACTGGTGTTGCTCATACTTAATGAAACCACCAGTAAAGTGCGCAAGCATTTGTTGATGCTCTGAAGATATACCGTCAGGCCAAGTACCAAGTGGCTTTTCAATAAAATCAATATTCGTGCTGTCATCAAGCAATGAGGATAAACCTTCGAAGTAGCTCTCATCCCCTTTTACGACGATACGCCATAGCACGGTATTTAATGGTGTCGGGGTAATGAATACAGGCTGGTTGGCTAATGGTGTACCAGCTAATTGTTGCTCTACCCGCTGCTCAATCATATTCATGGCGAGTACTGACCAGCCAAGATAGAGTGAGGAAACAACTAATCCAGCGCCACACAACTTAGCCATACGATCGCGCCAGAGTAAACTTGCTAACAATACGATTAGCAACGGTACGGTATACAATGGGTCGATAATAAAAATACTGGAGATGGCAATAGGTGTATTTATTGGCCAGAACAATTGCGTGCCATACGCCGTAAAAGCATCGAGTAGTGGGTGAGTAATTAAACATGCCGCAACCAACAACCACAACTGTGTAAAGCTAAAACGTGTTGGACACCATTTTTGCCATAATCCACTTAGTAGCAATGAAAATGGCAACAATACGAATAAAGAATGACTGAAGCCGCGATGCTTCACCATATCTGACACAGGGTCACCATAGCTTAGCAATACATCCAAATCTGGCAACGTACCTAACGCAGCCCCGGCTAATAATATTTTGGGGGAACATTTCTTCCCTGCAACCAGACCAGCAACCGCTGCACCTAATGCCATTTGTGTTACCGAATCCACTTTCACTCCTTTAGATACTGATCAAACCGTTTCTCGTTATATTCGTTTGATCGTATAAATCTAGCTTTGACTTTATTGGCACACATTAACAGAAAATCATCATTTATTGATACGTGAAACGCGTGAGGCAATTCACATTCAATGCTCAGTAAAAGTAAAAATCAGGGCTTGCTCGCAGTTAAAACAATGATATTTAGCTAGGGTAATCAAGCAACCTCCATTCAAATAGACATAGGGAAGATGCAATGCCAACAAAAGTATCTGAATACATGACGCAAAAGCTTATTACAATCCAGCCGGATGCTGGACTTCGTGAAGCCTTTTTCTTGATGAAAGACGAATCAATTCGGCACCTGCCTGTTATTAGTGAGCAAGGTGAACTGGTCGGGATTGTAAGTGACAGAGAGCTAAGACGACCTCAATGGGTCGATGAGTCACCAGAGATCGGCCACGAGTATGATTTAACCGATGATCTGCATATTCGTGATGTCATGTGCAAAGATATTATTCATGTTCGCACCTACGACACCCTAACCAAAGCCATTGGCACTATTTTAGATAACCATGTAGGCGCAGCACCAGTATTGAATAAAGCTGGTGAGCTGGTTGGAATGTTGTCCGCTATCGATTTACTAAAAGCTTTTCAAGATAGCCTTGAGAATCAAAAATCATTGAAAAAGAAAAAACAGCCTGCTTAAAACCATAAAGAAAGAGCCAGCATTTCGCTGGCTCTGAACTACCCCAAAACGCTCTAAAAGTGTTAGTTAAATAGCCCTTTTAGCAGTTTATCGGCGGCCTTCTTAATGTCTTCATTTTGCGCTTTATCACCTAAAAGCTTTTCAAGACCGCGCTCGACTTCTTTCTGCGCTTTCTGCTCGAGTTCATTATTCTGCTTCAGCAATTGCGCCAAGTTAAGGGAAAACGTTGGCTGCTCCCAGTTTCCAGCGACATCAATAGGCACAGTTAAGTCGGTCACTTCATCAATATCTTTACCACCTTGACCTTTACTCGTTGCAACAACAGAGGCACTGATATTGAAATCGATGGCTTCAGACACCAAATTGGTACTCCCCTTACCTGCAACACGCAGCAATGGTGAGTCGATATCAAGGTTATTGGTAGAAGCTACCCCTTTGCCAATATTGAAGGTTGCCTTCATTGCCGAAAAGTCTGTTTTCTTCTCTTCCTTAACGTACTCTGTTTTTTGACCTTTCAGTGTTGCTCGTGCTTCACGGATCATTTCAGGAAGATTAACACCGTAAACAGCACCGTCAGCAAAATGAATATCGATACTGCCTGCAATATTCTCACGCATTCGCGCTTCAGCTAAACCCGTACCACTTAACTTCACGGTAATATCGCCCTTACCGGCCAATACATCTTTTTCTGCCACGTCAATGAGCAATGGTTGTACCTGCACACCACGGATCAACTTGGTAACACTATAGCGAGGTAGCTTGCCGTTAGCATCGATGGTTGCTTTGGTCTGTATCGTGCCGTCATAAAGTTTGGCATCTAACTGCTTTAAGTTCAGCACACCATCGGCAATGGCAATATTAATCGCCACATCGCTTAATTTGGCATTTGCTGCTTTAAACTGTCCAACCGCCAATGTGCCTGCGAGGTCGATGGTTTTCAAAGCAGAGAGATCGGGTTCGCGATTTTTATCAGCTTCTGACGCTGTAGCACCCGCTGTATTAGTACTATCACCAGACGTTGAAACTTGTGTTTCTTGTGTCGTTGATGCACCAGTTCCTAAGAAACGATCAACATCAATGGCATCCGAAGCTAAGTCAAAACGAATAACAGGGATATCTGCCGATTGAAATGAGCCTTTACCTGTCAATGCCAGTTCATCAACATTGGTTTCCATATTAGTGAACGCAGCCAAGCCTTTCGGTACGTTATAGCTAGCATCAGCCACCAGCTTGATCGCCATCTCAGGACGAGGCAATGATGCACCTTTAAGGTCAGAAGTTAACGCGAGTTGTTCTAACTGAATATTCTCAAATGCTTCATCTACGCTTAATCGAACCGAACCATTGGTATTAAACGCCAAATCGGGTACTGAACCCTGTAGGGTAAAAGTTACGTTTGACCAGCTGCCCAGTTTGAATTGGTCTACGTTAAGTGATACCGACTGAATATCATTAGCGGTGTCTTTCGCTGATGCGGTCAATGCTAAGGTTTTAAATTCAGCACTATCTAAAGTTTCAGCGAACATTAATTCAGTTTCGCCCTGTGCCGCAAAGTTAAGCTCGCCACTGGCACCTGCGATATCAAATTGCGCGGTTGCCCACTCTCCCGGAGCAAAACGGCTTAAGGAAAAATTAAGCTGAGAAAGCTCTGATTTGGTACCTAGCTTATCGTCTTGAACAATCGCGCTGGCGCCAACAACCTCAACACTTTCTAAAGAAATAGCCCAGCTTGAACCCGATTCAGTATCTGAGGTTGATGACGGTGTAGAAGTCGTTGTATCTGGTTGTGGAGAAAATTCAGTTACTTCACTTGGTTGCCCGATACCATCCAAGTTAGTCACACCTGAAGCCAGTGTCTGAATGAAAACATGGCCACCTTGAAGGCTAACGTTGCCAATTTCCAGCTGCTGTGAAAATAAAGGTATCACCGACACCGAGAGTTCTGCACTATCAAACTGAACTAAATTTGGTTCTGCAAAACCTTCAGGGTTTCTAAATTCTGTTTTACCAATATCGAAGCCAATACTCGGGAAGAAACGCCAACCAATATCGCCGGAAATAATCAATTCACGTCCGGTATTCTTCTTCACTTGTTCTGCAATCATGGGCTTAAACTGGTTTGGATCGACCAGTGCAAGTAAAGCCGCAATACCGATGACCACCACCAGCAAAACTGCCAATAAGGCAAACATTATCTTTTTCATTGTATCCCCAAATCATCCATGCCTGTAACGAGATTAAACGTTGTTATCGCAATAAGACAATATATTTTAAGTATTTGTTCATCTTACCAACCTACATATAAAAAATATCAACCATATGTCAGATAAAAAAATAGGCGGCTATAAAAGCCACCTATTCAAATTTGATAACAAATTAATAATTTGCTAATTATGCACGCAGTAATTTACCAATGTGTGCTTTCAACACATCAATAGCAATACGGTTTTTACCGCCGCGAGGGACGATGATATCCGCGTACTGCTTCGATGGTTCGATAAACTGCATGAACATTGGACGTACTGTTTTTTGATACTGTACAAGTACCGACTCCATTGTACGACCACGCTCAGCAACATCACGCTGCAAACGACGTAGTAGACAGATATCGAGCGGCGTATCCATAAAGACACTTGCATGCATAATTTCACGCAAGCGTGGATCAGTCAGCAGCAAAATGCCTTCAAGAATAATCACCTTCTTAGGTGTCAATGTGGTCGTCGCTTCCATACGCGTATGCTCACTGTAGCTGTACTGTGGTACTTCTACTGCTTCTCCGCGAATAAGCTTCTCTAAATGGTCACATAACAAATCATGATCCAACGCACTTGGGTGGTCATAGTTTGTTTTTACCCGCTCTTCCATGCTCAGGTGACTTTGATCGTTATAGTAACAATCTTCCGTAATAACACCGATCTGATGATCGCCTACTTTTTCTTTTAACTCTTTATAAACAGTACTGGCAATCAAGCTTTTACCGGATGCAGACGCACCTGCAATACCGATAATGACGCATTGGTGTGAGTTTTCAGACATATCAGAAAGCACCTGTAAACAACGTGGCGAGGTGAAAAATACCGATCAAATAACTTATTATAGCCGTAAGACTGAAATAAATAGTCATTCAACATCGGAAAATTGGCATAAATAAACCGCATGATTATAGGCAGTTGTTACCACAGATGCCAGAAAAAATGCGGCATCTACGGCGTTTGGCTATAAAGTCAACGGTATGCTAATAAGCAATGGTTTACATTGTACGAATTGTGATCTGTTCGGCAACGGGGGCTCCCTGCCAGTACAATCGACTTGCCACTGAACCGGCTAAATTGATGTATGTTTGAGCATGTTCAGATTCTGGATCAGCGGCAACCGTTGGCTTACCGTTATCAATGTCTTCACGGATCTTAATGTGCAAAGGCAACTGGGCAAGTAACGGAACTGAATACTCCTGTGCCATTCGCTCTGCACCGCCAGTACCAAATATTGCTTCATGGTGACCACAGTTACTACAAATGTGATAGCTCATGTTCTCAACAATACCGATGACAGGTACGTCTACTTTATTAAACATGCTGACCCCTTTAATGGCATCTGCAAGTGCTAAGTCCTGAGGTGTTGTTACAACCACTGCGCCTGTCACTGGGATCTGCTGTGCGAGTGTTAGCTGGATGTCACCCGTGCCCGGCGGCATATCGATAACTAAATAATCCAGATCAGGCCACCAAGTTTCATCAATGATTTGGGACAGCGCTTTCGATGCCATCGGGCCACGCCAGATTGTTGCACTCTCTGCCGGTACTAAATAACCAACAGAGTTAGTAAATAGACCACATGATTCAATCGGCAGCATCATTTTGCCATCGGGTGATTGTGGCTTTTCATCAACCGTTCCCAACATCATAGGTACAGAAGGGCCATAAATGTCAGCGTCAAGCAGGCCCACTTTCGCTCCCTGAGCTTGAAGCCCGAGTGCAAGGTTGACAGACGTCGTTGACTTGCCCACCCCGCCTTTTGCTGAGCTCACTACGATAATATTCTTAACGCCTTTTAACGCTGGTTTTTCACCACAAGCTAAAGGGACAACACGAGTCGTAATCGAAAAAGCCACATTCGTTGGAATATGATGTTGTTGCTCCGCCTCAATCCACTGTTCAAGTAACTCGATCACAGAGGTTGCAGCAAACGGTAAGGTAATCGATATTTTGCCATCAGCGGCAACCGAGACAACATTTGGTGTATCTGCCCATTCCGCATGTAGCCATGGATGATCAAATTGATTTAGCCAACGGGTAATATCTGCCACACGTTCAAATCGGATGATTGAATCACTACTCATGTTTTTTAGCGCTCCCTTTTTTGCTCTTTAGTTTTTGTTCTTTATCTTCATCCTATCACCAATGCCCATTTATCGCCCTTATTTACGCGGATTATCAACAGATCATCCTAGGCAACACGTTATCCATCAGGTAGTATTTACAGCTACGTTTTTATTACCCATCATGAGCGAAACAAGACATTATGGCTGCAAATCCAAGAAAAATTCTGGTGACCTGCGCCCTGCCGTACGCTAACGGTTCTATCCACTTGGGCCACATGCTTGAGCATGTACAAGCGGATATTTGGGTGCGCTATCAGCGCCTTCGTGGCAACGAAGTTCATTTCATCTGTGCAGACGATGCACACGGTACTCCAATCATGCTTAAGGCCCAGCAGATGGGTATGGATCCTGAGCAGATGATTGCCGAAGTGAGCAAAGAGCACCAGGCTGACTTTGCTGGCTTCGATATCAGCTTTGACAACTACCACAGCACACACTCAGACGAGAACCGTGAGCTTGCGTCGTTCGTATATACTCAGCTAAAAGATAAAGGCTTTATTACTAGCCGCACCATTTCTCAGCTGTTTGACCCTGAGAAAGAAATGTTCCTGCCAGACCGTTTTGTAAAAGGGACATGTCCGAAGTGTAAATCTGAAGACCAGTACGGTGACAACTGTGATAACTGTGGTGAAACCTACAGTCCAACCGAGTTGATCAATCCAAAGTCTGCCGTTTCAGGTTCAACGCCTGTAATGAAAGATTCTGAGCACTTCTTCTTTGATTTACCTCAATTTGAAGACATGCTTAAAGAATGGACCCGATCAGGCGCACTTCAAGACGAAACTGCAAATAAAATGCAGGAATGGTTTGAGTCTGGCCTACAGCAGTGGGATATCTCACGTGATGCGCCATATTTTGGCTTTGAGATCCCAGGTGAAACAGGTAAATACTTCTATGTATGGCTTGATGCACCAATCGGCTACATGGGCTCATTCAAGAACCTGTGTGACAAGCGTGATGACCTAGACTTCGACGAATTCTGGAACAAAGATAGCTCAACAGAGCTTTACCACTTCATCGGTAAAGATATCGTCTACTTCCACAGCCTATTCTGGCCTGCAATGCTAGATGGTGCTGGTTTACGTAAGCCAAACAACGTATTTGTGCACGGCTATGTGACAGTAAACGGCGCGAAGATGTCTAAGTCTAAGGGTACGTTCATCAAAGCGGGCACTTACCTTCAGCACCTAGATCCAGAATGCCTACGTTACTACTATGCAGCGAAGCTGAATAACCGTATCGATGATCTTGACCTTAACCTTGAAGATTTCACACAGCGTGTAAACAGCGACGTTGTGAACAAAATTGTTAACTTAGCATCTCGTAATGCGGGCTTCATTGCTAAGCGTTTCGACGGCAAGCTAGCTGATACTTTTGCAGAACCTGAGCTTTACGCGGAATTCATTGGTGCGGCCGACCGTATCGCTGAGCTTTTTGAAAACCGTGAATACAGCCGTGCTATCCGTGAAATTACTGCCCTAGCTGATAAAGCTAACCAGTACGTTGATGAGAAAGCACCTTGGGTTGTGGCTAAGCAAGAAGGTAAAGATCAGGAGCTGCAGGAGATCTGCTCTGTCGGTATCAACCTGTTCCGCGTTCTAATGACTTACCTAAAACCAGTTATGCCCCAGCTGGCTGAGCGTACTGAAGGCTTCTTGAACGAAACTCTAACGTGGGAAGGTATTGCTAACCCGCTTACTGGCCATGAAGTGACTAAGTTCAAGGCATTGTTTAACCGTATCGATCCTAAACACGTTGCTGCAATGGTAGAAACGTCTAAAGAAGATGCAGCGGTAGAACAGGCAGCAAAAGAGCAAGCTGAAGCAGCAGCAAAAGGCCCATTGGACGATGAGCCAATTGAAGCCGAAATCGAATTCGACGATTTTGCTAAAGTCGATATGCGTATCGCTAAGATTGTTTCTTGTGAAGAAGTGCCAAAAGCTAACAAACTGCTTAAGTTCCAGTTGGACATTGGTGGTGAAATGCGTCAGGTGTTCTCTGGTATCAAATCAGCTTATACGCCTGAAGAGCTTATCGGCAAGCACACTGTAATGGTTGCAAACCTTAAGCCACGTAAGATGAAGTTTGGCATGTCTGAAGGCATGATCCTAGCTGCTGGCCCTGGTGGTAAAGATCTTTGGATCCTAGAGCCACACGAAGGCGCACAGCCTGGTATGCGAGTAATGTAATACACCTTCGCAACTCGTTTCTAAAGCCAGTCATCTCGACTGGCTTTTTTTATGCCTATTATCGTCACAAGACAWAAAACCAGTAAAAAACCACATCTCGCTACATTCCATTAACATAAAAGTCATTTACGTTTTTTACATATGTTAAAAGTCTAAAAATTAGTGATTTCTTACTTTTCAATTTTGAAAAATACCAATCGAGTCGCAAAAACAAAATAATTTTACAGAACAGCACCAAGTAAAAATCAGCATAAAAAACAACTYATTCAAATAAAATCAGTAGGTTGAACAATAAAGCCAAAAAGACACACCAATCTTACCTTAATTAACACCCCTACTTAATCCGATGAATAGTATCGATTTTACCGATGTGACGGAAATCATTTATTACAAAACATCACAAATTGAAACAACTCGCCGATACCAAATGCATGAGAGAAGCATAGTCTAGCAACTGTGCTTTGAACTGAAACCTCACCTTGGAAAGGTAAGCAGTTTAATAGCGAGCGAAATAATGAAAAATTGCGTTAAGCAGTTTCATTAAAAAACTCTTTTTTTGGGCAGTTATCAAGGTATTGTAATGCCACAGAGTCTATTACGTTATACCAATATACTCAGTATTGTTGGTGATTTAATCCGGGTAGAAGTACCCAACTTATCTTCAAGTAATGCGAAAGCCAAATATGGTGATCTCGCAATGATTGAGCAAAATGGTGAGAACCATTCACTGGCTCAAATCATCAAAATTGATAATGAAGAAGTTTCATTACAGGTATTTTCAGGTTGTAAAGGTCTTTCGACTAACGCTGCTGTTTGCTTCTTAGATCAACCGATGCAGGTGACGTACTCACCTAACGTGTTAGGCCGTATCTTTAATGGTGCAGGTCAACCTATCGACAAAGGTCCAGAGCTAGAACACGATCCGAAAGTTGAGATTGATGGCCCATCCGTTAACCCTGTGCGTCGTACGCTTGCATCACGTATGGTTCGCACAAATGTTCCGATGATCGATGTATTCAACACGCTCGTTGAATCACAAAAAATTCCTGTTTTCTCTGTCGCGGGTGAACCGTATAACAAATTCATGGCTCGTATTGCAATTCAAGCGGAAGCTGATGTTGTGGTATTCGCAGGCATGGGGTTGATTTACGATGATTACCATTTTTTCAGAACTCAATTCGAAGAAGCAGGCGTATCTTCACGTACCGTCATGTTTGTTAACCAAGCCTCAGATCCAACGGTAGAGCGGATACTCGCTCCCGATATGGCCCTGTCAGTCGCAGAGCATTTTGCTGTTGATGAAGGCAAAAAAGTACTTGTTCTACTAACAGACATGACCTCTTACGCGGATGCGATGAAAGAGATTGGTGTCTCAATGGATAAGATCCCATCTAACCGTGGTTACATGGGCGACCTTTATTCTCAGTTAGCAAAACGTTATGAGAAAGCCTGTGACTACAAAGGTGCTGGCTCTGTAACACTGCTTGCTGTTACTACTATGCCGGGTAACGACGTTACTCACCCAGTACCTGATAACACAGGATATATTACTGAAGGTCAATTCTACCTTCATGATGGCGTAATCGATCCATTCGGCTCTCTTTCTCGCCTTAAGCAGATGGTTGTGGGTAAGAAAACTCGCGAAGACCATGGTGCGCTGATGGATGCGTTGATTCGTTTGTATTCTGAAGCAGTAGAAGCAAAGCAAAAAGAAGCCATGGCTTTCGAACTCTCTGAGTATGACCATAAAACGCTTAAGTATGGTGATCTATTCAAGAAGAATTTCATGTCACTTGACGTTGATATGTCTTTGGAAGATGCGCTCGACTTTGGCTGGAAAATCCTTGCTGATTGCTTTGACCCAGAAGAAACGCTGATTAAAGACAGTTTGCTAGATAAATACTGGCCAACGAATCAGTCTGCTGAACAAGCAGCGGAGGCATAAGCCATGGCAAAGGTAGCACTAAATAAAAGCGCGTTAAACCAACAAAAACGTAGCTTGAAAACATATAACCGCTACCTACCTGCGTTAGAGCTGAAGCGTCAACAGCTAATGATTGAGCGTAAAAAAGCCGAAAAAGCATTAAACGAAGCGAAGCAACGTGTTGCTGATCTCCGAAAAATTGTTGAAGAAACAATTCCGATGCTGGCTTGTAAAGAGATTAGCGTTAACAACTTAATTAAAGTGAATAACGTGACGCTTGATACGCAAAATATCGTTGGTTGTCGTGTGCCAATTATCAAAGACATTGATCTTGAATTGACACCATACAGCTTCTTAGCTCGCCCACATTGGGTTGATAGTGTTGTTCGCCAATTGAAAGAAATGGTTCGTCTTCGTGTTGAACTGTCTGTCTTTCAAAAACGCTATGAATTGATCAGTCACGCAACTCGCGTTACTAGCCAGCGTGTGAATTTATTCTCTAAAGTTCTGATCCCAGAAACAAAAGAGAATATTCGCCGTATCGGGATCTACTTATCAGATCAAGATCGTGCTGCTGTAATGAATGCGAAACTATCAAAGCAAAAAGTGTTAGCGCAGCAAGCTAAAACGCAGGGAGGCCAAGCATGAGTATTAAACGTCTAAAACGTCTAACCCTAGGTGGCCAAGCGTCTCGTCGTGAAGAAACCCTCATGGCTTTGCAGGCACTCGGTTGTATGCATTTAATCCCACTTAGTGAAGATAATGCACAAGCAAACCGTGCCCTCGCGATGCAACAGCCAACAGAAGCGAGTGAAGCACTTGCTTGGCTCAGCCGCATAGAACGTCGCCGTCGTTCAGTGACCGATAAAACGTTGGTCGATATCGATGAGTTGGTCGCGCAAATTTTGCAAAACAAGCAGGCAATACGCCAGCAGCAAGACAAGCGTGACATGTACAAAGAACGTATGCAGCTATTGCGTCCATGGGGAGAGTTTACGCTACCTAAATTGGACAGCATTAATGGGTTACGTTTTTGGTTCTACGTTATTCCACTAAAGCAGATTGATCTACTTCGTGATGTAAATACACCGTGGCAAGAGATTCATCGAGATCAGAAAAGTGCATTTATCGTGCTCGTATCTGAAAACGAACCTGATGAATCATCAATGCCCGTTGAACGCTCGCACGTTGGTCATAATAGCTTATCTGAAGTTCATGAATTAATTGAAATTTCAGAACAGCATTTAGAAGATCTCCATGCTGAACGGGAAGCGTTGACTCGTTGGGTCTATCCATTAAGCCAGTCACTCGCAGCGAGCCAAGATCACGCTGAATTATTGTTAGCCTCTTCTGGCGTACAAGATGAAGGTGACTTCTTCTTAGTTCAAGGTTGGATGCCAGCCGATCAAGAAGAAACCGTGATTGAGCTAGCTGAAGTCTACGGCAGCGCCGTGCTGTTTGAAGAACCAAAAGCGGAAGACGAGCCTCCAACATTGTTAGAGAACTCCGATCTGACAGGTGGCGGTTCAGAAGCAATGAGCTTCTTCCAAACGCCGAACTACCGAGCGTGGGACCCAGGTAACTTGGTGTTCTATTCATTCGCATTGTTCTTCGCAATGATCATGAATGACGTGATGTACAGTGCCATTTTCGGCCTGATTATCTTGTTCTTCAAAGACAAGTTAACTACGTCGAACGAGGGAAGCCGCTTAATGAACCTCGGCCTATTCATGTCAGGTATAGGTATCGTTTGGGGCGCACTTTCCGGCAGTTACTTTGGGGTTAGCCCCAGTGACGGCAGCTTCTTGGGCTTCTTTAACATCATCGATATGAACAACTATACCGCCATGATGAAACTTTCAGTTTTCATCGGTGTTATGCATCTCGTCATTGCTAACGTAATGACCGCCTATATTAATCGCCCGTATAAACGCGCACTAGCACCACTTGGTTGGGCGGCGCTAATGTTTGGCGGCATGTTGGTATGGTATGGCATGACAGGCACAGTATGGGCATGGTTTGGTAAGTACTTCGGTGGTTTACTGATGCTCGGCGGTGCAGGCATGGTTTGCGTGTACAGCAGTGAGCGCGAAGTTAACAGTAAAAAAGACTTACTGCTACGCATAATCGATGGTGCTAAAGCGATCTACAACATCACGAGTGCATTCGGTGACATCCTCAGCTATATGCGTCTATTCGCACTGGGTCTGTCAGGTGCATCACTGGCGATGACATTTAACTCACTGGCAGGACAAGTTGTTGAAGCCCAGCCCGTTTCAGGGGTGCTCTTCGGGGGTCTGATACTGCTGCTTGGCCATGTTCTTAACTTCGCACTTTGTATTATGAGTGGCGTGGTTCACGGCATGCGTCTAAATGTAATTGAATTTGTAAACTGGGGCCTCTCTGATGAAGGTTACCCGTTCAAAGCTTTTCGAAAGAAAGAGGATTAAAAAATGGAACAATTTGTTATTGCACTAGGTTGGTTAGGCGCATTCGCTCCAGTTGCACTTGGTGCTATCGGCTCAGCTATCGGCTGTTCAGTTGCAGGTCAAGCGGCTTGTGGCGCAATGCTAGATGTTGAATCAGGCTACGGTAAGTACATCGGCCTATCTGCGATGCCTTCATCTCAGGTTATCTACGGTATCGTAATCATGTTCTCGCTTTCTGCTATTGGCGTAAGCCCAGAAACAGCTGGCGGCCTGTTCGGTATTGGTCTTATGACTGGTCTAGCACTACTTTTCTCGGCGGTATATCAGGGTCAAGCGGTATCAGCTGCAATCAATGCGTCGAAGAACAAGCCTGAAGTATTCGGTCTGTCTATCGCACCAGCTGCAATCGTAGAAGGCTTCTCAGTATTTGCCTTCGTATTCGCGCTAGTAATGGGCTCGAACATCGGCGCTTAAGGAATAGACCATGACTGTAGAAAATCAAAACGCACCAGTATCTGCGGGTATCCAGCAACTGGTGGAAACACTGCGCCAGCAAGGCGTCGATGCGGGTAAAACCTCGGCAGAGCATATCATTGCTGAAGCACGAGAAGAAGCCTCAACACTGGTTGCTGAAGCGCGTGATAAAGCGGGTAGCATTCTTGGCAATGCTCGTAAAGAAGCCGACTTCATTACGATTGCAGGTCAACAAGCATTTGATATGGCAAAACGTAATGCCGTACTAGAGCTTAAAACGTTCCTACAAGATGAGTTTAGCAAGCAAATTCAAGCAACCGTTGGTAAAGAACTCACGGATGAAACGCTACTTAAGCAAATGATCATCGAAGTTGCTGGTCGTAATGCCATTGAGTCTGAAGAAGCTGTTGATGTCGTTTTACCATCAAAAGTGGTTGGGGTTGACGAATTACGTTCAAATCCAGAAGAGATGACAGAAGGAAGCCTCATGTATTTCGCTGTAGCGCAAGCTGCTGAAATGCTTCGTGAGGGTGTATCGTTCAGCGTTGACGCTGATAACACCAATGCATTGGTATTCCGCCTGAAAGACAAAGATATTGAAATTGAGTTGTCTGAAGAAACTGTTACTCAAATGATGCTAAACCACCTGCAGCCACGTTTCCGTGCACTGCTGGAAGGCATTGTTAAATAAGACGGCTGAGGCAGGTTTACCTGCCTCTCCATCAAAGGAGCGAATATGTCGAATAAAGCATACCATGGTCTGCTGACTTCGCTACCGCACATCGATTCACTGTTTGATAGTAAAGTAACGCCAATTTCACGCTACCAGCTTGAACGTCGTTTAAGCGCGTTGTCTTTCGATGAAAGAAAGACCCTAGACATGATTGAAAACCTCATGCACTGGGATCAAGGCAAAAATGATATTGAAGAAGCAGAACTAATCAAATTTGCAACGCGCGCACGCGATGCAGTGAACAGTAAGGTACTTCGTGACCTTATCGATTGGCGGTTAGATATGCGTACAGTGGTTGCCGCACTTCGTCGTAAAAAAGCAGGGGAGAAAGCCCCTTCTGAGCCACGTTGGAGCTTTGGTACCCGCTATGAATATATCCGTCGTAACTGGAATATTCCGTATTTTAATCTGCAGTTTACTTTTCCGTGGCTACCTGATGTCGCTCGGTACATGGAAAATGACCAAAGCCTAGAGCTTGAAAAAGAGCTACTTAATGCTGTTTGGCATGAGCTAGATCGCGCAGGTAGCAGCCAACGTTTCAGCTTTGAGGCTGTCGTGATTTATTTACTACGTTGGAATTTAGTCTCTCGCTGGACCACTTATAACAGTGAACTTGCGATTGAGCGATTCGACCAACTAGTCGAAGATGCACTAGGCGATTTCGCCAGTAATCTGCCAGATTAAGACAAATTAAACAGGTTGTTCAATGAGCACTGAAATGACTAACAAAACACCGACTGCACACGTTACTGCCGTTATTGGTGACACCCTAAAGATCCGTCTAAACCCTGAACTTAAGGGTGCACTGATCAAAAACGAAGTTGTTTACGTAATTCCAAACCGTAAACAAACCGAAGGTGCTGACGAACAGCTAATGGCTGAAGTTCTGCGTGTAAATGGTGATAGCGCTGATATTCAAGTCTATGAAGACACACGTGGTGTTGCTGTTGGCGATGCCGTTATCCAAAGCGGTGAGATGTTAACCGTAGATTTAGGGCCAGGGATCCTGTCTCAAATCTATGATGGCCTGCAGCAGCCTCTTGAGCGGTTAGCCCAAATCCATGGGAAATTCCTAAAACGTGGTATGCACGTAGACTCACTAGACCTGACTGAAACTTGGGCATTCAATGCCAAAGTGCGTCAAGGTGATAAGTTACGTGCAGGTCAATCCCTAGGTAGCGTTCAAGAAGGCCGATTTACTCACCAAATTATGGTGCCATTCCATATTAAAGGTGAAGTAGAGGTTACTTGGATTCAGGAAGGCAGCTTTACTGTTGATACAGTCATTGCGCATATTTCTGATTCAAAGGGTAAAGAGCACAAATTGACCATGGTCCAGAAATGGCCAGTACGTCAATCTATTGCCAATACCCTTTCTGTAGAAGGTAATACGACGCGTGAGTTCCCATCGGAGCCGCTTGTAACAACGACTCGTACTATCGATACCTTCTTCCCTATTGCCCGAGGCGGTACAGGCTGCGTTCCTGGTCCATTCGGTTCAGGTAAAACTGTACTTCAACACGGTATCTCTCGTTATTGTGATGCAGACATCGTAATCGTTGTTGCATGTGGTGAGCGTGCGGGTGAAGTGGTAGAAACAATTGAAGAGTTCCCTCATCTGCCTGACCCTAAGCACGGTGGAACGCTAATCGACCGTACGGTTATCATCTGTAATACGTCGTCAATGCCTGTTGCTGCTCGTGAAGCATCTATCTATACCGGTCTGACGCTAGGTGAATACTACCGTCAGATGGGCTATAACGTGTTGGTGCTAGCTGATTCAACGTCACGTTGGGCGCAAGCAATGCGTGAAACATCGAACCGTCTAGAAGAGATCCCAGGTGAAGAAGGTTTCCCCGCTTACCTTGATTCATCAATTAAAGGTGTTTACGAGCGT
The DNA here is from genome assembly GCF_050336695.1 of Photobacterium minamisatsumaniensis. Taxonomy (NCBI): domain Bacteria; kingdom Pseudomonadati; phylum Pseudomonadota; class Gammaproteobacteria; order Vibrionales; family Vibrionaceae; genus Photobacterium; species Photobacterium minamisatsumaniensis. The sequence continues at coordinate 230,107 of NZ_JAKJSI010000010.1, read as the reverse complement.
TGTGGTGTTATCAACAACGAAGATGGCGAAAACGGCTCATTGACCATGATTGGATCAGTATCGCCTGCCGGTGGTAACTTTGAAGAGCCCGTTACACAGTCAACGCTAAGTACGGTTAAAACGTTCCTAGGTCTATCTTACGAGCGTGCTTATAAGCGTTTCTATCCAGCGATCGACCCGTTGATTTCATGGTCCCGTTATCTTGACCAGCTTGAACCTTGGTATGCTGAACACATCAGCCCAGAGTGGGTACCGACGATCAAAGAGATGAAGCAGCTTATCGTAACCGGTGACAGCATTGGCAAAATGATGCAAGTGACAGGTGAAGAAGGTATCTCAATTGACGATTACGTGACTTACCAGAAGGCACTTCTTGTTGATATGGTTTATCTACAGCAAGATGCATTCGATGACGTTGATGCATCATGTAGCTTTGAACGCCAGCAGTTTGTCTTTAACAAGGTTGTTCATATTACTCGTCAAGCTTACAACTTCGACAATAAAGATGAAGCGCGTAAGTTCTTTACTGGTATGACACGTTACTTCCGTAACTTCCACTTTGCGAAGGAAAATACAGCGGAATATAATGACTATATCCAACGTATTGATATGTTGCTTGAAGATACGATGAATCCAGTGATCTAACGGTTGTAAAACACCATGCCTTAAACAGCCCGCATACTGAACATTTCAGTCGCGGGCTGCACCTACTTGTACTCAAGCGTATCCACTCAATAAGCAATTAAATGCGCAACAATGATTTAACGGCTATACCTGCCAGCAATGACTGAGAATCTATGCCTTAGATCTAATTATTTATTTAAAGGCAGGCGTATTAACTTATCAATTACACTTAATAACAACAGAACTGTTATCAAACTGAAATACTGCAAAAAACAATGTTAATGGTTGATTCTATTGCTTAGCTAAATATCTCACCAACTCGGTTTAAACGAAGCTTATTTTCGCTCAACACGAAACCAGAGTAGAAAAAGCGAGCTATTATTACGTCRCAAGTTAATTTATGGTTAAATTTTATGTTTTCAGAACATCATTCTGAGCTTAAAAGTGTGATCCGAAACATAGCTTTGACTTCGCAATAGCATTTTACTTCGCGTTAACACCTAAAGTGCTGTTAACCTGCTCCGCGCTCTGGTGAATGAATTACAGAGTGAATAATTATAAGGAGTGTTCTTTTAATGCAAACACAAAAGAAAAAAATGTCTCTTACTGGCCGCATCGTTCTCGGTATGGTATTAGGCATATTGACAGGATTCGCTATTCGCTCACTTTTTGCTGAAACTTCATTTGTATACGAATACATAGTGGATGGCCTGTTTGATGTTGGTGGTTCTATCTTTATTGCTAGCTTACAGATGCTAGTTGTGCCGCTTGTTTTCGTCTCGCTGGTATGCGGTACAAGTACGCTAAAAGACATCAGTACTCTTGGCCGCCTTGGCGGTAAGACACTTGCTTTCTACATAACAACAACGGCAATTGCCATCACACTTGCACTGGTCATGGGTAATATCTTCCAGCCAGGAGCGGGTGCCGACCTAGCAGCAGCGTCAAACTTTGCATCTAAAGAAGCGCCATCTTTGGGTCAAGTTATTATCAACATGTTCCCAACGAACCCAATAAACTCAATGGCGGAAGGGAACACATTACAAATTATCGTCTTTGCAATCTTGTTTGGTGTTGCGATCAGCGCAGCAGGTAAGCCTGGTGAGCGTATTGCGAGCATCTTTGCAGATTTAAACGATGTAATCATGAAGCTTGTTGCTTTATTGATGAACATTGCACCATTCGGTGTGTTCTTCCTGATGGCAAGATTGTTCACAGGTCTTGGCCTTGATGCGATTTTCAATCTATTCGGTTACTTCTTAGTTCTGTCTTGTACACTATTGCTGCATGGCTTTGTGGTATACGGCACCCTGTTCAAAGTATTCACCGGTTTAAGCCCTAGAATCTTCCTGAAAAAAATGGAAGATGCGATTATGTTCGCTTTCTCAACGGCTTCTTCAAACGCAACCATTCCAGTTACCATGGAAACGGCAACCAAGCGTCTAGGTGTTAAAAACCGTATTGCCTCTTTCACTGTACCGCTTGGTGCCACCATCAATATGGATGGTACAGCGATCATGCAAGGTGTTGCGACAGCCTTTATTGCACAAGCTTTCAATATTGATCTCACCATGGGCGATTACTTAATGGTAATTGCTACAGCTACCCTTGCTTCTGTGGGTACTGCTGGTGTTCCAGGTGTTGGCCTAATCATGCTGGCAATGGTTCTGAACCAAGTAGGTCTTCCTGTTGAGGGTATCGCAATTATCATGGGTGTTGACCGCCTGCTTGATATGATCCGTACTGCCGTTAACATTACTGGCGATAGCTGTGTGACTTGTATTGTCGCGAAAACAGAAGGCGAGCTAGATGTTGAGCGCTTCAATGACCCGCACGCAGGTGAGAAAGAAGAAGAAATTCATCTTCACCCAACACCAAATACTAATGCGTAGTAACATAAACGTGATTAAGCGCAGATGGTAAAATTATAAAGGCTCTTCGGAGCCTTTTTTGCACCAGCCCCCTTTCCTTTTTGCACCGCGATGGTGCGCGACCGAAGGGATAAACTTACGGCCAACCTTAAAGCATTGATTTTAAATAGATAAATTTTAGTTCATATACTATGGTAACGGCATAACATTTGCTGGATTTTCTCTATCGACCTTAATTGCGTCATGGAGGCCATATGCTCTATCTAATCCTTTCCATTATCATCACAATCACTGCCATTAGTGCTTGGGCTTATCATGTGAAGTTGCGACGCCAACAACTCAATAGTCGCTTCAATCAGATCATTGGCTTAAGGCAGCTAATCCACTTACTTCGTTTTCACCGCCGCCAAACACATCTTCAACTTTGCAATACCCCCCATAATCAGAATCAACCAGCCTTAGCTGAGTCAATGGCCATTCAATCTCTAATTCGTTCTTTACTAAACCAAGCTGAACACAACAATAAGCCGATGTATCGCCTTTTAATGCAGCGAATATCGAAACTACTCGATGAATGGCCAAGCTATTCAATCCCGCGTAATCAAACCATACATGGAAAGACCATTCGCCATGTGCTTTACCTCATTGATGACACGATTACACAGACCTTAATTGCAGCAGATAAAGACGCTATTTTTAAACAATACCAATCAGTATGGCCGATCACACTCAATGCAATAGATAGCCTTAGCCGCTTCCGGTACACCATTCATTATTATTCGGGTAACAGTGATAAAGAAATTATGGAAAGGGAGCTTAATCTGCACCTGAAAATATTACATCGGCGGCTAAAGCAAATTGCCATACCCTATACAGAAGTGATTGAACTGCAAATACTTGAAGAGCTAACAGTACAATTTAACCGAATTGACTTACGACACTCAGAGGCTACCAAAGTAGAAAGTGAACTGTATTTATTTTCTTTACAAGTTTCAGATGTGTTGTTCCAGTTCTATGACCATGTATTAAGCGAAATCGGCAGAGAGTTATCGATAAAGATGCCAGCAGTAACCATGCATGAAGAACAGGAAGGGCAAAAGGTTATTCACCTTTTAACCCGCTAAATCGCATTTCGAACCTAAAGAAATTTAGCGGGTTTTTAACAGCTACGTGATGTCTGAATTAAAATATCCAGTGAGCAACCATAACGATAATGGGCAGAGTAACTAAAGTACGCAGCATGAAGATTGCAACTAACTCAAGAAAGTTAATTGGCACTTTACTGCTCAGGATCACTGAACCTGTTTCTGACATAAAAATCAGCTGAGTAACAGATAACGCCGCCACAATAAACTTAGTCATATCGGCATCAATGGTTGAAGCTGCAATAATCGATGGCACATACATATCAGTGAAACCAACCAAAATCGTTTGGGCTGCAGCCTGTGCTTCTGCGACATTAAGTAGCTCAAGCAACGGAACAAATGGAGCACCAAGCAAAGAGAACAGCGGTGTGCCTTCTGCAACAATTAGACCCAAAGTACCTACAGCCATTACGACAGGTAGCACACCAATAACCATGTCTAATGCGTTATGAACCCCTTCTTTTGCAACTGACCCTAAGCTTTTCACTTTGCTCGCCCGCTGTAGGGCTAACTCTAAGCCAAAACTCATTGCAGAGTGCCCTTCTGGCACTAGCTCATCGTCACGGTTTGGTTTAGTCCCGTCAATGTACACATCTTTTTTGTAAGAGAGTGGTGGCAAAAACTGAATAACCATTGCAGCAGCGACACCCGATAAACAGATAGCCAAGTAGAAAGGAACAAAATAATTTTGTAACCCGACTTGGGTTAGTACAACCAATGAAAACGAAATACCGACAGGTGAAAACATTGTTGCAACGACAGCAGCTTCACGTGCCGTGTATTTTTTCTGTTCATACTGCTTACTGGTTAAAATAACCCCAACAGTACCATCACCTAACCATGAAGAAATACAGTCAATAGCCGCCCGGCCTGGTAACCGAAAAACTGGACGCATAAATTTACTGAGCAAGGTACCTAATAGCTCGAGCAGGCCAAAATTCAGAAGAAGAGGTAGTAACAGGCCAGCAAAAATGAAGGTCACAAAAAGTGATGGCAATAAATCGTTAAGCACTAAACCACCGGTATTACCATCCCAAATCATTTCAGGACCAACTTGGTATAAAGCCACAAGGGTGAATACCGCACCAAGAGAACGAATCACCAACCAAGTAGGTGTCAATACAAACAGCCTTGTCATTAGCGGAGACTGCGTCACAAAGGCAGGTTTCACTGTGCTAGCAACAACAGAGAAAAGTGCTGAAAAGCATATAACCGCGGCAACTGTTGGAAGAATTGCTTCACCCAGTAACGCTTTAAAGCCTTTCGCCATTAATGCCAATGGAAAAGTAAAATCACCATTTATGGTTAATGGTGCAAGGAAAAAAAACAGCCCCAGCAATGATGGGATTGCAAACATCAGCACGTTCCGGCTGGTCTTAAGTTTCTCTTGGGCTAATAGTGTATCGCTCATCTGACTGCTCCCTAGATGATTATTCTTTCACTTATAGTGAATAACTTTTCTTTTGAGTGATTATATCGATAAAAATTTCAGACTCAACCACAAATGAAGATTAATTCACATTTAAAGCATAAAAAATCAAAAATATTCCACTACAGCCTTTCTTTCGGTCTGCCCCCGAACATGCTTGAACAGTCAGACATAAAAAAACCCAGCCAACTGGCTGGGTTTTCATCTTTAATATATAGCCAATCGGCAATTAGCCGATGTGCGTTAGCCCACCCATGTACTTACGCAGTACTTCAGGGATAGTGATACGGCCGTCAGCTTCTTGATTGTTTTCAAGAATAGCAACCATCGTACGACCAACAGCTAGACCAGAGCCATTCAATGTATGAACAAGTTCTGGCTTCTTCTCGCCTTTACGACGGAAGCGTGCTTGCATACGACGAGCTTGGAAATCACCACAGTTCGAACATGAAGAAATTTCACGGTAAGTTTCTTGCGCAGGAACCCAGACTTCTAAGTCGTAAGTTTTAATGGCACCGAAACCCATGTCACCCGTACATAAAATCACTTTACGGTAAGGCAATTCTAATAGCTGAAGTACTTTCTCAGCGTGACCTGTTAGCTCTTCAAGTGCAGCCATTGAATCTTCTGGACGCGTGATCTGAACCAATTCAACTTTGTCGAACTGGTGCATACGAATAAGACCACGTGTATCACGGCCGTAAGAGCCAGCTTCAGAGCGGAAACACGGCGTATGAGCGGTCATCTTGATTGGCATATCAGCGTCATCAGTGATGGTATCGCGCACCATGTTTGTAACAGGTACTTCTGCCGTTGGGATCAAAGACAATCCCTGGCCTTCTTCTGTCGCAGGCTTAGTATGGAAAAGATCTTCACCAAACTTCGGTAATTGGCCTGTACCCAGTAAGCTTTCTTTGTTTACAAGGTATGGTACATACATCTCAGTGTAGCCATGCTCATCGGTATGTAGATCAAGCATAAACTGCGCAATTGCACGGTGTAGTCGTGCAAATTGACCTTTCATCACAATAAAGCGAGCACCTGAAATTTTTACTGCGCTTGCGAAATCAAGGCCACCAGCCATTTCACCTAGGTCGACGTGATCTTTCACTTCAAAGTCGTAAGCCTTAGGTTGACCCCAGCGAGAAATTTCAACGTTTTCGTCTTCGTCTTTACCTTGTGGTACAGAGTCATCCGGTAGGTTAGGTACCATCTGTGTAATGGTGTCTAGTTCAGCTTGAAGCTCTGCAAGGGCTTTCTTTGCTGCGTCTAGTTCAGAACCAAGGTTACCGACTTCAGCAAGGATGCGCTGAGCTTCTTCGTGATCACCCTTCGCTTTTGCTTGGCCAATGGACTTCGATCGCGAGTTACGCAGTGCCTGAAGATCTTCTGTTTTGATTTGAAGTGATTTACGTTTTTCTTCTAGGGAACGTAATAGTTCAACATCAAGAATGAAACCACGGCGCGCTAATTTTTCTGCTGTTGCGTCCAGCTCAGTTCGAAGTAATTTAGAATCTAGCATGCTTATCCTGTGCTCGTAATGTTCTAAAGGCACATTATTTAATCAAATTGGTGACTAAATAATTTTTAATTCAGAGGGCGTTAGGCAACCTAACGCTGATCCCTCAACGATACCCAAAAAGCCTTATTATTGATAGCGTTTTGACGTGCTTTTTGCATCCAATGAAGCGAGATAATCTAATTTCTCAGCAATTTTGGTTTCTAAGCCTCGGTTTGTTGGTTGGTAGTATCGCGTTCCTGCCATTTCTGGTGGGAAATAGCATTCTCCTGCAGCGTACGCACCCGGTTCATCATGAGCGTAGCGATACTCTTCTCCATATCCCAACTCTTTCATTAGCTTTGTGGGGGCATTACGGAGGTGATGAGGTACCTCATAGTCAGGGTGATTCATCGCATCAATTTGAGCTTGCTTGAATGCGGTATAGACGGCGTTACTTTTCGGCGCGCTAGCGAGATAAACAATGGCTTGTGCAATGGCTCGCTCCCCCTCGTAAGCGCCGACCCGAGTAAAGCAATCCCAAGCGGATACTGCAATTTGCATAGCGCGAGGGTCTGCATTACCGATATCTTCAGATGCAATAGCAAGTAAACGTCGAGCGATATATAACGGGTCGCAACCAGCCTGTAGCATACGGGCAAACCAGTACAGTGCACCGTCTGGGCTAGAGCCACGTATTGATTTATGTACCGCTGAGATCATGTCGTACCATAAATCGCCTTTATTATCGAAGCGGCCAATTTTCTCACCCGCGACTTCAGCCAATAATGCCAGCGTCACTTGCTTGATGCCTTGCTCATCTTCATCTGCCATATCAATAATCTGCTCAAGATAATTGAGTGACATACGTGCATCGCCTCCCACTAAATCAGCAAGGCGAGCTTTAACATCCTCAACAAAACAAACGTTGGTTGCACTGATACCGCGTTCGGTATCTGCCAGCGCTTGTTCGATAACCTCAAGAATTTCATCCGCTTCTAAAGACTTCAGTTTGTACACGCGGGCACGTGACAACAATGCATTATTCAGCTCAAACGATGGATTCTCGGTCGTTGCGCCAATGAATGTCACCGTGCCATCTTCGATATGGGGTAAAAATGCATCTTGCTGGCTTTTGTTAAAGCGATGCACCTCATCAACAAATAAAATGGTACGGCGGCCCGCCATCTTGTTATCGCGAGCCTTATCAATGGCGGCTCGAATATCTTTAACGCCTGACGTAACGGCAGAGACCCGCTCAACTTCTGCATTAGCATAATTTGCCGCCACTTCCGCTAACGTCGTTTTACCGGTTCCCGGCGGGCCCCAAAGGATCATTGAATGCAGGTGGCCAGCCTCTAACGCTCTACGCAGCGGTTTACCCTCACCGAGGATATGTTTCTGACCGATATATTCTTGTACTGTTCGTGGCCGCATACGTGCAGCTAACGGACGAAAGTCCGACGAAAAATCTAAACTGAAGTTATTCAAGATAACAACTCCTCATTACCTACGGGAGGTAGTATTAAGCCACCCGCTTGAAATACGAAAAAGGTGGCACCAAAGCACCACCTATTTAATTCTATACACACTGTTCGGCTACAAATATAGCCAACCCTTGTGATTAATGACGCTGGTCATCCAGCTCTACACCTTGAGGTGGTGCGAAACGGAATAAGTCAGACGCTGGTGTCTGCTTAGAGAAACGTTGAAACGTAAAGTTGCTGCGTTGGCCGTCTTGCTCTACCACAGAAAAGCCGCGAACTTCACCGGTACTTGCCACTGTCACAATAAATTTACCCATTGATGATGCACTGCTCTTCGGTGTTAACGTGAAAGTATCAGACGTTTGAGACACATTATATTGTTGCCAATCTTCGGTACTATTACGGGTAAGCAGTACAAAAGGGGTTTGATCTGTCGCGTCGTTTAACCACATTGCAGTAACTTGCTCGATAAACGGGCTGTAGTACCACAATGTTTTACCATCCGAAACTAATACATTTTCATCTGGCGTTTCCGTGTTCCAGCGGAATAAATTTGGTCGTTTGATAGAGACATCACCTTCGCCTTCAACCAAAACATCGCCGTCAGGACTGACAACTTTTTGCTTGAAGTCAGCACTAAAGGCATTCACTTTCCCTAAACGCGTACTCAGCTCTTGTTGCGGGTTTGCCCAAGCACTAACAGAAAACACCATGGGTGCAGCAATAAATAAAGTGAATAACGTTTTTTTAATCATTGGGTGACCTTTTTAGATTTGCAGCCAACACGTTGGCTGCAAATGAATGTTAAAAACAAATTGGCTAGTCGCGAGGCGGCGGCGCTGGCGCGATAACTTCACGGTTACCATTATGTCCAGGCGCACTGACTATCCCATGAGCTTCCAATTGCTCAACAATACGTGCCGCACGGTTATAGCCAATCTTAAATTTCCTCTGCACACCTGATACTGAACCACGACGAGATTCAGTCACAAAAGCCGCAACTTGATCGAACAGCTGATCTAAATCATCATCGCCAGATACTGGCGCTTCACCAGGCAGCAGGCCTTCTGTACCTTGGTCTGCTTCTAGAATACCTGTTATATATTGTGGTTTGCCACGCGCTTTCCAGTCATTAACGACATTATGTACATCATCATCTGAAGCAAAAGCACCGTGTACACGCACGGGATGGTTTTGTCCTGCGCCTAAATAAAGCATATCACCCATACCTAACAATGATTCTGCCCCACCCTGATCCAAAATCGTTCGTGAATCAGTTTTCGTTGAAACAGTAAATGCCATGCGGCTTGGAATATTCGCTTTAATCAGGCCTGTAATAACATCCACTGATGGTCGCTGTGTTGCCAGAACGAGGTGAATACCTGCCGCTCGCGCTTTTTGTGCTAGACGGGCAATCAGTTCTTCTACCTTTTTCCCGACAACCATCATTAAGTCAGCAAATTCATCAACAATCACCACAATACTTGGCATTTTTTCCAGTATTGGTGGGTATTCATCCATGCTATCACCCGGCTTCCACAGCGGATCATGAATAGGGTGCCCTGCGGCGGAAGCCTCTTCTAACTTGGCATTAAATCCAGCGAGGTTACGCACCCCTACCGCTGCCATCAGTTTATAACGGCGTTCCATCTCACCAACACACCAACGCAAGGCATTACTTGCATCTTTCATGTCAGTTACCACCTCTGTTAGTAGGTGAGGAATACCTTCATAAATAGAGAGTTCAAGCATTTTCGGGTCAATCATGATGAAGCGGCATTCTTCTGGCTTACACTTATACAGCAAGCTGAGAATCATCACGTTAACCCCAACCGATTTACCAGAACCGGTGGTACCAGCGACCAATAAGTGCGGCGTTTTACTCAGGTCTTCAACCACCGCTTCACCCGCAATGTCATACCCAAGTACAATCGGTAGTGCACCTTTTTTATGTTGGAAGTTATCACTATCAATAACTTGAGACATATAAACGGTTTCACGATTGACGTTAGGTAGTTCCAAGCCGATATAAGGCTTACCAGGAATAACCTCAACCACACGTACTGCCGATGCCGACAATGCACGCGCTAAGTCTTTTGCCAATCCCGAAATACGACTTACTTTTACCCCTGGTGCAAGATCAAGTTCATAACGGGTGATTACAGGCCCTGGGTATACACCAACGACCTTGGCTTTAATTTTGTAATCCGCCAGTTTCGATTCCACCAGCATCGCGGTCTGCTTAAGCTCTTCTTCACTCGCGGGCTGAACGTTCTGTCTAGCTGGTGCCAGTAGATCCACGGTTGGCATCGGGCTTGTTGGCGTAGGCAAATCGGCATCTTTCTTCATTAAGAATGGGTTATCTAACCCTGCGGCCTGTGCCTGTGCTTTTTGTGCATCACGAATTTTTTGCAAGAATTCGTCTTCATCACTGAGTGCTTCATCGGTAACAGTGCCGCTTTCACGTTCTGCTCGCTCCAATTCAGACAAGCCATCTTGCACGCCAATTTCTATCTCGTGGTCAGGCATCAATGCTGCCTGAGGTTGAGGCGATGGTACAGGGTCTGTCTCTATTGGTGCTGTTTCTATTTCTTCTGATGTTACAGCTTCAGCCTGAACTGAATGTGAACTACTCAACTCAGAACGATAACTTTGCATTTCAGCAGGACTTGGCTGTGAAGGCTTATTCGGCTCTACGATGCTATCAGCAGTAATGTCAGCAGTACCCTCAGCTGCGATATCCATCGGCTGATTTAGAGGCTCACTATCCGTAGCCCCCTCTGCGTCATTCATATAAACCGTAAAGTTTTCATCTTTATCCAACTCACGTTCAAGATCCGCTATCGTCATGCCCTTCGCCTGTTGCGTGGACGTAATTTCCACCAGCGGTTCATCAATAACAGTCTGATTCACATGGCTATCAACCACTTCAGCCGCCACGGCATGAGCCAGCACAGGCTCTGCAACAGATGCTGTAACCGGCGCTATTTTTTCCACTTTACTGACTGAATGTGTAATCGGTACTGTTTCAATTTCAGCCACGGCCACTGGCTGTGGTACAGGTTGCGATACCGCTTGTGTTGGTTTCGTTGTGTTCAGCGCTTCCGGCGTTACCGCCTGATTTTGCTTTCTAGCAGGCATCACGATAACCGGCTCTGCCGTCGCAGACTGTTGCTCCCACGCTTGAGTTTCAGCAAGCAATGGATCAACGGTTTCGTTCACAAGCTCATTAAACTGGGGTTCCTTGCGCGCGAACACATTACGATCATTAACGCGAGGATGGTCTTTCTCTGTACTCGACGTGGCAAGTAACACGTCATCGGCATCAGGTTCATTATCTTGCTGCTGAACAAGTTGCTTACCAAACTCGGTTTGATGTTCATCGGGAATTTCAGCGGCAAAAGGCGTCAATGTTTCTGACTTATCAGAGCGTACTTTATTCAGAAAAGCGGCACACAGCCCTAACGCTCCCTCTCCCAGCCGATCAACGATAGTCAACCAAGAGATCCCGGTGAATAAGGTAAAACCTACAGCCCAAAAGAACATTAAGACAAGGGTCGCGCCCAAGAGGTTAAACATGGGTAAAGCCATGTTAGACACAACATCACCAATTACCCCGCCGGAAGAAAAGTACCAAATATCATCAAAGTTCAAATCCGCTAACGCACAACTGGTTACAAACAACAGCAGTAAACCAAGGAGGCGCGTACCGTAAATCATGTAATCAATGGCAATTTGTTGCTCTCGACGCCGAAAAAGCACCCAAGCAGCTAAAACAATAACAGCAGGTAATGGGTAAGCCAGTGAGCCCAGAGTGAAAAAGAAGGTATCGGCAACAAACGCACCCAGAGCCCCTGCTTTATTCTGAACAGGACCTTCCCATGCTGTTTGTGACCAAGATGGATCAGCCGGGTCAAACGATAACAAGGCGACCATGATGAAAACCGCCGACAGTATGCCGATGATTAGAAAGCTTTCCAGTAAGCGCTGTCCCCCGGAAAGGCGAATTTTAGGCAGCTTCTTGCCCTTAACTTTCCTCAAAAAACACTCCGATGTAACTAATAAATTGCCATTCAGCACCATTGCATTATCACCATATTGGTAATCGGCCTGACTAATCAGATCCCACAATGCTAGATAGCATAAAAACTTATCCCCTATCTTATACTAAACCATGCGGCTTTTTGACTGTTTGCCATCTTTGGAAAGTAAAGAAACAGTGATTTTCTGCGAATTTTGAATAAGATTTGCTATCACGAATGTTTGCTGAAGATAAATAACCATATGCATACGGCTAATAATGGCAGTAATACATGAATATGGAATGGGAAGGTAAATTGAATTGAGCAAAAAACGAAGCAATAAAAACGAATCAAGCGACTTTTTAGTCGCTTGATTAATCAGAATATCTACAGCTGAAGCCGAAGATTTTAGGATTGCAGGTTAACGCGTTTTAATCACCAAATTATTGGTTTGCTTAACCTCTTCCATTACCACATAGGTACGGGTGTCGTTAACACCAGGAAGACGAAGTAGTGTCTCACCCAGTAATTTACGGTATGCCGACATATCTGATACACGTGTCTTCAACAAGTAGTCGAAATCACCAGAAACAAGATGACACTCCTGAATGTCTTCTAGTTCCTGTACTGACGAATTGAACAACTCGAATACGTCTGCTGCACCACGATTAAGTGTGATTTCAACAAACACAAGTAACGACGCATCAAGATATTGAGGGTTTAAAAGCGCAGTGTAGCCACTAATGTAGCCTTGACGCTCTAATCGACGCACGCGCTCAAGACACGGCGTTGGCGATAGCCCAACACGTTTGGATAGCTCAACATTCGAAATTCGACCGTCTTTTTGCAGTTCATTCAATATATTACGGTCAATACGATCCAATTCCTTGGATGGTTTCTTCTTGGTATCTACCATTTTTTATTCCACCTTCTTACTTCCTTGCAAAAAAATATACTACAACTTTCCAAATTTTAGAATCAAATACTCTAACTAGCCAACTATACTGCCATTAGATCTGCATTTACATCCTTGTCTATAGCCAATCATACTGAGTACCAAGGGAGAAGCAGGATGATCATTGGTGTACCCAAAGAAATCAAAAATCACGAGTACCGGGTGGGCTTAGTAACCAGTAGTGTTCGTGAGCTCGTCTCACTTGGCCATCAAGTACTTGTTGAAACCCATGCCGGTGACGGTATTGGGTTGACAGACCAAGACTATGAAAGCGCAGGCGCTGTTATTATTTCTAACGCTAAAGAAGTTTTTACCAGATCAGAGATGATTGTCAAAGTAAAAGAGCCTCAAGCAGAAGAAAGAGCCATGCTTTCTAAAGGGCAAATATTATTCACCTATCTACATCTTGCCCCAGATTTTCCCCAAACAAAAGACCTAATCGCTAGCAAAGCTATCTGTATTGCTTACGAAACAGTCACCGATCACACTGGAAAGTTACCTCTTTTAGCCCCAATGTCGGAAGTCGCTGGCAGAATGTCTATCCAAGCAGGAGCCCAAACACTAGAGAATTCTAATGGTGGACGAGGGCTATTACTCAGCGGTGTTCCCGGTGTTGAACCAGCCAAAATCATGATCCTCGGTGGTGGCGTCGTAGGCTCTAGCGCAGCAAGGGTGGCTCTGGGCATGCGTGCTGATGTCACTCTACTTGACCGTAACCTTGAAACATTGCGTGAATTAGATCGCGAATTCCAAGGCCGTGTAAAGCTCATTTATTCTACTGAAGAGGTCATTAATAAACTGGTACCTGATACCGACATGATTATTGGCGCGGTACTGATTCCGGGGGCTGCAGCACCGAAGCTGATCACCGCCAAGCATGTAAAACAGATGAAGCAAGGCTCTGCTTTAGTCGATGTTGCTATTGATCAAGGCGGCTGCTTTGAAACCTCTCACCCGACCACTCACACTGATCCAACTTACATTATTGATGGCGTAGTGCATTATTGTGTTGCCAATATGCCCGGTGCCGTCGCAAGAACATCGGCATTTGCACTTAACAACGCAACATTGCCTTATGTGATTAATTTAGCGAACAAAGGGTATAAAAAAGCGCTGCTTGAGGATCCTGGGTTTTTAGCTGGGATGAACATCATCTTTGGCAAGATCACCTGCAAAGAAGTCGCGGAAGCGTTCGATTTACATTATACCGATCCAATTGTTGCTCTTAGCATGAATTAGAATAAACACTCTTATGCCTATAAATAATCTCATATAAAAAAACATTATAAAAAGAAGGGATAACTGAATAGCCGTTATTCCTTCTAGCTCCTTCTTCTGTTTCTGAAATCCCCCTTTCAATAGCGACCCAATTTACCTACAATCACCCTTCATAAGATAAATATCTCATTTCAGTCTGGAGAAGTAATGAGTAACGTAAGACATTGTAAACTGCTCATCCTTGGTTCTGGCCCTGCTGGTTATACAGCAGCTGTTTATGCTGCTCGTGCAAACCTTAACCCGGTAATGATCACCGGGATGCAACAAGGCGGTCAGCTAACAACAACGACTGAAGTTGAAAACTGGCCGGGTGATGCTGAAGGCCTTACAGGTCCAGCTCTGATGGATCGCATGAAAGATCATGCTGAAAAGTTTGAAACAGAAATTATTTTTGACCACATCAGCGAAACTGATTTTAGTCAGCGCCCGTTTCGTCTAAAAGGCGACAATGGCGAATACACCTGCGATGCTCTCATTATCTCTACCGGTGCTTCAGCTAAATATTTAGGCCTTGAGTCAGAAGAAAAATTCAAAGGTCGTGGTGTATCAGCGTGTGCAACATGTGATGGATTTTTCTATCGTAACCAGAAAGTAGCCGTTGTAGGTGGTGGTAATACCGCAGTTGAAGAAGCGCTTTATTTATCCAACATTGCCTCTGAAGTTCATCTAATTCACCGTCGCGATTCATTCCGCTCAGAAAAAATTCTGATCAAACGCCTGATGGATAAAGTCGAAAATGGCAACATTATCCTACACACCGACCGCACACTTGATGAAGTGCTAGGTGATGATATGGGTGTAACGGCTGTGCGCATTAAAGACACCCAGTCTGAAGCAACAGAAACCATCGAAGTGATGGGTGCATTCATTGCCATTGGCCACCAGCCAAATACCGATATTTTCTCGGGTCAACTCACCATGGCTAATGGCTATATCAAAGTGCAATCAGGTACTGAAGGTAATGCAACTCAGACAAGTGTGGAAGGTATTTTTGCTGCGGGTGATGTCATGGATCACACTTACCGCCAAGCAATCACATCCGCCGGCACGGGCTGTATGGCCGCTTTAGATGCCGAGCGTTACCTTGACGCTCTAGAAGAAGAAAAACAATAATACATACCGGCCACGCACTTCTACGTGGCCGTTTTTTGCCTTCATTATTAGCTTGTATTAGCAAGCGGCTCAAGATTTTAATATGGATAAAGAATTACAACGCGATTTGACCAAGTGGTTAAAGTCACAGAGCAAACTAGCCAAGCGCTGGTTAATGTTCAGTGTCGGGCTTGGTTTTCTATCGGGACTACTACTTGTTGGTCAGGCAGCCTTGCTTGCCCACATTTTGCACCAACTCATCATGGAGCATACTGATAAATACCAACTGGTCAGTAGCTTCATCAGTTTATTTATCATCATTGGCTTGCGTGCCGCCTGTAGTTGGGGTCGAGAAGTCTTCGGCTACCGCTGTGGAGAACAAATTCGCTTACATATTCGTCAGCTTATTTTACAGCGACTCCAAAGCCTAGGGCCTGCTTATATCAAAGGTAAGCCTGCTGGGGTATGGGCTAGCTTAGTGCTAGAGCAAGTTGAAGAAATGCAAGATTTCTTCTCTCGTTACATACCGCAAATGTCAATTGCAGTGCTTGTGCCCTTGGTCATTTTATTCGCGGTATTCCCATTGAATTGGGCTGCCGGACTTATCTTCCTCATTACTGCACCGCTTGTGCCGATATTTATGGCACTGGTTGGCTTAGGTGCAGCTGATGCTAACCGTCGTAACTTTAAGGCTTTACAGCGCCTTTCTGGCCACTTTTATGACCGCCTTCAGGGTTTATCGACGCTGCGTTTATTTAACCGAGCAGAAGCCGAAGCGGATAACTTGCATGCTGCTTCTCATGTTTTACGTAAGCGTACGATGGAAGTACTGCGCATGGCGTTCCTATCGTCTGCGGTACTTGAGTTCTTCGCGTCTATTTCAGTCGCGATTGTTGCCGTTTACTTTGGTTTTGCCTTTATCGGCGAGCTAAACTTCGGCCACTACGGCGTTCCGATTACCTTATTCACTGGTCTGTTTGTCCTTGTACTTGCACCTGAATTTTATCAACCACTACGTGATCTTGGTACGTTCTACCACGCAAAAGCCCAAGCCATTGGTGCTGCAGAATCTATTGTTGAGTTTCTAAACGCTGAAGTGGATGAAATGAGCCAAGGTGATAAAAACCTCGACTCACCTGAAACCATTAAAATTTCAGTGGAAAGCCTAGAGGTATTAAGCCCTGAAGGACAAGTACTTGCTGGTCCATTAAGCTTTGATATTAATGCGCGTGAACAGGTTGCGCTTGTCGGGCCAAGTGGCGCAGGTAAAACCAGCTTACTGAATGCGTTATTGGGTTTCTTGCCGTATCGCGGCAGCATAAAAATTAACGATGTAGAGCTTAAAGATCTCGATCACAGCCAATGGCGACAAGCGATTAGCTGGGTCGGTCAAAACCCTCTATTACTGCATGGTACTGTGCGTGACAACATTAGCCTTGGCAACCCACTGGCGACCGATGAGCATATCACTCAAGTCGCCGAGCAGGCACATGCAGAAGAGTTTATTCTTCGCCTAGAGCAAGGCTATCAACATCAAGTTGGAGACCGTTCAGGCGGATTGTCGGTAGGTCAGGCGCAACGTATCGCTGTCGCGCGAGCGATGCTTCAAAGTGGTGCTTTTTGGCTGCTCGATGAACCGACTGCTAGTTTAGATGCAAACAGCGAACAACTTGTACTTGAAAGCTTGAAAGAGGCTGTTAGAGGCCAAACAACGCTGATGGTAAGCCATCGTCTTGATCAGCTTTCAGCGATGGACCGCGTACTTGTTATGGAAAATGGCAAGCTGGTTCAAAATGGTCACTTCGACCTTATTCGCCATGACGGATTATTATCTGACATGTTGGCACACACTGATAAGAGGGATCTCGATGCGTGATTTAATCCCTTATTTAAAACTCTATCGTAAGCATTGGTTCGGGCTGACGCTTGGCATGCTACTTGGTTTAGCGACGCTGTTGGCCGCTATGAGCCTCTTGACCCTATCAGGTTGGTTCATTGCCGCATCTTCGGTTGCAGGCTTAACCATTGCCCGCGAGACCTTTAACTACATGTTGCCGGGTGCTGGTGTTCGTGGGTTTTCAATGGCACGGACTGCAGGACGCTGGGGGGAACGTGTCGTCAGCCATAATGCAACATTCAAGCTATTGGCCGACCTACGTTTATTCTTCTTCCGCAAACTCACGCCATTAATCCCAGGACGCCAAGCAAATCTGCGTGACGCTGACTTACTCAACCGATTAGTTGCCGATGTCGATGCAATGGATCACATTTACCTTCGACTGGTAAGTCCGTTGATTATCGGTGTCATTGGCCTACTGGCGATCACGGGATTTTTAGCTTGGTTTGATTTAACGCTCGGTTTAACGTTAGGTGCCATACTGCTGACATTGATGTTGATCTTGCCAATCATCTTTTACCGTCTTGGTAAGGTGCATGGTGAAGCATTAACATTCGCCAAAGCTAACTACCGTGTTAAGTTGATGGACTGGATCCAAGGCCATGCAGAGCTGTTACTGTTTAATGCCGAAGACCGTTATTACCAGCAGGCGTTGAATGAGCAAACCTCGTTACTTGCCGCTCAGCGCAAAATGGCAAATCTAACAGGTCTCGCCAATGGTGTTCTCATGGCGGCCACAGGTTGGACATTAGTCCTGATGACCTGGATTGCCGCAGATGGTGTCGGCGGCAACCCACCGGACCCATTTATTGCCATGGTTGCTTTTGCCACAATGGCAAGTTTTGAACTTATGATGCCAGTTGCAGGCGCTTTCCAGTACTTAAGCCAGACATTAACGTCAGCACGCCGATTGAATGAAATTATCGAGGCGACCCCTGATACGCCGTTTGATCCAAACGGTCATCAAGCGGAAGTGATAGGGGCTATTGATATTAACGATGTCAGTTACACCTATTACGGTAGCGACAAACCTGTTGTAACCAACATATCACTGTCGATAAAAGCCGGCCAAAAAGTTGCCTTACTCGGTCGTACGGGCTGTGGTAAATCAACACTGCTACAATTACTGACCCGTAACTGGGACCCACAACAAGGCAGCATCTCCCTTGATGGCGTGACATTACCACAATGGCACGAATCGTCACTGCGTAATGCGATTACCGTTGTGAGCCAGCGCGTCGATGTCTTCAATGGCTCACTACGTGAAAATCTTGTGTTGGCAAAACCAACTGGCACCGATGACGAATTTAAAGCCGCTCTTGAAAAAGTCGGCCTTGAAAGTTTGCTTGATGGTAAAGGGCTTGATACTTGGTTAGGTGAAGGTGGACGCCAAATATCAGGTGGTGAACGCCGCCGTATCGGTATTGCCCGCGCCCTGTTGCATGATGCACCTATCTTATTGATGGACGAACCAACAGAAGGGCTTGATCGCCGTACAGAGCAGCAAATCATCGCTCTGTTACATCAGCATGCCAAAGACAAAACCGTGCTGTTCATTACCCACCGCTTGGTTGGCTTAGAGCAAATGGACAATATTTGCTTGATGGATGAAGGGCAGATCGCCGAGCAAGGCAAACACAGTGAACTCATGGCGCAAAATGGCCGCTACGCTGATCTGTGGCAACACATTTAACTGATAATTTAACTGATAGATGTCATTTGACACTTAGTTAGGTCGCAATGTTGGCATAAAAACGAGAGTACTTTACTCTCGTTTTTTTTCGCCTTTATTTCTGAGGTATCCATTAAAAGCGTAGTTAAGCTAAATGCGTCATACCGGAGAAGCCCAATCTGGATTCATCCTTGCCGTTAAAATGTGATCTTCCCACTGACCATTTATCAGCAAATACTTTTTGGCCCGCCCTTCCGCTTCAAAACCGCATTTCGCCAATACCGCGGCACTACGCTTATTATGTGGCATATATGCGGCCATTATTCGGTGAAAGCCTTGCTCTTTAAACATCCATGCCACGGTCTCTTCCAGCGCCTTTATCATAACGCCACGCCCTTGCCATGATTGATCTAATGAGTAACCGACATGACATGCATAAAATGGATGACGGACTAAATTACTGTAATTCACAACACCCGCAATTTCTTGGCTGCCCTTTTCTTGAATCACAAAATAATATGCCAACTTATGTTTATGCAGTTGCACCAGTTGATCTAAGCGTATCTCCCAGCCTACCTCGGTAAAGAAGGCTTCTTCACGCAAAGGCTCCCAGGGCTTTAAGAAGGCCCTATTACGCTGATAGTAAGCCGTTATTGCTTTGACGTCTTTGGGAGTAATCAAACGTACTTTGAATTCATCCAAGTCAATGACTGCCGAGCGATTTAAAATTGATTCAAACAATGCCCCGACTCCCGTTATCTGTCCGTTTGTACTTAAACGGTAACATAGTGAATTATTATTAACTATAAACTTATGATAGAACAAAGAATTCGGACTATTAGTGATCCAATATGCTAATCAAAGCTGGTATTAGACTATGATTGAGTCATAACCTGCACCTGCATTTTACCGCTAACCAACACAGTGATGACTATGTATTACGACTACCTTGATACGGTATTGGGAAAAGTATATCTCTTAGCAGATGAACAAGGACTAAGGCTTCTCACCATCGCAAGCGGCGGCTTTAGTCCAGATAACCGGTGGGAACATGACCCTGAGTTCATGTCACCTTTCATCAATCAACTACAAGAATATTTACAAGGGCAACGCAAACACTTTACTCTCCCCCTCGCACCACAAGGTACTACATTCCAATGCCAGGTATGGAATGCTTTACGAGAAATCCCCTATAATAACCAACGTTCCTATCACCAAATTGCCGAAAAAATTGAACACCCATGCGCCATTCAAGCTGTTGGTATGGCAAAAAATGTTAACCCTATCCCAATCATCATTCCCTGCCATCGAGTCGCCTCAGAACAAGAAGCACAAGAGAGTTGCCGCTATGGTGAATCGGTGATTACCCAGCTAAGGGCACTAGAGAATGGTGAGATAAGTTTAATTTAGTCGTATTCGACAGTAATAAAAAAGGGGAGAAGCGACTATTGCTGCTTCTCCCCCTTTGCATGGTGGCATAAATAATCGTCGACTGACTACGACTTATTAATACTGTACTCACGTAACTTGTTCGCTACTGCGGTATGAGATACCCCAAGGCGCTTCGCGAGCTTACGTGTTGATGGGTAGCTACGATACAAGCTATTGAGAATACCAGATTCATAGCGCTTCATGATCTCATCCAAAGAGCCGTCTAAGGTCTCTTCACTGATCACTGTTGTCGATTCATTTTCAGGTAACTGAACATCATCAACGCAAATTTCCGGCCCCTCGAGTTGAGTCATCGCTCGGAACAAAACATTTCTTAATTGTCGAATATTGCCCGGCCACGAATACTGGCTTAAGTATTGAGCGACCTCGCTTGAAATACCGGGTTTCGGCTGTTGTAATTCTTGCGCAAACTGCGATAAGAATAAATCAGCCAATGGTACGATATCGGCCGTTCGTTCACGTAGCGGTGGAACAAAAAGCGACAATACATTCAGACGATAAAAAAGATCTTCACGGAACTGTCCACCCGCGACCAAATCAGGCAGTTTTTTCTGGGTCGAGCAAATGACACGAACATCCACCTTCATTTCTTTCTCTTCGCCCACTCGACGGAATGTGCCATCTTGTAAGAAGCGAAGGAGCTTTATTTGAAGGTGTTCAGACATCTCACCCACTTCATAAAGGAAGGCAGTGCCACCATCGGCTTGTTCGAATATACCTTTTTTACCCGGCTCAGTTGCAGTGGCAGCCAAACCGAACAACTCAGTTTCAGCCGCATTGTCAGGCATAGAAACACAGTTAACTAACAGGAACGGCTTTTCTCGGCGGAGCGAACGCTGATGGCAAGCTCTGGCCAGCATTTCTTTACCTGTCCCTGTTTCACCTTGGATTAGCAATGGCGCATCAAGCAATGATAATTTCTTCGCTTGAGACAGCAACTGTTTAAAGCGTGAAGACTGGCCAACAAGGTGCTCAAAGCCGTTGTCGCCACTTAGCTTACGCATGGCAACAGGCATCTTGGCTTCAGACAATGATTTAAGCAAAATAACAGCACTTGCGAGTACTTGCTCTTCACTCTCATCAGTGACATATACCGGCATGACTTCCATCATGTAATCAAGGCCAGAGAGCACAACCATTTCACTACGCTGGCTTGCTTCATCAGCCTCTAACCATTGATGGATATTGAATCCAACAAATGACTGAATATTTTCACCGACAATCTCACCACGCGTTTTGCCTAATAAGGTTTCAGCAGCGTCGTTGGCAAGATCAATCTTGCCATGTAGGTTAATAGAAAAGAATGGATCAGGTAATGCTTCAAGCAATGCTTTCAATTCTTTATGTTCACGCTCACTAGGCATGAACTGAATCTTCCGTACATCTGTCACGCCGTCTAACTGACGGATCTGTGACATCAGCTGACTAAATTGCTCAAATTCAATCTCAGGGCAATTGAGGTAAATAATACCTACACGGTCAATCTCAATGCCTCGCAAGTCAATTTGCTGGCTAGCAAGAATATCCAGCAACTCACGGGTCATACCAAGTCGGTCTTCACAAAAGACTTGTAGCCTCATATTTATCTCTTCCAAAGTGTCAGGAATTGTTGACACATGAAGTTTGCGCTTTCACTGCCACTCAGTCAAGACACTGAACACCGATGCTGTGCCCTAAGCCACTATTTTTCTGCTGATTCTTGTTGGCGAGTAATTCGCAATAGCAAATCTTTACGAATTTCACTCAATTTCGGCTGCTGATCACCTTGCCATGGCAGCGGGCGCATCAAGCTAATTGCTTTTAGTCCTAGCCGCCCGGTCAATAGCCCGACACCAACCCCCTGGGCAACACGTGTTGACATTCGTCCGGCAAGATCCATCGACAGCATATCCATGCCTGAATCAGCGATCACTTCACTTGCGCCCGCCACGGCCATGTTAGCCAGCACCAACTTTACCAATCGAATACGAGACCAATACCCTAGCTCAACGCCGTACACTGCAGATACTTGCTCTATCAAACGGAAATTACGCCATGCCACCAGCAACATATCAGCAACGGCCAACGGGCTAACCGCTACCATCACCGCCGCTTCACTGGCATATTTAGCCACCAGCTTACGTGCCAGTGTATCTTGTTGAGTCAAAACCATTTTATCGTAAAGCTGCATAACCTCACGGTCATTATGTGTTGCTGCTAACGACTGAATCCAGCGGTCATAGCCAGCGTTCTCTGCTTGAATATTGCCTTTATGCGCCAATTTAGTGCAGAACGCTTTTGCTTGGCCAATTCCATCAGCATCGAGTAAAGCTTGAGCTTGCTCTCGCTCACTTTGACGCTGTTTTAAGCGACGTAACGTAATAAGCTCCCTTCCCAACGCTGTTATACCTGTTGCAGCAATACCTGCAACAATGACACTCCAGCCAAGCGCTAACCAATCTCCCGTTTGGTAGGCTGTTGCAACATAATCGACGGTCTGCCACCCCACCATTACGGCTCCGCCGACAAGCAGGCCTTTCAACCAACCTGAACGCCGTTTAGGTTTAGCGGCTAACGTACGTGACAATGTCTCTTCAAGCTCATTATCGCCATCATCGACCACATCAGGCATAAATGTATCTTGCTGTGCGAACTGCATCTGGGAGGTCAGTTCATCGTTCGTTTGCTGAGCTTGTTCTGATTTTGGCTCATCAAAGACAATTTTCTGTTTATAAGTATCACTCATCGTAATTTATCTCCCAGTAAATACTCCAAGGCTTTATCCATCCGTATATGCGGCAATGGTTCATCGCTCTGTTGTGCTAATGGCCTAAAGTTAATAAAGTCAAAGCCTGATTGTTGCCAGAAAATATCGTTTGGCAATCGTCTAGGCACCTCCCCTGGAAACAAGGTTTGCGACTTACCATCAAGCGAGTGCCCTCTTAATGCTGGTACTTGTTTGCCCTGATAATCGACAAACCCTGGCTCTGTCGACTGAATCGACGATAGGCTGAGACAGTCCATTTTGATCCCTTCGAAAGACGCGGTTTGCCATGCCTCATTGACCAGTTGCTGCAATAAACTCACCATATTGGGATGTTGTTCTGGCGTGACATGATCGGCTTTGGTTGCCGCAAATAACACCTTATCAATGCGCGGTGAAAATAAACGACGGATCAAGGAACTACGCCCGTATTTAAAACTCTGCATAAGTTGGTCAAGCGCCTGACGCATATCACCGAATGATTCAGGACCTGCATTTAGCGGCTGTAAGCAATCCACTAAAATGATCTGGCGATCAAACTTAGAAAAGTGCTCTTTATAAAACGCCTTCACGACATGCTGTTGGTAATAACGGTAACGACTTCTAAGCATACCGATATTGGTGTCTTCACCCGCGTCAGCTAATTGTTGTTCTGTATACTTGTCGAGCCAAATCATAGGGAAAAACTGTAAAACCGGTGCACCAGCTAATTCCCCCGGCAAGACAAAACGCCCCGGTTGCACCCAATGCAAACCGCCTTCCGCTTTACAACGGTATAAGTACTCAGTAAAACGCTGGGAAATGGCTTCGATCACCGCTTCATCGGCTGGGGCGAGTGGGTCAAAACCATCTTCCATATCAAGCCAATCTCTGGCCAGTTCCAGTCGCTTACCTTTAATCACTTGCGCTTGCTGCTTTGACCAGGCGATAAAATCTAGGTCAAGTAACGGCAAGTCCAGCAACCACTCACCAGGGTAATCAACAATATCAAGGTATAACGTAGCGGTTTCTTGCAGTAATTTCATTGGCCCTTTTTGCGGCTTATAGCGTAGTGCCAGTCGCGTTTGACTCACATCTCGGGTTGGCTCAGGCCAAGATGGCGGGGACGATAAAAGAGAATTGATACCCTCTTCATAAGCAAATTTTGGCACATGCATATCAACCTGAGGGACACGCTTAGCACCCAGTAAATGGCCTTCTCTCACTGCACTAAACAGCGGTAATCGCGGGTTTGTACTGACATGCATCAGTTGGTTTACCAGTGAAGTAATAAATGCTGTTTTACCCGCACGGGATAGCCCCGTCACCGCCAAACGCACATGGCGGTCTAAACTTCGATTCACTAGCTTATTCAACTCATTACCAATTCGATTCATCGTTATTCCTATGTGCGTCAATCACTAAGTAAACGGTAGCAAATTACTGATTAACCTTCGATGAATCAGTAATTCAGAATAAAGAAAAAGCAGGCTAACGCCTGCTTCTTAAAAAGGGAACCTGCCAAAATCACAGGTTACGAAATTCTCGGTCAACCTTAAACGCTGATGAAGTTACGTAGGCTTCCATTTTTCGTAAATCTTGCTCTATATCATTAAGTTCAGATTCAACGTTTTGCAAAATCTGGCTGGCGGGTTTTCCTGCCTGCCATGGCTTTTGTTTTACATGATGTTCACGAAATATATATTGCTGATAGCTTCGTTCTTCAGGCATTTTATCGAGGATTAAACACGCTGCGATATATGCCAAGGTCACAATAAAACCAACGCCGAGTAGGAAGGCTGACACGGTCAGAATACGTACCAACCAAATTTCCATACCAAAATATTCGGCGATACCAGCACAAACACCACCTAACTTGCCATTTTTCGGGTCACGGTAGAGGGTCTTACTCATTGCTTGCTCCTCCATTGTGGTGCTTCTGCATCAAGGATACGTTCCAGTGTTACAATTCGATCTTGCATTTGCTCTGCGCGGGTGACCAGCGCTTGTAGCTTCTGGTGATCATCGCCTGATAACCCTTCACTCGCATTTTTTTTACTACGGTAGTGCAGGATCAACCACAACGGGGCAACAAAGATCATAAACACTACTAGTGGACCAACAATAAACCCCATAGACATTTTCTTTCTCCTTATCCGCGCAGAATCAAATAATTACCTTAATTACACCATCATACCAACAAAGTAAGATTGCCGTGAATTACTCCTTATCCTTAATGTTGGCTTTCATGCGCTCGAGTTCTTTTTCAATATCATCTTGTGCTTGAAGGTTGGCAAACTCATCCTCTAAGTTTTTACCTTTCCCCATATTGTAGCTATCTGCTTCCGCTTCCATTTCATCAATACGGCGCTCGTACTGTTCAAACTTCGATAAAGCTTCATCCACTTTACCGGTATCGAGCTGACGGCGAACATCACGACGTGTACCAGCCGCTTTATGACGCATAACCAACGCTTGTTGACGGGCACGGGTTTCTTGCAGCTTACGCTCAAGCTCAGCAACCTCTGAGCTTAGTTTTTCAATGGTGTCTTCAACCAGCTTAAATTCTTCATTCAGTGTTAGCGCAACATCATTAAGTTTCTGCTTTTCAATTAATGCAGCACGCGCGAGATCTTCACGGCCTTTCTGCAGTGCAAGGCTCGCTTTTTGCTGCCAATCTGCAGACTGTGCTTCAATCGCTTGAATACGACGATGAAGCTCTTTTTTATCAGCTAACGCTCGCGCTGATGAAGTACGTACTTCAACTAAAGTGTCTTCCATCTCTTGAATAATCAAGCGGATCATTTTTTGCGGATCTTCTGCTTT
This sequence comes from Photobacterium minamisatsumaniensis, assembly GCF_050336695.1. Lineage (NCBI taxonomy): Bacteria > Pseudomonadati > Pseudomonadota > Gammaproteobacteria > Vibrionales > Vibrionaceae > Photobacterium > Photobacterium minamisatsumaniensis. The sequence goes on along the minus strand of NZ_JAKJSI010000010.1, from coordinate 204,137 downwards.
ATCCAGTAATGAGTTTACGTTGGCATTCACAATGTCAGCAAAACGAGAAAAAATACCCATAATCAAATCTCCAATCAGTGTTGCTAGGGATAGTCCTAATACATAGCAAGTTATTACAACAACCGTGCCAACTTTTTGTACATTTAATATCAGTCACTTAGCTTTACAGCTTCTATTCTCCCCTGCTATGTTATGAGTATATACGCCAACAGTTAGCGAGATTGACCATGCAAAAAACAGACAATCTTATTGGGGAGTCCGAATCTTTTCTAACCGTGCTCGATCACACCTCTCGGCTCGCACCTCTTAACAGGCCGGTGCTGATCTTGGGGGAACGGGGAACCGGCAAAGAGCTCATTGCCCAACGCATGCACTATCTTTCTCGCCGTTGGGATCAGCCACTTCTTTCGCTTAATTGTGCTGCGCTCAGTGAGGGGGTTATTGACTCTGAATTGTTTGGTCATGAAGCTGGCGCATTTACTGGTGCAAAAGGCCGTCATCAGGGCCGTTTTGAACGTGCAGAAGGTGGAACCTTGTTTTTAGATGAGCTCGCGACCGCCCCATTGGGTGTTCAAGAAAAGCTACTGCGCGTTATCGAATATGGAGAATATGAACGGGTTGGTGGCAGTAAGACTTGCCAAGCAAACGTTAGGTTAATTTGTGCGACCAATGAAAACCTGCCGCAATTAGCTGAAAAAAAACAGTTTAGAGCAGACTTATTAGATCGTCTCGCTTTCGACATCATTCATCTCCCTCCGTTACGGGAACGCGGTGAAGATATCATTCCACTGGCCGATTATTACGCCGTCAAAATGTGCCGTGAACTCGGCTATAGTTACTTTTCGGGCTTTACCGCTGAAGCTGTTCAGCAACTTAAACACTACCCATGGCCTGGAAACGTCCGAGAATTAAAAAATGTCGTCGAACGGTCTGTCTTCCGTCATGGACTAGAAGATGAACCCGTTCATGACATTATCCTTGACCCATTCAAAGCGCCTTGGGAAGAGCTTTCCTCTGCCTCTACTACACAGCAAACATTAAGCCCAGAGCAAGCAACCTCAGAGCAACACGATGCCCAAAACTCCCTTCTTACCCCATCACTACCCATTGATTTTCGTCAGTGGCAACAAGATCAGGAAATGGCATTGATTCAACAAGCACTTGAGCAGGCGCAATTTAATCAACGGAAAGCCGCCGAACTGTTATCTTTAAGCTACCATCAACTAAGGGGCTTACTACGAAAATACCAGCTCGTGGGTAATTCAGATATCGAGTAGTGCCGCTTATGCTACTTCCTTTGCAGGAAAATAAGCATAAAACACCTACTATTATCAGGTAATTTTATGAGATGACTTGGTGACAGAGTGGGATAATGTTAAATTTATAGTCTTGTTTTCAAAAAAATTCTTATCTTATGAGCGCCTATACTCGTCTTCTGCTTGCATGCGTTGGCCTAATTAGCCTAGTTGGCTGTAGTGAACCAGAGCAAGACAATGATATTCGTAGCCGCGGCTTCGTCTATTGTGGGCAAGATACGCCAACAACGTTTAACCCTCAGTTAATCGATGGTGGCTTAACAGCTGACACGCTTGCTGCGCAAATCTTTGACCGGCTACTGATACTTGATCCTGTCAGCCATCAGCCTTTACCCTCGTTAGCCAGCCATTGGACTGTCAGCGATGATGGTTTAGTTTATCGATTTACACTTCGTCGAGGGATTGAATTCCAATCAACTGATTGGTTTAAACCTACACGCCAACTGAATGCACAAGATGTGGTGTTTAGCTTTAAGCGAGTCATTGACCCAAGCCACCCGTTTCATGGTATCTCAGGCGGTCGCTATCCTTGGTTTGAAAGCCAAGGTTTTGAATATTTAGTCGAAAATGTCGAGATGATTGACTCTCATACCGTCGAATTCAGCTTATCGCGCCCAGATAACGCTTTTTTATCTAACCTTGCAACAACGTATGCCGTTATTCATTCGCAAGAATATGCCAATAACGTACTTCGTGCAGGCAAACCTAATCAACTAGACATGCAACCCATTGGCACAGGGCCATTTTATCTAGAGCAATATCTTCCCAATGACTTAATTCGCTTGAACCGCCATCCAGATTACTGGCAAGGCAGTGCAAAAATGGAACAGGTTGTATTTGATATTGCAACCCGAGGTACCGGCACCCTCGCGAAGTTACTGAGTAAGGGCTGTGATGTTTTATCGTCACCTGTCGCGAGCCAGCTTCCTGTGATCAGCGAAAATGAAGACTATGAACTCATCGCGCAGACTGGCATGAACGTCGCCTTTCTTGCACTTGATAATACTCAGCCAGAGCTAAAAGATGTACGAGTTAGAAAAGCAATCAACCATGCAATTAACCGTGAAAATCTTTTAAACTCTGTTTATTACGGCACGGGTACACAAGCAAAAAGCATTTTACCGCCAATGTCATGGGCCTATAACCGCAATAGCCAAGCATTAGATTATGCACCCTCCAAGTCACTCGCGTTACTCAAAGATGCTGGCTATGATAAAAACTTAAACCTGACGCTTTGGGTACCACTTGAATCCCGCCCGTACAACCCAAGTCCCCGTAAGACCGCCGAGTTAATACAAGCCGATCTCAATGCGGTGGGTATTCAAGTCACTATAGTGACTCAGGATACCGTAAGTCGATTAGGGACTATTGGTAAATTCAACAGCGACTTAGTTTTAACGGGTTGGATTGCGGATAATGGCGATCCAGATAATTTCCTTCGTCCACTACTTTCGTGTGACGCAAAAATGGTTGGGTTAAACGTTGCGAACTGGTGTAATCTAAATTTTGACAACCTATTAGAATTAGCATCACGAACAACCAAACTTGATCAACGTTTAAATTACTACTACTTGGCGCAGGATATCCTTGATCAGCAAGTGCCTATCGTTCCACTTGCTCACGGCGTTCATTTTCAAGTACACCACCAATCGCTCAATGGTTTAACCATGAGTCCATTTGGCACCCGCTCCTTCTCAACGGTTTATCGGGGCGATAACTAATATGCTTATCTATACCATTCGACGCCTGAACTTATTTTTCATTACGTTACTGATCCTCACTCTCGTCGGCTTTAGTTTGCTTCGCCTTGACACCGACTCTTTTTGGAGCGGCTTATCTTTTTGGACAGGCTGGAGCATTTACTTAGAGAACCTTTTTTCAGGCAATCTAGGGCTTAATCTACAAGGAGAGCCTATTTTAAATGAGGTCTTAACGGTCTTTCCTGCTACGTTAGAGCTGTGTTTCTTTGCCTTTGTTTTATCACTAATTACCGGGATTCCACTCGGCACGCTCGCAGGGGTAAAACGTGGAAAGCCTATCGATACGTTAATTTCATCGGTGGCACTAATCGGTTACTCCATCCCATTATTCTGGTTAGCTGTTTTATTGATCATGCTATTTTCCCTTGAGCTCAGCTGGCTGCCTGTATCTGGTCGTTATAATTTGCTTTACGAAATTGAGCATGTCACAGGCGTTGCGCTTATCGACGTAATGTTATCTGACAAACCCTATCGTGCTGAAGCGATTAAAGACGTGATTAGCCACCTAATATTACCAACCCTTGTTCTTGCATTAGCCCCTACCACAGAGGTTATTCGCCTGACTCGTGCATCAGTAACAGACATTTTGGATCAAAACTTTATTAAAGTTGCCCAAACTAAAGGGCTATCAATGTACGAAATTATCATCAGGCATATTCTAAAAAATGCCATTCCCCCCATCATTCCTAAATTAGGCATGCAGTTTTCAACCATGATGACGTTTGCAATGCTAACAGAGTCAATATTTAATTGGCCGGGTATAGGTCGCTGGCTATTAGACGCGATTTCGACCCAAAATTATGTTGCAATCCAAGCGGGTGTTATCACCGTCGGTAGCTTTATCCTGATTGCCAATATCCTGTCAGATTTGATGGGTGCCTTCGTGAGTCCGTTAGTTAGGAAGGAATGGTATGCTATCAAATAACATCTATCAGGAAACCAAGATCCCAACGCAATGGGAGCGTGCATGGCATAATTTCAGATCAAATTCACTGGCCATATTCGGTTTCTGGTGTTTATTACTACTGATATTTTTGACACTGATTTCTCCTTGGATTACGCCTTACGTACCCGTCAAACAAGTCGGCGAGCTGCTCATGCCCCCCTCTTGGGATACCGCAGGCCATGTCGAGTACTTCTTTGGCACTGATGACCTAGGAAGAGATATGCTTAGCCGCCTACTGATGGGCTCTCGTATCACTTTTGGCTACGCCATACTTATCGCAGTCGCTTCTGCCGTCATTGGTATTGCTATTGGTGTAATGGCTGGCATGACCCGAGGCTTAAAGTCGAGCTTTTTAAATCACGTTCTTGATACCGTGCTTTCAATACCCTCACTATTGTTAGCCATTATCGTCGTTGCTTATATGGGACCCGGCGAAACCAATATTTTATTAGCCATTTGGCTTGCGCTTATCCCGCGCTTCATTCGTGCGGTCTACACCGCGGTACATAATGAAGTCGAAAAAGATTACATCATGGCTGCACGCTTAGACGGCGCAAACGATTTTTACTTACTCTACAATTCGATACTACCGAATATACTAACGGTACTCACCAATGAGCTTACCCGTGCCATATCTATTGCGATACTTGATATAGCTGCATTAGGCTTCCTCGGCTTAGGCGCCCAAGCACCATCACCAGAGTGGGGAGCCATGTTAGGTGACTCTATTGAACTCATTTATCTTGCACCATGGACAGTGACCCTACCCGGCCTTGCCATTACGTTTAGCGTTTTAGTAGTAAACTTAGTAGGAGAAGGACTCCGCCAAGCTATTAACGCGGGGATAGACTAATGCCATTACTTGATATTCGTAACCTGACTATAGAAATTGATACACCGCAAGGCATGGTGAAAGCCGTTGAACGTATGAGCCTAACAATAAATGAAGGTGAAATTCGTGGCCTCGTGGGTGAGTCTGGCTCAGGAAAAAGCCTTGTCGCGAAAGCTATTGCGGGCGTAGCAAAAGATAATTGGCGAGTCAGTGCAGATCGCCTGCGCTTGGGTGATATTGACCTACTTGCTTTATCTCCCCGTGAGCGAAGAAGAGTTGTAGGGCGTGAGATAGCGATGATATTTCAAGAGCCGTCCTCATGTCTTGACCCTTCTGAGCGTGTCGGTGAACAGCTCAGAGAAGCAATACCCTCAACCTCATTTAAGGGGCGGTTTTGGCAACGGTTTAAATGGCGTCAAAAACAAGCTATTGCACTACTGCACAAAGTGGGGATCAAAGATCATAAACAGATAATGAGAAGTTATCCGTACGAATTAACCGACGGTGAATGCCAAAAGGTTATGATTGCTATGGCCATTGCTAACCGACCACGCCTACTCATTGCCGATGAACCAACCAATGATCTCGACCCTATAACCCAAGCTCAAATATTTCGACTACTCAGCCGTATGAACCAGCTTGGCAACACCACCATATTATTGGTGAGCCATGATCTCACGACGGTTACCCAATGGGCAGATAGAATTACCGTCATGTACTGTGGTCAATCGGTTGAATCAGGTAGTAGAAAGCAATTATTAGGTACGCCTCACCACCCCTATACCGAAGCATTACTCCGGGCAATGCCTGATTTCAATTTAGACATTCTGCCCCATAAAAGTAAGCTAGAAACCCTACCCGGTTCGATTCCTCCACTTCAGCATTTGCCTATTGGTTGTCGGTTAGGGCCTCGTTGCCCACACGCACAGCGTAAATGTGTTGAAGTACCAAAACGAAGAAAAGTTAAAAACCATAAATTTAGCTGTCACTTTCCGCTGAATATGGAGGAAACGAAAAAGTGAGTTCACTACTTGAAGTCGAAGGTCTTAAAAAAGACTACCACTACCGATCAGGCTTATTTCGTCGCCGTACCATAGAGGCGGTGAAGCCTGTATCGTTTTCATTGGAAGCCGGTGAAACTATCGCATTCATGGGTGAAAATGGCTCAGGCAAATCAACGCTAGCCAAAATGTTGTCTGGCGTTGAGGAACCTACCGAGGGGATCATCCGAGTAAATGGTGAGCCCTTAGCCCACCGAGATTATCAAACACGCTGCAAACTGATCAGAATGATCTTTCAAGATCCGAATACGTCGCTAAATCCACGTATTCAGATTGGTAAGATCTTAGAAGGGCCATTGAAGCGAAACACCAATATGACCCCGCAAGCGCGTGAGCGACGAATAATGGTCACCCTTAAGCGAGTTGGTTTACTACCTGAACATGCCTACTTTTACCCGCAAATGCTGGCAACAGGACAAAAGCAGCGTGTATCACTCGCCCGCGCACTGATTCTTCAACCTTGTATCATTGTTGCTGATGAAGCGCTAAACGGGCTTGATATGTCAATGCGCTCGCAGATCATCAACCTACTGCTAGAGCTACAAGAGGAAATGGGGCTATCGTATATTTATGTATCGCAGCATATGGGTGTTATTAAGCACTTTACTGACAAAGTGATGGTGATGCAGCATGGAGAGGTAGTTGAACAAGGAAACACCCTAGAGGTCTTCAACAATCCGCAGCACTCATTAACTCAGAAGCTTATCGATAGCCACTTCGCTGCGCCATCCCATGATCGTACAAACCGTATTAGTAGCGCCACACCTAAGATTGGGTGCTAGCCGATAAGATTTCACAGATAATGATTTAAGCAACAAAAAACGCCCGGCAAGCCGGGCGTTTATATATTCAGGGTTTCACTTATTAAGTGATTGCTATGCTAACGTCTTATTGATTTCAGCCAGTACTGCTGCAGGGTTTTCTGCTTTGGTGATTGGGCGGCCAATCACCAAGTAATCTGAGCCAGCTTGTACCGCTTCAACTGGGGTCATTACGCGACGTTGATCGCCAGCGGCACTACCTGCAGGACGAATACCCGGTGTTACTAGCTTAAACTCATTCCCAAGCTCACTTTTCAATAAGCTTGATTCATGTGCCGAGCATACAACACCATCAAGTCCGCTATTTTTCGTCAAACGAGCAAGATTCAATACATGCTCTTGTGGCTCACACTGAATACCAATACCACGGAGATCTGATGCCTCCATGCTGGTCAATACTGTTACACCAATCAGTAGCGGGCGATCTTTGCCAAATGGCTCCAGGATTTCACGTGATGCTGTCATCATACGCTCACCACCCGTCGCATGGACGTTGACCATCCATACGCCTAATTCAGCAGCCGCTGCGACTGCACGTGAGCAGGTATTTGGAATATCGTGAAATTTCAAATCCAGAAATACAGAATGGCCCCGGTCATGCAGATTACGCACAAAGTCAGGGCCAAAATAAGTAAACATCTCTTTGCCAACTTTAAGTCGACAGCTTCCCGGTTCAATACGGTCAACAAAGGCTAGTGCTTCATCTTGGCTTGGGTAGTCGAGAGCGACAATCACTTTTGGGTCTAACATGGCATCTCCTGCTTAGTTATAAGGTCAAACTTGCTCAGCTCGCTGAGCGCGGACAGAATTTTACAGTAAATTTGTTTTTTTGCGAGTATAAATTCATTATTTGTTTCAAGCAGTCAAAAGTAACACTCTTTTACACTAGCCAATCGTTTGTTAAATCAACCAAGATAAAAAGCACTGATAAAATGGTAAATTCCCGCAGCATTATATTCACACCAAACAAAAACCATCAAAAAACCACACTTTTAGACACAAAAAAGCCCACTCGCATTGCGAATGGGCTGAAAGCTTTATAATCACCAGTCTAAATGGTGAATTTCTTACTCTCCATCCAGTCCTCGAATTGGCTTAATCGAACCCCAACTTTTGCAAGAAGGGCATTGCCAATATAAAGAATGTGTCGCGAACCCGCACTGACGACAACGGAAATGAGGTTTAATTTTTAATTGCTCGCCCACTAAGCCGCGTAACGTGGTCAAACTGTCTTTTGCCCGCCCTTCTTCAGCTTCGTCAAGATGATAGTCCATCAATTGATAGAACCCCTTCATCGTCGGGTTTTTTTGTAGCTGGCGAGTCATGAATGTTTGGGCAATAATTGCCCCTTCACGCTTGGCTATTTCATCAGCAAGCATGAGTTCTGCTGTCGAACCCGCTTTTTGTTCAACACAGACTTTCAAATATTTAAGCCAACCAGACTCGTTGTTGGTTGCTTCATAGCATTCTAATAACAGTGGCAGAGATTCGCTGACAAATTCAAGATCTTGTTCAGCAACACGCTCAAGTTGTTTAGCTGCTGCTTTGTACTCTTCGTTGGCAATCAATATTTTTGCCAACATTATGGTTGCACGTACACAGGTTTTATCAGCACCAACCGCTTTTTTAAGTAATTGTTTCGCTTTATCAGGGTTTTGCGCACTCATTTCAAGCATTGCCATCTCACACCAGTAATGGGCGATATCGTGCTTTAGTTTGGTTTTTCCCATCTTTACCAACTGTCCGGCCATCTCGATAGCCTTCTCCCATTCACGGGTTTGTTGGTAGATAGTAAGAAGTTGCTGTAATGCCCCTTTGCGGTGATCGGGTTCATCGAGCAACTGTTCGAAGATTTTCTCAGCGCGATCAAAAAAACCAGCAGCCATATAGTCTTTAGCCAGTTGCTGCAGCGCCAAGTTGCGCTGATCGATGGTGAGATTAGGACGGGCAATTAAGTTTTGGTGAATGCGTATAGCACGATCGACCTCACCCCGGCTACGGAACAGGTTTCCTAAAGCCAGGTGAGTATCAATGGTTTCACTATCAACTTGGAGCAGTTCAATAAACACATCTACTGCTTTATCAGATTGATCTGACAACAATAGATTCAAACCAGTGACATACTGGCGTGACATGTGATGAGACTGCTCCTGTTGTTTTGTACTCGCGTTCCTATTACCCATGTACCAGCCATAGGCAGCAGCAATCGGTAATAATAGGAACAACAGCTCAAGCATTAATTATTCCTTTACAGGCTCTGCACGAAGCTGATTAATTTCTTTCTGCTGCTTTTCAACTTTTTTACTTAGGCGATTTTTAGTAAAACGCGTTTTGAGATATAGCATGCCACAGATTAGCCAGCCAATCGCAAACCCGGAACCGAAGACAATCCCTAATAATGTTGAAAGTTGAAACTCACCCTGAGCAATCAGAAAATCAAAATTCACTAGCTGCTGGTTTTGAGCACCCAGCGCCAACGTAACCAAGAAACAGGCAACCAAAACAAGAACAATAAGTATCTTCATCGTGAATCCTTCTCACTTGAACGAAAAATTGATAGTACAAAGCTAAATACAATGAGGCTTAAATTTTCACTAGAAGCACACATTAGCAATTTCAAAATAGCATTGGCTGATTATGCAAGATTTTTAGTCATCAGACCATGATCAATAGACATAAAAAAACGGCATACTATCAGTATGCCGTTTTTTTGTTCTAAACGTGGTTAACTAGCAAGTGCCAAGTTAACACGATCACGTAATTCCTTCCCAGGCTTGAAGTGAGGAACGTACTTGCCGTCCAACTCAACTTTATCACCCGTTTTTGGATTGCGACCTACACGTGGAGCACGGTAATGCAGAGAGAAGCTACCAAAGCCACGGATTTCGATACGATCGCCATCGGCAAGCGTTGTCGCCATGTGCTCAAGGATTTCCTTGATTGCATCTTCTACCTGTTTGGCAGAAAGATGTGTTTGTTGACTACATAGCCTTTCAATTAATTCAGACTTTGTCATAAACACTCCGGTTTTTAGTATGTTTCTCAATAGTATAACCGTTTAGGGAGAAAATGCTAAAACGCTTTTTCTCCCTACGCTCAATTATTCGCCTTTAGCCGCTTTGAAAGCGTCAGCCATAGCGCTACCGAAACCAGCATCGTCTTGCTTGTTCAGTGTTGCCATTGCTTCTTGCTCTTCAGCTACGTCTTTAGCACGAACAGATAGGTTGATTACGCGGTTCTTACGATCAACGCCTGTGAATTTAGCTTCAACAGAATCGCCAACAGAAAGAACTAGAGTTGCGTCTTCAACACGGTCAACAGATGCTTCAGAAGCACGTAGGTAACCTTCAACACCTTCAATTAGCTCAACAGTTGCGCCTTTAGCGTCAACAGCAGTAACAGTACCGGTAACTAGAGCACCTTTCTTGTTAACTGCAACGTAGCCATTGAATGGGTCTTCTTCGATCTGCTTAACACCTAGAGAGATGCGCTCGCGCTCAGCGTCAACAGCTAGAACTACAGCAGAGATTTCGTCGCCTTTCTTGAAGTCGCGTACTGCGTCTTCGCCTGAAACATTCCAAGAAATGTCAGATAGGTGAACAAGACCGTCGATGCCGCCTTCTAGACCGATGAAGATACCGAAGTCAGTGATAGACTTGATCTTACCAGTTACGTGATCGCCCTTAGCTTGCATTTCTGCAAATGACTGCCATGGGTTAGCTTTACACTGCTTAAGACCTAGGCTGATACGACGACGTTCTTCGTCGATATCAAGAACCATAACTTCAACTTCGTCGCCAACGTTAACAACTTTCGATGGGTGGATGTTTTTGTTAGTCCAATCCATTTCAGAAACGTGTACTAGACCTTCAACGCCTTCTTCGATTTCAACGAAGCAACCGTAGTCAGTTAGGTTAGTTACACGGCCAGAAAGCTTAGTGCTCTCTGGGTAACGCTTAGCGATTGCTACCCATGGATCTTCGCCTAGTTGCTTAAGACCTAGTGATACGCGAGTACGCTCACGGTCGAACTTAAGAACTTTAACGTTGATTTCGTCGCCAACATTAACGATTTCAGATGGGTGCTTAACGCGTTTCCAAGCCATGTCAGTGATGTGTAGAAGACCATCAACACCGCCAAGGTCAACGAACGCACCGTAGTCAGTAAGGTTCTTAACGATACCTTTAACTTCCATGCCTTCTTGTAGAGAAGCAAGAAGTTCATCACGCTCAACGCTGTTTTCTGATTCGATAACTGCGCGACGAGAAACAACTACGTTGTTACGCTTCTGGTCTAGCTTGATTACTTTGAACTCAAGCTCTTTGTTTTCTAGGTGAGCAGTGTCACGTACTGGACGAACGTCTACTAGAGAACCTGGTAGGAACGCACGGATGCCGTTAAGTTCAACTGTGAAGCCGCCTTTAACTTTACCGTTGATGATACCAACAACAGTTTCAGCATCTTCGTAAGCTTTTTCAAGCTGGATCCAAGCTTCATGACGCTTAGCTTTCTCACGAGAAAGTTTAGTCTCACCGAAACCATCTTCGATAGCATCAAGTGCTACGTCAACTTCTGCACCAACTTCAATTTCAAGTTCGCCAGCAGCGTTCTTGAATTCTTCAACTGGGATAGAAGACTCAGACTTAAGGCCTGCATCTACAAGAACGTAACCGTTCTCGATAGCTACAACAGTACCTTTAACGATAGCGCCTGGACGTGTTTCGATTTCGTTTAGAGACTCTTCAAAGAGTAGAGCAAAAGATTCAGTCATTATTTAATCTTCAAATTGATTAACAACCATGGGTATCCTACCTCATGGGGTTGGTAGTAAAGTCAGTTATCTTCCGTGACACCGACGCCATCATACTGATCACTCAGCAGATAATTTTTCTTCAATAAAAGCCAAGGCTTGTGCCGTTACTTGCTCTATTGACATCTCAGTAGAGTCTAGCACCAAAGCATTGTCTGCGGGACGCAACGGTGCAACCGCTCGATTGCGGTCACGGTAGTCACGTTCCTGAATTTCTTTCAAAAGGCGGCCAAAGTTAACATCTAACCCTTTCTGTTGCAACTGGTTCATGCGGCGATTAGCACGTTCTTCAGCGCTAGCATCAAGGAAAATCTTCACTTCTGCCTGAGGAAATACCACTGTCCCCATGTCGCGACCGTCAGCCACCAATCCCGGTGCTTCGCTAAATGCACGTTGACGACGCAATAGTGCTTCACGTACACGCGGAAGGGCTGCAACTTTAGATGCTGCCATGCCAGTCTCTTCTTTACGAAGTTCAGCAGAAACATCTTCGCCTTCAAGAATAACCTTTACTAGCTCACCTTCAGCCACGAATTGAACATCTAAGTGAGCCGCTAGAGGAACCAAAGCGTCTTCAGATTCCAATTCAACACCATGGTGAATAGCAGCAAGGGCCAAAACACGGTAGATAGCACCAGAATCAAGCAGTTTCCAGCCCAGTTTATCTGCCAATAGCATACACAGCGTGCCTTTTCCTGCACCACTAGGCCCATCGACAGTGATTACTGGAGCGTGAGTAGACATAGATTCTCTCCGAAGTTGTTCAAATATAAGCACGAATACCAACTTGCATCTAACTTAAACCGACAGATGGAACTGAGTATTAGCACTCTTAAACGGGGGCATATTATACGGGAAAATGATTATGATACCAATTGGTAATGACCATCGTTCTTATAAAAAAATAAACCCGCTGGAAAGCGGGTTTATGGGGACTGTAATTTATTGGCTTAGCAAAGCCAATTTATCAAAATAGTCGGGGAAGGTTTTTGATGTACATTTCGGGTCATTAATTGTGACCGCCGTGTCACTTAATGCGACTAATGAAAAACACATCGCCATTCGGTGGTCATCGTATGTATCGATCGCGGCATGCTGTAATTGAGTTGGCGGTACAATCGTAATGTAATCTTCACCCTCTTCCACTTCTGCACCAACTTTACGCAGTTCTGTCGCCATTGCAGACAAGCGATCAGTTTCTTTTACGCGCCAGTTATAGACATTGCGGATAGATGTCGTGCCTTTGGCAAACAATGCTGCCATTGCTATGGTCATCGCGGCATCTGGAATATGGTTAAAGTCGAGGTCTACGGCGTTAAGCTCATCACGGCGTGCGATAACATAGTCATCACCCCACTCAATTTCAGCGCCCATCGCCGCTAACGCATCAGCAAACTGTATATCACCTTGAATGCTCTTTTTGCCGATTCCGGTTACTTTCACTTCACCGCCTTTAATAGCTGCGGCAGCTAAGAAGTACGATGCCGAAGACGCATCACCTTCAACCAAAAACTCACCCGGCGCTTGATACGTTTGGCCGCCTTTTACCACAAATTCTTGATAATCACGGTTTTCAACCTCAACACCAAATTGCGCCATGATATGAAGCGTAATATCTATGTATGGCTTAGAGACCAAGTCTCCTTTGATGCGAATAATCGTATCGTCTTTCGCCATCGGCGCCGACATCAAAAATGCAGTTAAGAATTGGCTAGAGATAGAGCCATCAATTTCGACCTCACCACCAGCGAGTCCTGTACCCTTAATATTCAATGGTGGGAAATTATCATTTTCCAAGTACGTGATTTCTGCACCAGCACCACGCAAAGCGTCAACAAGGTGGCCAATTGGGCGTTCTTTCRTGCGCGGCTCACCCGTTAATACGAACTCTCCACTTCCCAAACATAATGCAGCTGCTAACGGTCGCATTGCCGTGCCCGCGTTACCTAAAAATAGCTCTAGCGATTGTTCTGGCTTAAATGCAGCACCCAGACCGATCACTTCACACGTTGTTTTATCTTCCGATAATTGGTAGCTCACACCCAACTGGCTAAGCGCATTTAGCATATGACGGATATCGTCACTATCAAGCAAATTGGTAAGACGCGTTGTACCTTTTGCTAACGCAGCCAATAGAAGTGCGCGATTTGATACGCTCTTTGAACCCGGTAGATTCACTGTGCCATTAATCTTATTTATTGGCTGTAACGTTAAACTTTCCATCTGATATTTCTTAATCCTGTTTGGTCGCAGTTCAAGCAGATTAGCGAATTCTGCCTCAGTTCGCTAGTACTGAATAATGTGATCTGCCAAGGATTCTTCCTTAGTTGCTCGCTGAAATGAAAAAAGCGCCCGTAGGCGCTTTAAAACATGTCATATCAATTGTTATTAGTCATCGCAGCGATATAAATAAGTACCGTCAAAATCACAATCAAGATCGACCCAACGGCCTTCAAATCGTTGTAGCGAATTGTCGTTGGCCGAATAACCCCAAATTTCACCCGCTTTAACAAAGCCTTCTAGCTCGATTTCATCATCAAAACGGTCTTCTCGCTCTATCTCAATGGCAATATATCGACCAGAGTTACTACCGTCCAGGATATAACGACCTTCAACTTCAACCCAGCTTGTATCTAAATTATCGTGGGTTAAGCCATCATCAAATTCAGTATTGTTATTGATTTCAATCTCGATGCCATTGATGCTGAATACACCATTTTGGTATCGAGCTTCACCTACAGCCTGAAACTCTTTCCCTGATACGCCATTACCATCATCTTCAAATTCAATTTCAGTTGCTAATAGGCGATTTGAGCGATGTACCATCTCTACTTCAACCCAGCGACCTGATGCGAGATCCTCTCGGCGACCATCATCGAATTCAGTACTATTATTCACCTCAATGCGTAAACGGCCATTAAGTTCGATTTGGGTTAAATTATTATTCACCCAAGAAATCACGCCTTCAACTTCGGTATCGTCGTAATCACGGTCATCTTCAACATCAATTTCTGTTGCGACAAGTGTATTGCCTAGCATATCACCATAGACTTCAACCCATGCACTATTTGCGAGTTCATCTTCATCGTCGATATCGGCGCGGCTAAAATCGACTGTCACGCTGCCAATCTTGAAAGTCTGTGCTGCATGATCTAACTGAGATACGAGCCCTTCAATTTCGACAAAGCCGAGGTCAGGTACTTTCTGTACAGATACAACTTCAGATGTTCCATCAGCCAATGGGTAAGTGGTTACCATCACCCAATCACCAATATTGATACCGGCTAAGTCTGAAAAAATCAGGGTTACGCCATTCACTGTAAAGCTGGTGCCATTAATTGCTGTTACCTCACCAGTCAGTGAAGGGTCAAGCTTCATGGACGTAATCAGGTTGTCATCAGCATCAACCTGTACACGCATGCCATTCGCCACATCATCAAAAGACAATGTCACGCCATTTCGGTATGTCACAGGGGCGCCTTCACTGTGCAGTGAATAGCCGTTAACTGTCATGGTCTGGTTAACATGTGAAATTTTCGCGACTTGGCCATCAAGACGACCTGTTTTTGTTTCAATCGATGAGCTATCAGAGCCGCCACCACAGCCAACCAAAGTCGTTGCAATAACAGTCGCCAGTACCATTTTTTTCATAATTTTCCTATAATTAATTGTGCATAATTTTAAGCTGGCGCTATTTTATCGCTATTGCTGTGAAGCAAACGTGAAGAAATTCTGAGGAAGTAAACAAATCAATTTATGAAAGTACTCATTGTCGAAGATAACCACCATGTTGCTGAAACCATTGCGGACTACCTTGAGCTTGAAGGCCACACTATTGACTGTGCTTATCACGGTTTAGGCGCAATTCAGTTAGTGATAGAAAATTATTACGATGTCATCATTATGGATATTATGATGCCTAAGATTGATGGTATTTCTGCCGTTAGAAAAATGAGAGAAGAAGTATTTTGTAATGCTCCTATCCTCTTTTTAACCGCTAAAGATAGCCTTGAGGATAAAGTTGCTGCGTTTCAGGCTGGCGGTGATGACTACCTTATTAAACCCTTTGCAATGGAAGAGCTGTCTTTACGGCTGACAGCCCTTGCCAGCCGAGGATGTAGAAAGGACATTGGGCTCATCTGTTTTGCTGATTTAGCGATCAACCAGACGACAGGGGAAGTACTCAGAGCAGGCAAACAGCTCAAGCTCAGTCGCATCCAATTTAAAATTCTTACCCTTCTTGTCAAAAAAGCCCCTGCTATCGTATCAAGGCAAGAAGTTGTTAATGCTATTTGGGGGGATGAAACGCCGAGTAGCGATGCTTTGCGTAGCCACGTTTACGGCCTAAGAAGCGCCATAGACAAGGATTTTGTTGAATCAAGATTAGAGACTATTCATGGCCAAGGATATAGGCTCAAAGCCTAAAGCATACCCGAGTATTTACCGGAAAATACGCTGGAGTTTTGGCCTTCCTACTTTGGTCATGTTCACCCTCTTTTGGTCTGCGATTTATCTCGCGGAAAATGAATTAGAAATTATCAGCCTTCATCACTGGCTAGACACGGAAGCGAGCCAATATAGCCGCGACTACCAACAATTTGGCAGTAAGGCGCAACTTCCAAATGAAAGCGAATTCTACAGTTATTGGAGCAAAGAAAATCCACCTGAATGGCTTAAAAGCTACCAAGAACCAGGATTTTATGAACATCTGCTGGGCAAAGAAGATAAACACTTTATTGTAACCGACCACCCCTCTGGCGATGGCCTGTTTTATATTGTTTTCCAAGATGATGCTGACGACTACCTAGATGAATATGAAGCTAGACTACACTTCATGACTTTTACTCTAGGCGGGTTAGTCAGCCTCACGGTACTCATCTATAGCCTGTATTTCGTCAAAAGTTTATCTCGTCCTTTAGAAACCATTGAACACAAAATCCGAAGTATGCCACCAGACCAGCCTGATTTCATGGTCGAAACAGAATATAAAGAAACGCGTGAAATTGAACAGGCGTTACATGACAGCAAAACAAACATTGCACAATATTTTCAGCGGGAGCATGACTTTAGCCGCTTTGCCTCGCATGAGCTTCGAACGCCAATTATGGTGATACAAGGCTCTGCTGAATTGTTAGGCAAAATCCCAAACCAACCTCCCATTGCAAACAAAGCCATCTACCGATTGCTAAAAGCCAGTGAGGAAATGAGAGAGTTGACGGAAGCATTTCTGCTTCTCGGAAAAGAAACCATTGAAGCTCACCATTTCGGTACTTACCAACTGGAACATAGCCTTCGTCAACAACTTGATGCGATGTCGCCTATCTTTGCAAAACAAGATGCTAGTTATGATCTAATTACCGACTCGCCCTGCTTGGTTTCTGCACCAGAAAGTTTTATTAATATTGTTATTAATAATCTGATAAAAAACGCCTTTAGTTACAGTGTTGGCGATATTCATATTCGACTTACGGGCAATCAACTTAACATAGTTAATCGCCATGACGGCAACGAAACCTATAATGCGGGTTATGGTTGTGGACTCGTCATTGTTGAGCGAATTTGTGAACGAATGGGCTGGTCATACAGCAGTGGTGACGACGGAGAGAAATTCAGTACATCTGTGATTTTTAATAACGGATAGAAAGATAAACCGCCCCTAATTAAAATGCCATAGCTAAAGCCGTACACTCAATAAGGGGCGAAAGTTTTACGCGTTTTCTTGTTCGAATTTAGACATAAATTCAACTAAAGCCTGTACACCTTCAATAGGCATCGCATTATAAATAGAAGCACGCATTCCACCGACAGCTCGGTGTCCTTTTAACGCCTTCAAACCAGCGCTATCTGCTTGCGCTAAGAATCGGCTATCCAACTCTGGATTTTTTAGCTGGAACGGCACATTCATCAATGAGCGGTTATCGCTATGAACATCATTACGGTAAAAGTCAGATTGATCGATGTAATCGTACAAGACCTTCGCTTTAGTCTCATTACATCGCTGCATTTCTGCGATACCACCAATATCCTTCAACCATTTGAACACTTCGCCGGCCAAGTACCAAGCGAATGTCGGGGGGGTATTAAACATCGACTCTTTATCAGCCTGAACACTGTAATCTAAAATGCTTGGCACAATGGACTTCGCTTTGCCTAACAAATCATCGCGTACAATCACGATGGTCAAGCCTGCTGGGCCGATATTCTTTTGGGCGCCCGCATAGATCACACCGTATTTCGACACATCGATCTCGCGAGAAAGAATGGTTGAAGACATATCAGCAACAATCGGCTTATTCGTTTCCGGTAAATCACGAATTTCGATGCCATCAATGGTTTCATTGGGGCAAAAATGCACATAAGCGGCATCGTCAGAAAGTGGCCACTGTGAGGCTGGCAAAATGGCTGTTTTACCATCACGCTGACAGGTAATATCAACGGCGTTAGGGTTACAGTATTTTTTTGCCTCTGTGATTGCACTTTCAGCCCAATAACCACCATCCATATAATCAGCAGTATCAGCATCGCCCAAAATATTCATCGGGACCGCAGCAAACTGCGCACGCGCGCCGCCATGGCAGAACAAGACATGATAATTATCAGGAATCGACATCAAATCACGTAAATCTTGTTCTGACTGCTGAGCAACCTCAATGAATGGCTTACCTCGGTGGCTTACTTCCATTACAGAAGTACCGTGATCATTCCAGTTGATCAGTTCTTGTTGTGCTTTTTTTAAAACGTCTGCCGGGATCATTGCCGGGCCAGCGCAAAAATTAAAAACCTTGTCCATGACGAGAAACCTGCTCCTGCTAGTAAACATAGGGAAGTGCAATAGAGTGCGGCAAAACGGGTTTTAGACCATAAAACCTGATTGTGACACCGATCAAGTATTTGTTTTTACACCTTTATGACGACGGTGAAAAGGGTTTATTAAGAAATAGTTTATTTCCCATCTGACAGGCAAAAAAAAGCGCAACCTAATGGCTGCGCTCTATTTAGTTCAAACTACTGCGAAGCTTATTCTTCTTCAGAAGAACCTTCTGCATCAGTATCAGCGGCTGGCAGTTCTGTTGTTGGTGCGACTTCACCCTCAGCAACTTCACCTTCAGCAATTTCCGCGTCTTCAAGAAGCACTTCTTCAGGCTCATCGATACGCTGCAAACCAACAACTTGTTCGCCTTCGGTCGTACGGATCAACGTTACACCTTGCGTGTTACGGCCCACTCGACTCACTTCAGCAACACGGGTACGAACCAGCGTGCCACCGTTAGTGATCATCATGAACTCATCGCCATCTTCAACCTGTACTGCACCAACAACGCTACCGTTACGGTCAGATACTTTGATTGATACAACACCTTGTGTTGCACGGCTCTTCGCTGGGTACTCAGCTAGTTCTGTACGCTTACCGTAACCATTTTCAGTTACAGTCAGTACATCACCATCGTTGTGCGGCACAATTAACGATACGACTTTGTCGCCTTCCGCTAACTTCATACCACGAACACCGGCAGCTGTTCGGCCCATACCACGTACCTGCTCTTCCGAGAAGCGAACCACTTTACCCGCTTCAGAGAACAACATAATTTGGTCTGTGCTATTAGTAACATCAACACCAATCAGTGAATCACCATCACGCAGGTTCACGGCAATAATACCGGCACTACGAGGACGACTAAAGTCAGTCAGTGGTGTTTTCTTAACGGTACCATCAGCTGTTGCCATGAAGACAAACTTGTCAGCTTCATATTCTTTCACTGGCAAGATAGCAGTAATGCGTTCACCTTCTTCCAGAGGAAGAATGTTAACGATAGGCTTGCCACGTGCTGTTCGGCTTGCCAACGGTAGTTGATAAACCTTCAGCCAGTACATACGGCCACGGCTTGAGAAGCACAGAATCGTATCATGGGTATTAGCAACTAGCAGGCGCTCGATGTAATCTTCATCTTTCATGCGCGTTGCAGCTTTACCTTTACCACCACGACGTTGAGCTTCATAGTCGCTCAGTACTTGATACTTCACATAACCTTCATGAGAAAGCGTTACAACAACATCTTCTTGAGTAATCAAATCTTCAAGATCGATATCGTGGCTTGCGGCAGTAATTTCTGTACGACGTACATCGTTAAACTGTTCTTTCGCGGCTTCAAGCTCTTCACGGATCACTTCCATCAAGCGCTCTGAACTGCCAAGAATGTGCATTAGTTCAGCAATTTCTTCAAGAAGCGTCTTGTATTCACCAAGAATTTTCTCGTGCTCAAGACCTGTTAGCTTATGAAGGCGTAAGTCAAGAATCGCTTGTGCTTGCTGTTCTGTTAGGAAGTACTGGTTATCACGGATACCATAATGGTCTTCTAACCATTCAGGGCGAGCCGCATCGGTACCGGCACGCTCAAGCATCGCTGCAACATTACCAAGATCCCAACCGCGAGCAACCAAGCTAGCTTTCGCTTCAGCTGGTGTCGGCGCACTTTTAACCAATTCGATGATCTCATCGATATTGGCAAGTGCAAGCGCTAAACCTTCAAGAAGGTGAGCACGCTCACGCGCTTTACGCAGTTCATAGATAGTACGACGAGTAACAACTTCACGACGGTGGTTAACGAAGCATTTCAACATTTCTTTTAGGTTGAATGTCTTCGGTTGGCCGTTATCCAGCGCCACCATGTTGATGCCAAATGTCGTCTGAAGCTGAGTTTGAGCATATAGGTTATTAAGCACAACCTCGCCCACAGCATCACGCTTACATTCAATAACAATACGCATGCCGTCTTTATCTGACTCATCACGTAGGGCACTGATGCCTTCAACTTTCTTGTCTTTTACTAGCTCTGCGATCTTTTCAATCAAGCGAGCTTTGTTCACTTGATACGGGATCTCGGTAACAATAATGGTTTCTTTACCCTTACTGTCAGCTTCGATATCCGCTTTAGAGCGCATATAAACTTTACCGCGACCAGTATGATAAGCGTCAATTATACCTTTACGGCCGCTGATCATGGCTGCAGTCGGGAAGTCTGGGCCTGGAATGTATTCCATTAGCTGATCAATGGTGATGCTTTCATCATTGATATAAGCCAGACAACCGTCAATCACCTCACCCAAATTATGGGGTGGGATGTTGGTCGCCATACCTACTGCAATGCCCGATGAACCGTTAATTAACAAGTTCGGAATTCTCGTAGGCATTACCGCCGGAATTTGTTCTGTACCATCATAGTTAGGAACAAAGTCAACCGTTTCTTTGTCTAGATCAGCCAGCAATTCGTGGGCAATTTTCGACATACGTACTTCGGTATAACGCATTGCAGCGGCAGAGTCGCCATCAATCGAACCGAAGTTACCTTGACCATCAACTAACATGTAGCGAAGAGAGAAAGGTTGCGCCATACGTACAATGGTATCGTAAACAGCACTATCACCATGTGGGTGATATTTACCAATTACGTCACCAACCACACGGGCAGATTTTTTATATGCTTTATTCCAGTCATTGCCCAATACATTCATCGCGAATAAAACACGACGGTGTACCGGCTTAAGGCCATCACGCACATCAGGAAGAGCACGACCAACGATAACTGACATCGCGTAGTCGAGGTATGAGCCTTTCAGCTCCTCTTCAATATTTACGGGCGTGATCTCTTTTGCAAGATCGCTCATGGAGCCAATATCCCTCAGGTAATTTCTGTCGTATACGTATACCAAACAGCATAACTATCGCTAATAAGGGAAGCCCTATTTAATGCGATACCTATAACGTTGGGTACCATACGTGCAAGGTGCGAAAATATAGCATATTTCAGCCTAAATAGGCACACCTTTCACACGTTATGTTGTGAGTAATTTAGCGAAATAAAGAAAAAGCTAAAAGGCAAATTTAAAAAAAACAACTCTAGCCGCTCACTTTTCATTCAACTGCGTTTTTCTAATCGTTTTACATCTGCATAAATTGCAACCAATTGTAAAAATACGACCCAAGTACTATTTATGCATTTATCTCATCAAGCTGACTCATTGCTGAATAGAAAACTGATCATTATCAATATTTGCTTCTACAACCCGCGTAGAATCAGCTTTAGAAAAAGACGAGAACTTAGTTTTCATAAATAGTACATTCAAGTGAGGTCAATATGTTAGGAAAAGCAATCACTACAATCGGCATGTGTGTTATTGGCGGAAAATATCTTTTAATGCTCATTTTAGCCGCAGTTACTGTTTCAACTGGCGCAGTACAGGCTGACATAATGCAATTAGCAATGATTGATCCAGTAGAGTAATCAAGCATGCTAACAAGGATTGTTTAGAAGGGTCTGTTACACCCCATAAAAGCTGTCAATGTCACAGGCGAGACAGACCCTAATGTATTTTAAACACCGAATAAAAACGTTAACTTCCCCGCTTTATTTTAATAACCTTACCTCTCGCAATCTGCTGCCTTCCTTCGCTATAATGCCCGTACCTATATGGACAATGGCTACAGAAGATGACCAAGCAGTTAAATGTCGATCCGGCAGAAATCAGTAAATTCGAAGAAATGGCCTCCCGTTGGTGGGATCTTGAAGGTGAATTTAAGCCTTTACACCAGATCAACCCCCTTCGTCTGAATTTTGTTATTGATCATGCCGATGGCCTGTTCGGCAAAAAGATACTGGACGTTGGCTGTGGCGGTGGCATTTTAGCTGAAAGTATGGCGGTTGAAGGTGCCGATGTAACTGGCCTTGATATGGGTAAAGAACCCTTAACGGTTGCCAGACTTCATGCCTTGGAGACTGGAACAAAATTAGAGTATGTACAGCGCACTGCTGAAGAACAAGCTGAGCTCTACCCAGAGACTTACGATGTGGTTACTTGCATGGAAATGCTAGAGCATGTACCTGATCCCGCCTCTGTCATAGCGGCGTGCGCAAAAATGGTGAAACCAGGTGGACATGTATTTTTCTCTACATTGAACCGTAATATCAAGTCTTACCTTTTTGCGATTGTGGGTGCAGAGCAACTGCTCAAGCTTGTTCCTAAAGGTACTCATGACCATCAGAAATTTATCCGTCCATCCGAGCTACTTTCGATGATCGACCGAACGCCCTTGCAAGATCGCCATATAACAGGTTTACACTACAACCCGTTAACGGATAAATACTGGCTAGGTAAAAACGTAGATGTAAATTACATCGTACATACTGTTAAGCCTTAAGCAATTTGAACAAGGGAGTCTCGTACTCCCTTGTGCTGCCCCCCTACCTCGCACTACACTTATTCATATCATCAAAAGGCTAGATCATTCCCTCATACATCACGTATAGGGCCTGTTGTAACGTCTCTAAATCACAGCACTTTGAAGCCTTTTGAGTATGCCCCTATTCATTGCAAGACAAGGATGCGTCTTATGCCAACAACAATTAAAGCCGTACTATTTGATCTCGATGGCACTTTGCTTGATACCGCCCCCGATATGGCAGATGCAGCCAATAAAGTATTAGCGGACTATGATCAGCCCCCTCTTTTAGACCATCAAATACAGGCAAATACAAGTTACGGTGCAAAAGGCTTACTAACGGCTGGTTTTGGCCAAATTCCTGACTATCTTAACCCGCTCGAACTTCGTCAGCAGTTTCTCGATTACTATCAGCAGAACATCTGTGTATCTACTTCGTTATATCACGGTATCCCTCAACTTTTGTCTCACCTAGAGCAACAAAAAATACCATGGGGGATCATGACAAATAAGCCTACATTTCTTACCGAAATGCTTCTGCCCTTCTTTCCTGAGCTGATGCGTGCACAAACGGTTATCTGCGGCGATACCCTTAGCGTGGCAAAGCCTCACCCAGCTCCGTTGCTTCATGCCAGCGAAAAACTAGGCATACACCATGAAGACTGTATATATATTGGTGATATAGAAAAAGACATGATTGCCGCTAATGCCGCCAACATGCAGGGTTATGTTGCTGGCTGGGGGTATATCGGTGAAACACATACACCATCTGAATGGCAAGCCGAAGCGATATTAGCGCACCCAGAAGACCTAATCAGCTTCATTAACGCATAGAAGTTACAGGGCTAACTAGCCAATAAATAACCAAAAAATCACCCCTCGTTAAACATGTAGAATCAGGGGTGAAAATCAAGTTTTTTTTTTATATTCTCTTTTTTTATTTTCTAAATTTTTTTTGCATTTCTCTATGATATTGTCACACTTGAGCAAATAGGTTAGTAGGTACTAACTTTGTTTTATGAATCCCCATGTTATCCACAGCCGATTAAAAATTACCACCTTGCATTAACCCCACATCATCACTATCTTGTAACCTTATAAGCTCAACACCCCAATATATAGTGTTTGGAACAGCAAACAGAAGCCTAGTTAAGATCACGTTCTTTACCAGCCTGGTTGCTTAAAGTTTCAAAAAACACTGCTATAGATGATTATCTGGGAAAAAGACCAAAAATGACTCAACAGCTCACTGTTACCAAGCGTGATGGACGCAAAGAAAGTATCGATCTGGATAAAATCCACCGAGTAATTACCTGGGCCGCAGAAGGCCTAGAGAATGTGTCGGTTTCACAGGTTGAACTAAAATCACATATTCAGTTTTATGAAGGGATCAAGACTGAAGACATCCACGAAACCATCATTAAGGCAGCGGCTGATTTAATCTCAGAAGAAACGCCAGATTATCAATATCTTGCGGCTCGTCTTGCTATCTTCCACTTACGTAAAAAAGCGTATGGCCAATTCGAGCCACCAGCACTTTATACGCACGTTACCACTTTGGTAGAGACGGGTAAGTATGATCAGCATTTGCTTGCTGACTACTCCAAAGAAGAATTCGAGTTGATGGACACTTACATCGACCATTGGCGCGATATGAACTTCTCTTATGCGGCAGTTAAGCAGCTTGAAGGTAAATACCTCGTACAAAACCGTGTTAGCGGTGAAATTTTCGAAAGCGCACAATTCTTATACATGATGATCGCAGCTTGCCTATTCGGCAAATACCCGCGAGATACACGTATGACCTACATCAAGCGTTTCTATGATGCGGTCTCTCAATTCCAAATTTCACTACCAACGCCGATCATGTCGGGGGTTCGTACTCCTACACGTCAGTTCAGCTCATGTGTACTCATCGAATGTGACGACAGCCTTGATTCAATCAATGCAACAGCAAGCTCTATCGTTCGCTATGTATCTCAACGTGCGGGTATCGGTATCAATGCCGGTCGTATTCGTGCATTAGGCTCTGAAATTCGCGGTGGTGAAGCATTCCATACTGGTTGTATCCCATTCTATAAGTACTTCCAAACTGCGGTTAAATGTTGTTCTCAAGGCGGTGTTCGCGGCGGTGCAGCAACATTATTCTACCCGATTTGGCACGGTGAAGTTGAATCACTGCTTGTACTGAAGAATAACCGTGGGGTTGAAGAAAACCGTGTACGCCACATGGACTACGGCGTACAGATCAACAAACTTATGTATACCCGCCTAATCAAAGGGGAGAACATCAGCCTGTTCTCCCCTTCTGATGTTCCAGGTTTATATGATGCATTCTTTGCTGACCAAGTAGAATTTGAACGTTTATACGTACAGTATGAGCAAGACGAAAGCATCAAGCGTAAAACCATTAAAGCCATTGAGCTGTTTTCACTGCTAATGCAAGAACGTGCTTCAACAGGCCGTATCTATATTCAAAATGTTGACCACTGCAACACACACAGCCCATTTGACCCAAGCGTTGCCCCAATTCGCCAGTCAAATCTGTGTCTTGAAATTGCACTGCCAACCAAGCCCTTGAATAATGTTGAAGATGAAAATGGTGAAATTGCCCTTTGTACGCTTTCCGCCTTCAACCTTGGTGCCATAGAATCGCTTGACGATCTAGAAGAGCTATCAGATCTAACAGTACGTGCACTTGATGCACTACTTGATTACCAAGACTACCCATTGCCTGCAGCTCGCCGTTCAACCATGAACCGTCGTACGCTAGGTGTTGGTGTCATCAACTTCGCTTACTACCTTGCGAAACATGGCGTTCGTTACTCAGACGGCAGCGCTAATAGCCTAACGCATGAAGCATTCGAAGCGATGCAGTACTACTTGCTGAAAGCATCGGTTGGTTTAGCGAAAGAACAAGGTGCTTGCCCTGCATTTAATGAAACAACGTATGCACAAGGCATTTTACCTATCGATACCTACAAAAAAGATATCGATAAAGTATGTTCAGCTGAGCTACGTTACGACTGGGAAACATTGCGTGAAGAAATTAAAACGCATGGCCTTCGCAACTCAACGCTGTCAGCACTTATGCCATCAGAAACATCATCGCAAATTTCAAATGCAACTAACGGCATTGAACCACCACGCGGTTTCGTCTCTGTAAAAGCATCAAAAGACGGCATCTTGAAGCAGGTAGTACCTGAGTACAATAAGTACAAAGACAACTACGAACTACTATGGAACATCGGCAGCAATGACGGCTACTTACAGTTAGTCGGTATTATGCAGAAATTCATCGATCAGGCTATCTCTGCCAACACAAACTACGATCCGAGCAGCCAGCCGGGTGGTAAAGTGCCGATGAAGCTCTTGCTAAAAGACCTACTTACAGCGTATAAACTTGGCGTGAAGACCTTGTACTACCACAACACACGTGATGGTGCATCAGATAGCCAAGGCGATGTAGGCGCAGACGACTGCACAAGCTGTAAGATTTAACCCGTTTAAAATAATGGGAGCCTCGGCTCCCATTGATATTGAGGATAAGATGGCATATAGCACTTTCTGTCAAACCAATAACGATCAACTTAAAGAGCCAATGTTCTTTGGTCAGCCTGTCAATGTTGCCCGTTATGACCAACAAAAGTTCGAAATTTTTGAAAGACTGATTGAAAAGCAGCTTTCCTTCTTCTGGCGACCAGAAGAAGTTGATGTATCTGGCGACCGTATTGATTACAACAACCTGCCAGATCACGAACGTCACATTTTCATTAGCAATCTGAAGTACCAAACGTTACTTGATTCAATTCAAGGTCGTAGCCCAAACGTTGCGCTACTGCCTATCGTTTCTATTCCTGAACTAGAAACATGGATTGAAACATGGTCGTTCTCTGAAACTATCCATTCCCGTTCTTACACTCATATCATTCGTAATATCGTCAATGACCCTGCTACAGTGTTTGACGACATTGTGGGTAACGAGCAGATCACTAAACGTGCTGGTGATATTTCAAAGTTCTATGATGAGCTTATTCAAGCAACGAATATCTACCATCGTCTTGGTGAAGGCAGCCACACCATCAACGGTGAAACAGTCATCATTAGCCTTCGCGAGCTAAAGAAAAAGCTGTACCTATGTATGATGTCGGTTAATGCCCTAGAAGCTATACGCTTCTATGTCAGCTTTGCTTGTTCATTTGCTTTTGCCGAGCGTGAACTAATGGAAGGTAATGCGAAAATCATTAAGCTTATCGCTCGTGATGAAGCACTACACCTAACTGGCACCCAGCATATTCTTAACTTGCTGCGTACTGGTCAGGATGATCCTGAAATGGCTGAGATTGCAGAAGAATGTAAGGATGAGTGCTTCCACATTTTCCGCGATGCCGCTGAGCAAGAAAAAGAATGGGCGGAATACCTATTCAAAGATGGCTCGATGATCGGTCTGAACAAAGACATTTTGTGCCAATACGTAGAATATATTTCTAACCTGCGTATGGCTGCTGTTGGCCTTGAGCATGCCTACCCAGGCGCAACTCAAAACCCAATCCCGTGGATTAATTCATGGCTGTCATCAGACAACGTCCAAGTTGCCCCGCAAGAAGCAGAGATCAGCTCTTACCTTGTTGGTCAAATTGACAACGATGTAAGTGCCGATGATTTGGGCGACTTCGAACTATGAGTCGAGTCACCATTAACGTTAATGGTATCGAGGTTCACGGCAATAGCCGTGAGCCTCTGCTCAACCAACTTGAAAACGCAGGTTTTCAGCCAGAATACCAATGCCGTAATGGTATGTGTGGTGCTTGTCGCTGTAAGTTAACTGCTGGTGCTGTCGCCCAACAAGACAGTATGGCATTCATCGCGCCCAATGAAATTCTCGCTTGCTCTGCGATACCCAAAGCAGATGTCACGCTTGAATTTAGCTATCAACTGCCACAACAGGTACAAGATAAAACAGTTAAGAAAGCCGTCTGATCAGAAGGCTTCTTCTTCTACCTTGCTAGTCTTGCCTACCCTTCGTTTTGCTTTTCGCTAACAATATAAGCTTCATCAATCCGCGTTAACGATTCATACTGCCCTATTACGTCTTTTCCTGATAACCAGCGGCGCAGCATATCAAGCATAACTGTCGATAGAACATAGCGGAAATCACGGCTGGCATATTGACGCTTAGTGGTGATCACCTGTGCCCAATCACCTTCAGGGGTCGATATAACAACAGCCACTTGACCATCATGCAGCTTCCCTGACGCCATAATAATGCCACCTCCCGTTGTATTTCCGCCATTACAGGCATTATCACGCGCAGCAGCAGCAATGGCCAACACAGCCCCTAGCTGCTCACTTTGAGTATGCTCAACGGTATTTTCATCACCCAAGACCCATGCTTTCTGGATGTGAGCGTTCATATCTGGCACATCATGCAGCCAGCTAGTTAAAAATCCACCCGTCGCTTGCTCTGCAATTGTTAGCGAATAGTCCGTTTTAGTCAGCAGACTTGAAACTTCCTCAACCAAAGGTTGCTCAACGCCAACAACGTTGTCGCCAAGTAAGTCTCTCACTTGTTCTAAAATTGCATCTGCTTCAGCGTGCTCTCGAGGGCAAAAAATCTTCACCTCAATGAACGGTAATGATGAACGGTAGCCAAATTCAAACCCATCTGGCAATGTTATTCTTTGTAACGTCTCGCCTATGCCGGACTCTGATAAGCCAAAGGTATATAAGCGATGGCAGTCCTTCGCTTGGTCACTGGAGAAGCTGCCGACTAACCTTGGGATAATTTGATCATGGGCCATTACTTTAAACTCACTTGGTACACCCGGCGTAAAAAAGATCCAAGCACGGTTTAGCTGCATGGAGAAACCACACGCCGTTCCCACCGGGTTATCAAGCAGCTCAGCACCTTCTGGTAGCATCGCTTGCTTGAGGTTCGTTTCAGGCATCACACGATTAAGCTTGGCATATTTAGCCTCCATTTCAGCGACCCAATATTCAGATAGCTCCAAACCGACATCAGCCGCAATTGCAGCCGCTTGG
The DNA here is from genome assembly GCF_050336695.1 of Photobacterium minamisatsumaniensis. Taxonomy (NCBI): domain Bacteria; kingdom Pseudomonadati; phylum Pseudomonadota; class Gammaproteobacteria; order Vibrionales; family Vibrionaceae; genus Photobacterium; species Photobacterium minamisatsumaniensis. Next base: position 175,334 of record NZ_JAKJSI010000010.1, on the reverse strand, counting down.
GCAGTTAGATCATCCGTTGTTGGCCCTAGCCCACCATTTACCACCACAACATCGGCAGTCAAGCTACAATGCTCAATTTCTTTAGCCAGCATTTCAAGTTGGTCGCCTACCGTTGTACGCCGGGTCATCGCAAACCCCTGCTCAAAGAACAATCGTGATAACCACGCGGCGTTGGTGTCGGTGATATCACCGTGCAGCACTTCTTCCCCGGTACTGATCATTGCTACCTGTAACATACTTCCCTCTGTTTTTATTGGTTTTGTTATGATCTTACATACTAGCCTTATTTAATAAAGCTTTGGCATCTTTACGCGTGTCAATTATCAACACCTCGTCACGATCTCAAACCTCTATTCACTCATCGCCAAATCGTACAAAAAAGTTTACACCAAAAAACACAAAAGTTGACAGCTCATTAGCGGCACTATAAGGTGCATACCCAGCATCAATGATTAACAAATACCTTTAAGCTGGTATTTATAACGACAAATAGAGACTTAAGCATGAAAAACCACTTTGTTTACACTCCCTATCGATAGCCACAATGGCTTAATCATGTGTAAACATTTAATGACACACACCGATTACGCCATTGTGGCCAATACCTTAAAGGGAGTGACCACAGGTGTACCGACCACCTCCCAAACATAACTACGCAATTTTCTGGGAGCAACAACAACGATGTCTACAAATAAAACCTTCGGCAGTATGCTGATCATTGCTGGCACTACCATTGGTGCAGGTATGCTTGCCTTACCACTGGCCTCTGCAGGGCTAGGCTTTACTACTGCCACCATCATTATGTTTAGCATCTGGCTACTCATGACCTACACCGCCTTATTGATGCTTGAAGTACATCAATACGCAGATCAAACTGCCACGCTTAACTCACTTGCTAACCAATTGCTTGGCCGTAAAGGACAATTTATTGCCAGCTTTGCAGTGGCTTTTTTGATGTACTCGCTTTGTGCTGCATACATTGCTGGCGGGGGAGATCAACTCAATAATAAATTGAACTACTGGATTGGGATTGAGGTGACAGCACAAACGAGTGCTATTTTGTTCACTGTCGTTATTGCTGCAATCGTGTCGATTGGCACACATTCAGTCGATATGGTAAACCGTGCATTGTTTACTTTAAAAATCATCGCTCTAATTGTCATGCTTAGCTTACTTGCACCAAATGTCGACGGCGGCCACTTAGTCAATATGCCTGTCGAGAAAGGGTTAATTATTTCAGCATTACCGGTTGTATTTACCTCATTTGGCTTCCACGGTAGCATTCCTTCTGTCGTTCGCTACATTGGTATGGATATTAAATCCCTACGTAAAGTAATGATCACAGGCTCTTCATTGCCGCTGGTTATTTACATCTTCTGGCAGATTGCCAGCCAAGGGGTATTGAGCCAAAGTGATTTGATGGAAAGCAGCACGCTCGGTGCTTTTATCAGTACATTAAGCATAATGTTAGATAACCCAATGGTTAGCCAATCTGTCTCTATCTTTGCTGATCTTGCACTAGCTACCTCATTTTTAGGCGTTAGTTTAGGACTGTTTGATTTCATCGCAGATAGCTTTAAACGTGATAGTCAAAAACACGGTCGTCTACAAACTGCACTCATTACTTTCTTGCCACCACTTGGTTTTGCTTTGTTCTACCCTCAAGGCTTTATCATGGCATTGGGGTTTGCAGCTATTGCACTAGTGATTCTAGCTATCTTTTTGCCCGTCGCGATGGTTACAGTCCAACGAAAACAACGCCCAACGAATGAATCTGAATACCAAGTTTCAGGCGGTAAACCTGCTTTAATCGCTGCAACTGCAGCTGGTTTTCTCATTATTTCAGCGCAATTTTTACAAATGGCAGGGCTTATTCCAGCAATTAGCTAAATTTGGCTTACTTTAATTATGCATTCGCTTAGGTGATTAAGCGGGTGCATAATGACTATATTTTAAACATTCTTAATTTCTTTGTTCTTAGGAGTAATATTCGTCCCCCAGAAAAATGTTAATGACATTCGATAGCCGAATATAAAATAATGTTACATGAGCATTTTATTATCAGAGAAGCAAAGCATTCCTACTTTCAAACAACTCATCCAGCACCATTACCAGCTACATTCAATACATTACATACACTTTCTCGCCATTAAGGAATAAATCTCACGATTTTTTGTTATTAATATATTTATATAACTATTTTTAAGTTAATCTTGAGCCACAATCAAAAAACTAATGTATAAGCACTGGTAATGAACCATACCTTTTCGCTTTTTGAATACCTGCAATCACCGGTTTGGGTTTTCGATTTTCAAAATAAAAAAATAATTTGGGCTAATTCAGCATCGTTACCATTATGGGAAACATCCTGTCCGAATGAATTATCATCACGCGACTTAAGTCTTGATATGTCAGAGGCCGTATGTGCCACGCTTGATGGCTATCAACGCCGCTTCGAAAAAGGTGAGGTAATAAAGACGTGGTGGTATTTTTCTCCGAACAAAATTGCAAAAAAAGCATTATGTCATTTTTCTGGTATTCCGCTGGATAATGGAAAGCTCGGTATGCTTGTTGAAGTTATATCCGAAGAGTCTATCCTCCGAAAAGAACTTGCCTTATCAAACACGACAAATTTAGCATTACTCTTTAGCAAGAGTGGTGAGCTTATAAGTGCCAATGATGCATTTACCCATTCTTATGGTCCACACCTTCAAGATCTAGCCAGCTTTTTGGGTGACATACAACAATCAAACCATTGGCTCCTTAAAAGCCAAAATGGTGAGGTCATCAAAACTAAAAAGCTTTGTTGGGCAGGTAAAACTCACCACTGGTTCAATGTTGAAGGAAAATGGCTGAATGAACAGCAACGGTTACTACTTAGCCTTATTGATATCAGCCAAGAAATAGAACAACAACATAGAGCTAAGTATAATGCCGAGCATGACTTCATGACTGGGCTACTCAATCGCCGCGGCATAACCAACGCCATTGTTGAAAATCTGCATAATCAGTACCCTTTTAGTCTGCTTTTTTTAGACATCGATGGTTTCAAGCTTGTTAATGACACATATGGTCACGCCATTGGCGACAAGCTATTACGAGCAATTGCAATACGCTTGCAAGAGGAACTGAAGTTCAAGGGGCTACTTGCTCGCTTTGGCGGTGATGAGTTCATCATCCAAGTTGAGCATCGCAAAATAAAAGATCCAGCTCAGTTTGCGAAACAAATCATTACCGCATTGAATCGCCCATTCCATTTAAATGAAGTGGGAGAATTATCTATCGGTTGCAGTATTGGTATGGCAAATTACCCGACTGATGCCAAAGATATTGAAACCCTCGTCACGCAAGCTGACATGGCAATGCATCGCGCTAAGCTTCGAGGCCGTAATCGCAGCCACCACTTTTCTCCCGACATGGCCGATGCTCTTTACCGAAAGATGACATTACGCCATCACTTGACCGTCGCATTAGAAGCCGAAGCTTTCGAGCTTTACTATCAACCAATCGTTGATATGAAATCAAACAAGCTAAAAGGCTTTGAGGCACTGATCCGTTGGCATGATGAGGAGCTGGGACAAGTTTCTCCTGGTGAGTTTATTCCACTTGCGGAAGAAACAGGCCAAATCGTCCCGCTAGGGAAATGGATCATTAAAAAAGCCTGTAAACAACTTTCAAAATGGCACAAGAAATACAATAAAGATTTCATTATGAGCGTCAACCTATCAAGGTCGCAGTTACAATCAAGCCTAGCGCCAACGATTGAGTCGTTCTTACACCAGTATCAAATTCCACCCTCGCATCTAGCGCTAGAATTAACCGAATCCACTATGCTGCAAGATTATGACGAGGCCAAACAATGTCTTGATGACCTTGCTTCACTTGGCCTTGAGCTTTATCTCGACGACTTCGGTACGGGCTACTCTTCACTCTCTCAGCTTCAAGACTTGCCAATTAGCACCGTTAAGCTTGACCAAAGTTTTGTTCAAGGTGAACATAAAGGAAGCCAGGCCATCATAGAAGCGACGAGAGCTATCTGTGAAAAACTGGATTTAAAAGTGGTGGCTGAAGGCGTTGAAACCGAAGCACAGCTAAGATACCTCCAACAATGCCGGTTTGACTTCTGTCAAGGGTATTACTTGGGGCGTCCAATGCCTGCATCTGAACATGAAGACAGAAACTTCAGCTTACTCAATGAAATTCCATCTATGCATTGATCTGCTTGGTGCTTGATAAAGACCCATGCCCCTTCCTCTGATTAAGGCACATAAAATGAAAGGCCAGCAGTGAAAACGGCTGGCCTTTCATTTTTCTTGATGACGTTAGTCTTACACCGTTGTTGGTGGTGAAATACCTTGCCAAATTGATATTACACCCGCAACAGAACAAAGTACTAACAAGGCATAACGTAGCCACTCTGCTTTAATCAAGTGTTGAATACGATAGGCAAATAACGACGTTAAAACAGGCACTGGCATGATCATCATGCCATATTTAAAATGCCACCAGCTGAAGTGGCCTGTTGCAGATAATGTAATAAGTGACAGCACACAACTGAAAGCAAAGAAACCAGCAAGGTTTGCCCGTAATTTACCTGCCTCGGCATGCTGTAGTACCAAAGCCATAGGTGGACCACCAATACTGGTACTCGTCCCCATCACCCCTGACACGAATCCAGCCCAGAATAACGACTTATTGGTTGGCCGAACACGTACTTTTAATAAACTAATCGCGACAGCAAGTAATACACCAACGCCTAAGACTAACGACAGAGATTCGACCGAGATATAAAGCAACATCACCCCAGCAACAATGGTACCGGGCACTCGGCCAACAAACGCTGCCCCTAACCCTTTAAAAGATAGCATTGAGCGGTATTGCCACATATTGATCAGCGCAAGTACTAAACCAACGAGTGTTATCACCCCGGGAACAAAGCGAGGCTCAAATATGAACACAATGGGGGCTGCAACAATTGCCATCCCAAATCCGACTGTACTCTGGATAAAGCATCCAGCCGCTAATGCCAACGCACAATATAAGAGTGTCGTTAATTCCATCTATTCTTTTAACTCCGCATGTATAAGTAAGTTTCTTGGGGTGATCGGCTTGTCACAAAACGTCCCGACGGTAACCTTGTAATCCGACTCTTCCATAAAGCAAGCACGGTCATAAACCAACCACATTTCAAGCGGGCGACGAAATAGCTGGCGTACAAGTTCAAGACGCTCGACCCAATAATACCGCTGTTCGCCCTGCTGCTGCCAATATGCGAAATCAATACCGTCTGGCAGGGTGAGTTTCTTTTTCTCTGCCGCCCAATGACAAAATGCTTCAAAACCATCATTCAATAATGCTTTTTGTACATTTGGCACCGGCATATATTCTTCACTTGCGAGTAATTGTTTTTGCAAGCTATCAAAGCCCAAACGAAAACTCACTTCGATAAACCGTAAATTCCTAACCCGATTACCCGCTGTAACCGTTTCTTGCAACGGCAGGCGTAAATCATGCTTAGACAGTGCTAAGTCACTTTGCATTGCCAGAGAAGACATAGGTTGATACATCTGGCTTCGGATTAGGTGATAACAACAAGGCGATATACTGACCGCCTTTCCTTGCTTACTCACCACTCGCTGCAGCAACGACACATGCAAATCGCCACACGCATGAAGCGCTACAGCATGCTGTCGAGGCTGAATAAACTGCTCACTTTCAGAAGAAAAAGCATCGCCCTGTACAAATGTCACCGGTAAGCCTAGCTTCTTCGCCGCAACAGAGCCGCTATCACACAATGCCTGCTGCCACTCTAAACTGACAACAGGTGCCTGATGTGTTGCGCTTAACACTCGACCTAGGTACCCCTTACCAGCACACCATTCAAGCCAAGGTAATTTCAACGCAGGCAACGCACCATTGAACGCGATTAATTGTTGCCACTTTCGCCCGGGGATCCCAACATCGATACCTTTTTGGGGTACTCGCTCTGTTTGCGATAACTCATTCACCTGTGACAAACGATGAAGTAATACCGCTTGAGGAATAAAAGGGAGCAAAGCGTTGGCTAATGCCTGTGGATCACTGAGGTAATCAGCGAGCTGTTGATCACTTAACTGACCTAACCATTGGCATAATTCAGGATGTTTTTCTTCCCATTCGGCGTAATGAACCGAAAACGGCATAAACTGCCAAAATTCACGGGTATCAGCTAAGACGGCATCTAGCTGGATAAAAAGCGGGGCAAACATGGTGTACTCTGCGAAGGTCAGACAAATCGCAGGTATTGTATACTAATACCGCATCAATGAGCAGAAAGAGACTGTTTCAATATAAGAAAGAAAAGGTGACTGCTGGGCACCTTTCTATATTTGTTCTTTTTAAAGAATAAATGAACTATTTAACTGGCAGCTCAATATTCGCAAACATCGCTTCAATTTCAGCGTTAGTTTTTAATTCAACGGCTTGGTCAATAACACTTTTTGATAGGTGTGGAGCAAACCGCGCCATAAAATCATACATATACGTACGCAAGAAGGTGCCTTTTTTGAAACCAATCTTAGTCGTACTTGCTTCAAAAATATGACTCGCATCAATCGCCACCAAATCGCTGTCGATCACAGGGTCAATCGCCATGCTGGCAATAACCCCAACCCCAACCCCCAATCGGACATAAGTTTTAATCACGTCCGCATCGGTCGCAGTAAACACTATCCTTGGTGTTAAACCCGAACGGTTAAAGGCGCTATCAAGTTCAGAGCGGCCAGTAAAACCAAATACATAAGTAACCAAAGAGTACGCAGCTAAATCATGGATGGTAATTTCAGGTTTTTGCGCGAGTGGATGATCAGTTTTTACCACAATGGAACGATTCCAGTGATAGCAAGGTAACATGATCATCTCTTGGTAAAGGTGCAACGCTTCGGTGGCAATTACAAAATCAGTTGTCCCTTTCGACACAGCTTCAGCCAACTGCGCTGGCGCCCCCTGATGCATATGTAGCGACACTTTCGGGTAGCGGTTAATGAAACCTTGGATCACCGACGGCAACGCATAACGTGCTTGAGTATGAGTAGTTGCGATGTTTAAAGTACCCATTTCAGGGTGAGTATGTTCACCAGCAACTGACTTAATGCTATCAACCCGAGAAAGAATATCTCGTGAGATTTTAATTATCTCCTGCCCTGCGGGAGTCACTTTCGTCAGGTGTTTACCACTACGTTCAAAAACCTGAACACCGAGTTCATCTTCTAACAAGCGTACTTGTTTACTAATACCGGGCTGTGACGTATAGAGGCTTTCAGCCGTTGAAGAAACATTAAGGTTATGATTAACAACCTCAACGATATACCTTAATTGTTGTAATTTCATGGTACCGCCTAATTGTATAGTCCATTATATCAATGCAACCATGTATTACATTCTTTTATAGCGCTAAATGTTCTACTTTCATAGCGTTTGTCAATAAATACACCCACTCCATCCACTTTACATCGCATAACATTATAAATACGGAAAAAGCCCCACCGCCTCCATCTTTAGTTATCAATTGCTTGCCACTTAAAGGGCGCAAAAAGTACAACAATACTATGCCCTACTTGGTAGATGGTGTATCTTATAGGCTTAAATCTAAGCACGGATGATCGATGTAACTTATGAGTATGCCACTAATCATAGGCCTAGTAAGTCTACTACTGATCTTGATTGTTGGTTACAACATCATAATTCAGTACCGACAGAAACTAGAAAGCAGTAAACAACAAGAGCTTGCACGGTTTATTGCGATTATTGACGCTACTGAAGATTTGATCGGTAATGCCCACCACCTTCCTTATAGCAAAGAATTACTGGTTTGCTTAAACCAACGGGTACTTTCTTCGCTAGAAAGCATGTATGAAGTTGATACCTCTGATAAGTCTCTTCCACAGCGTATCAAAAATGTTGGTGAACAAATCCGTCAACTGCAAGAAAACTACTCAAATGCCGATGTCGCCAGTTTTAAAGTACCAACAACCGATAAACAAGCTATTGGCATGCTACAGTTGGTCAAACGCCTGAAAGTTGTTATTAAAGGTGAGCACAGTAAAGGCCGAATGCCAACGCAAGCCTTTGTGGCTGAAAACGCCCGTTTGGAAGGTATCCAGCTTAGGATTAACATTGAAAATGTTATCAAACGCGCCAACGATGCTCGTATTAAACGTCAACTGGGTACATCTAAACAGTTACTGAAAAAAGGCATTGACGCACTGGCAACGAAAAACGACACCTATGCAAATCAAGCGCGCGAAAAGCTACAACAGATGTTAAACGACATTGATAATAGCCAAAGCCGTAACCATGAGCATGAACGCCAGCAGTTGATGGATAAAGAGCACGACGACATTGATGTGCTCTTTCAGCCAAAACGAAAGTGGTAGTTTTCGCCACGCCTGCCTAATAACCATAAAAAAGGTCACACAATGTGACCTTTTTTATAACTATTACATTCATAAAACGGTGTAGAAGCGTTAAGCGGCTAAGTCTTCACTTTGGGGCTTTTTTTCGCCACTACTGTCACCTCGTTCTATTTTACCTTGATCACTCAGTACCTCGGCCAACGTTGTACGGGATAAATGCCCTTCAATTTCACCGTCTGCATTAATCACTGGCAATGGGTATTCACTGTCTAACGTTTCAGGGATCACTACTTCTAACAAAGCCTTTGTATGTACTGCGGGCACCTCTTCTAGCATCAATGGATCAATGGCATTGCCGTAATCCTGTTCATCCACCTCTTCCAGACTTTGCTGCGTAATGACACCTTGATAGCCATCATCACTGATGTAATAGCCGTAATCTTCTGGTGCCATGCGCATTTGTTGTATCGCCTCACCAATGGTTTCAGCTGAAATACGCACTGCCTGCGGCTTCATAACGGTTTCAACCGTTAAAGCTCTTGCTCTGTTTACATCTTTGACAAAGGCTTCTACATAATCATCCGCAGGATTTAATAGGATATCGAAAGGCTTACCCTGTTGAACCACTTCACCATCTCTAAGAATCGCAATACGATCGCCCAGCCTAAGCGCTTCATCCAGATCGTGAGTAATAAACACAATCGTTTTATGTAGCCTCTCTTGTAGTTCAATCAGTTGGTCTTGCATCTCGCTACGGATCAGTGGATCAAGCGCTGAAAATGCTTCATCCATTAGCAAGATTTCGGCATCGGTGCATAATGCCCGAGCCAAGCCAACCCGTTGCTGCTGACCACCAGAAAGGCTGGCTGGATAATGGCTTTGATAACCATCAAGCCCCACCGTTTCTAACCAATACTGAGCCGTTTTTTCTCGTTCGGATTTAGTAACACCTTGGACATGCAAACCATAAGCAATATTCTGCAAAACCGTGCGGTGAGGCATCAATCCAAAACGCTGGAAGACCATCGACATTTTATCGCGTCTAAACTGTTGCAATGCCTTTTCATTGAGACTTACAACATCCGTACCTTCGACTTTAATCACGCCTTCTGTCGGCTCAATCAAACGGTTAAAGTGACGAATAAGCGTCGATTTACCCGAACCTGATAGCCCCATAACGACAAATATTTCTCCCGGGTAAATATCAAGATTAATATCGCTTAGCCCGACGGTATGACCTGTAGATTGAAGGATGTCATCTTTCGATTGCCCTGCTTTTACTTTCTTCAATACGTTTTCTGAGTCGGGGCCGAAAACCTTAAACAAACCGCGAACACTGATCAGCGGCACGGCTGATGTTTCTTGTTCCTTTGGCTGGCTCATAAGTGCTGATCTCCAAGGTGCTGCAGGGTGCCGTGGAATCATCTCGTATACAAAAAAATCACCGCAGGATGGTACTGAGATGATTTTCCCATTGTCATTTTGCAGACGACCCTATATCAATATAGGGTCGTTTCTACTGAGAGTGAAAGCAATTACAACTCAGATAAAGCTTGTTTCACTTTTTTGGCAACTTCAGGGCTAACCCAAGCTGTCCACGTCGCTTCATTCTCATTCAAAAATTCTTCCATTGCGATTTCACCATCGGCCTGATTATCTTCCATCCATGCCAATAACTCATTCATCTGGGCGTTAGTAAAAGATCGCGCTTCAAGATAAGCCAGCGCTTTGGGAGCACGCTTAGCGAAGGTTTCAGTCACTATGGTATCAACAGCTGATGGTGGGTACATAGTTACTTTAGGGTCAAGGCAATCAGCATTTGCGGTACAGGCTTTATAATGCTCTTCATCGATACCGGATCCAAAATCAACTTTGACCATTTTGTATTTACCTAAAATGGCTGTCGGCGCCCAATAGTACCCAAACCATGGTTCTTGACGTTCATAAGCCTTAGCAATTGAGCCTGCCAATCCCGCGCCAGAGCCCGGATCAATCAAATCAAACCCAGCGTCATCTAGCTTCATCGCCCTAAATAAGTTACCTGCGGTGATTTGACAATTCCAACCAGCTGGACAGCCAAAAAATGCCGAACGATCAGGATCTTCTGGGTGGATGAATAACTTAGCGTTTGCTTTAATACCAGTTATAGTGGCGAGTGACGGGTCTTTTTCAACCATGTACTCTGGTACCCAGAACCCTTCTTCTCCTCCGTCCGATAAGCTAGCACCAGCATAACGTAACCGGCCCTCTTCAACGCCGCGATCAAGTGCTGCTTTCATCGAATTGCTCCATAACTCAGGGGCAATATCAGGCTCACCTTTCTCGATCATCGATGTACCCGTTGGCATCGTGTCGCCTGGTACTAGCTCGGCATTACAACCATAACCATGCTCAAGAATAAACTTATCAACATTGGCAATTAAGGTTGCGGAGCTCCAATTCATATCTGCAATAGTCACATCACCACATTCACTGGCGTAACTGTTAAACGATGTACCTGCAATCATAAGGGCAAGCGATAACGGTTTAATCATATCCATTCCTTTGTTATGAATTCTTTACCTAATCTGCGCGCCGCTGCGTCACAGTTAATTAACAAACTCTTTAGTAGACTAAGCATCTTTTCGCTAATAAGCAAAATTAATCATGCGAATACCAATGCCTTTTATCCCTATTAGGCATACAGATAATTAGTGCTGTAATCATCTCGCCATGTCCCTGTAACCCAAATGGCCATTCTCTAGCCCTGCCACTTTTTGTTATAATCAGCCCACTAACAAATCGCTGCTGCTCTTTAGGCATCACATAAATATCAAGGCTCAACAAAAAAGCATTATGGATAGCACTCAACGCATGATCGATGAACTACTGACCCCCATTAAACAATTTTTACACTGTTCAACGCCTGATGAATGGATTGCAGAAGCCACTAAACCAGAAAACTTAGTGCCACTTTTAGTCGATCACTGTAACTGTGAGCTTAAAGCCAGCCAGACCGCCATTTTTCTTATTCGGAAATACGCCGTTGATGCCAAGAGTGGCCAAGCGCTGCTGGAATGGGCAAAGCCTTATGAAGACTTTGTTTATGGCAAAGTCCGCCAAACAGGTGCCTTTCATGGTAAAAAGAATGGCTTATCCGCACCATTAACACCTAAATCGGACTGTCCTTTCGGGCAAGAGCTTATCGACAAGATGGTACGATTAATAAAAGAAGAGTTTCACCACTTTGAGCAGGTGCTTGATATCATGGCAAGTCGTGATATCCCTTACTCAAACATGACGGCAGGACGCTATGCGAAAGGGCTCATGAAGGCCGTTCGCACTCATGAGCCTGCGACCCTGATTGATAAACTAATTATCGGCGCATTCATCGAGGCGCGTTCATGTGAGCGCTTTGCCAAGCTAGCACCTTATTTAGATGATGAGTTAAAGAAGTTTTACATCTCGCTATTACGCTCAGAGGCTCGACACTACCAAGACTACTTGAAACTCGCAGAGCAGATTGCAGGCACTGATATTTCTGACCGTATCGCGCTTATAGGCCGTAAAGAAGCAGAGTTAATCAACACCCCAGACGATGCATTCCGTTTTCACAGTGGCGTACCCGCTTTAATGACAGCATAGCGATTAATATCGTTTTATAAGCTGGCAATATTTAGGCTTAGCTAAGATATAAAAAAACCGCCTTTCGGCGGTTTTTCTTATTTCTCTTCTTTTTCTTCTTTTTCTTTCTTCGGTTTCTTACGCTTATCCGTAATTTCCCACTTACCGTCGATGTATAAGCCCGTCCAGCCTGAAGGTTTCCCCTCAATTTCAGAGCGTACATAGTTCTCTTTAGTCTTACGACTGAATCGAACAACGGTAGGACGACCATCTGGGTCTTCCGTTGGCGCGTCAGTTAAATACGTAAACTTCGGAGACAAACGGTCTTTGAAGCGAACTAATTCTTCAACTAACGGAGCGCGGGTTTCACGTGATTTAGGGAACGTACTTGCAGCCATGAACAAGCCAGACGCACCATCGCGTAATACAAAGTAAGCATCAGTATCTTGAGTGCAAGGCAGTTCAGGTAAGTGAACTGGATCTTCCTTCGGCGGTGCAATCTCGCCACTCTTCAAGATCTTCCGTGTATTCTTACATTCTTCATTAGTACAACCCATGTACTTACCGAATCGGCCATTTTTAAGCTCCATATCAGATCCACACTTATCACATTCGATAAGCGGACCTTCATAACCTTTAAGCTTAAATTCACCTTTTTCGACAATGTAGCCATCACAACCTGGGTTGTTACCACAAACATGCAGCTTGCGATCTTGGTCAATCAGATAAGCATCCATCGCAGTGCTACATTTTGGACAACGCTTCTTCGCACGCAGTGCGGCAGTTTCCACGTCTTCCTCAAGCACATTGACGATACCGTCTTCGTCGCCCAAGTTAATGGTTGTTTTACAACGCTCTTTCGGCGGCAATGCATAACCAGAACAACCTAGGAACACGCCTGTTGATGCGGTACGAATACCCATCGGACGCTCACAGGTTGGACATTTAATATCGGTTATTACGATATTATTTGGCTTCATGCCACCTTCAGCTTCATCCAACTCGGCTTTTTCAAGCTCTGATGTAAAGTCGCTGAAGAAATTATCAAGCACGCCCTTCCAACTTGCTTCACCTTCTGCGATTTTATCGAGGTTACCTTCCATACGGGCGGTAAAATCGTAATCCATTAGGTCAGCAAAGCTTTCATCTAGGCGGTCTGAAACAATCTCACCCATTTTCTCAGCGTAGAAACGACGCTGTTCAACATGCACATAACCGCGGTCTTGAATCGTCGAGATAATCGATGCATAAGTCGATGGACGACCAATGCCACGTTTCTCAAGCTCTTTAACCAAAGCAGCTTCTGTAAAGCGCGCAGGCGGCTTCGTGAAGTGTTGCTTAGGTTCGAGTGACTCAAGCTTCAAGTTATCACCAACGCTAACCAGAGGCAGTGTGGTATCTTCATTTTTACCAGATGGACGCTGAACATGTGTCCAACCAGCAAAACGCATGGTACGGCCTTTCGCTTTTAAGGTGAAATCGCCAGCTTTAACCGTGATTGTGCTCGAATCGTACTTAGCCGGTACCATCTGACATGACACAAACTGACGCCAAATTAGGTCATACAGTTTGATCGCGTCTTGGTCGACACCCTCAAGGTTTTCTGCTTTCACATCAACACTTGATGGACGGATCGCTTCGTGCGCTTCTTGCGCATTGCCTTTGCTACCGTATACATTCGGCTTGCTTGGCAAATAGTTATCACCGTACTCGTTACTGATGAAATCACGCGCTGCTTCAACGGCATCTTTTGACAAGTTCGTTGAGTCAGTACGCATATAGGTAATATAACCCGCTTCATACAGACGTTGCGCCAAGCCCATGGTACGTTTTACACCGTAGCCAAGTCGCGTACTCGCCGCTTGTTGAAGCGTCGAGGTAATATAAGGTGCTGAAGGCTTACTGCTGGTTGGACGGTCTTCACGGTCAATAACCTGATAAGCCGCTTTTTCCAACAATGAATTCGCCGCCATTGCGTCGGTTTCATTTTCCGGACGGAAAGCCTTGCCTGCTTGCTGAGCAACCATCAAACGCAGAGCATCATCGCCTACGGTTTGGGTATTGGCATGAATGTCCCAGTATTCTTCTGGATCAAACGCCTTGATTTCACGCTCTCTCTCAACAATCAACTTCACCGCGACAGACTGAACACGTCCAGCGGATAAGCCTCGTGCGACTTTTTTCCAAAGTAGCGGAGACACCATGAAGCCCACAACGCGGTCTAAAAAGCGACGTGCCTGCTGCGCATTGACACCATCAATGTTCAGTTCGCCCGGCTCTTCAAATGCTTGTTGAATCGCATTTTTAGTGATTTCGTTGAAAACCACTCGTTTGTAACGCGCATCATCGCCACCGATGATCTCACGAAGGTGCCACGCAATGGCTTCTCCTTCGCGGTCCAAATCCGTTGCGAGATAAACATAATCAGCATCTGCTGCTAATTTCTGAAGTTCGTTAACAACCTTTTCTTTGCCCGGTAGCACTTCGTATTGCGCTTCCCAATCGTTATAAGGGTCTACACCCATTTTACCGATTAGCGACTTACGATCTTTTTCTTTCTTGATACGTGCTTTTTCTTCCGGACTCAGACCTTTGCTCGAAGTGGCAGCAGCTTTCTTGCCTGTGCTTCGTGCACCGGTCGGCAAATCACGGACGTGACCCACGCTTGACTTTACGATGAAGTCCTTACCCAAGTACTTATTTATCGTTTTCGCCTTGGCTGGGGACTCCACAATAACGAGAGATTTACCCATAATGACTCTATTCGTCCTCGTGCTCACAAAACTAAATATAAAAAACCAATGGTCGCATGCTAAAAAATGGTAACTAACATAGCAACATCAACACACCAAACTGATTAAGTAACTACTCTCTTCATCATACTCAATCTTGTTGAGGACAACGTTTTAGTAACTAGTTACGTAATGCGATTAGTCTTTACATATTGGGCTACAATCGTAGAAGGTCAACTGCTTTTTAACAAAAAGAGGTTGATTGCTCGTACCTTCCCCACTTGTTAACACTTGGTTACATCGCATTTATACAATGTACATCAGCTTGAATTACATCAGTTAAACGTACTATCTATGGTTATATAACGACGCAATTGCCTCTATATATAAGCTGCATACTATCGCGATAGTAGCTTCAAGCCCAACGGGCGGTAATCATTACCACCTCATCAACTGTTTGACTATAAAAAACCGCCAATTTTGGTATCGGCTCACAGAAATTCACCTTTTCAACCATGGAATCACCCATTCTTTGAACGATTTTTAACTAACCCCTTATTCAAGTAAGGGAATTGTTATCAAGCCTCAAGTTCAATACACTATCTCCCATCAGCCTTGTGTATTGATAAGGCAACAACATAGATCCAGAGAGCATTCCATGAGCACAAAAAAGACAATATCTTGCGAAGAATTATTGATGATTGCTAATCAATTAATCCAAGATCATGACGCCTACCAAGAAGGTATGCGCGCCACCTCTGTTGAACAACGTGATGATGTACTGGTATTCAAAGGCGAATACTTCCTTGATGACGGCGGCTTACCGACAGCAAAAACAACCGCAGTTTTCAACATGTTCAAATACCTTGCCCACCAACTATCACCAAAATTCACGTTATCATAAACAAAAAAAACAGCCCCGTTTTCGGGGCTGTTTTTATGTATTTAAGACGATAAATCAAACATTACATGTCGATTGTCATCGTTTCTTTACGTTCACTCTCATCTTCCGGACGCTTATCTGGTGATGATGGTGGTTCGCCACGACCTTTTGGATCGTCGCCATATTGATTCGGCCCTTTTGTGCCATCAAGTATGCCTAAATCAACAATAACAAAGATTGGCCCAATAACAGGTAGTAGGGTCAAGATAACCCACCAAGCGCTTTTATTTCGGTCATGTAACCGTTTTATATTCAACGCCAGCGAAGCCCAAAATACAAATCCAAGAATCAGCATAGATAACAGATTCAGTATCGGGTTATTCGCAACATTTTCAGGCGAACTGTAAATAAAGACGGGTAACGAAACCAACAAAACTGGCACACTATATAGCCAATAATCACGGCGTCGCATTCGGCCTTTAAATGAAAATAGAGCCCATTTCTGGTTCATTATCACACCTATACAATTGGACGCTGTCCACGACTGATCCACTTCAACAATAAGTTATCAGCAGCATCACCCGTTGCACCCGCTAACTTTTCAGCCAACTTCTTACGTTGTACGTAACGCACCTGAAGAACATCACGATCTTTACATGCTTGAGTAATGAAATCATCACTGGTGCCGATTTCATCAACTAACCCAAGATCCAATGCTTGCTTACCAAACCAATGTTCGCCCGTAGCGACTTTTTCTAGATCCAGATCTGGGCGGTGAACAGCAATGAAATCTTTGAACAAACCATGTGTTTCTTCAATTTCAGTTTGGAACTTTTCACGTGCTTTGTCTGAGTTTTCGCCGAACATCGTTAATGTTCGCTTAAATTCACCTGCCGTGATTTGTTCAAATTCAATGTCGTTTTTCTTCAACAATTTATTGAAATTAGGTAACTGTGCAATCACCCCGATAGAGCCAACTACCGCAAATGGAGCAGAGATAATTTTATCAGCCACACACGCCATCATATAGCCGCCACTCGCAGCCACCTTATCCACTGAAATGGTAAGACTAACCCCTGCAGTTTTCAAACGGTCAAGCTGTGATGATGCTAAGCCATAGCCGTGAACCATGCCACCGCCCGTTTCCAAGCGTAGCAATACTTCATCACCTTCCATCGCAACGGCAAGGATAGCTGTCACCTCTTCACGCAATGAATTCACTTCACGCGCATCAAGACTACCGTGAAAATCTAAGACAAATAAGCGCGGATCGCGAGAATGGGATAAATCGCCTTCTTTCGCCGCTTTCTTTACTTCATTCTGACGCAGTTTATGCTTTTCTTTTTCTGCTTTCTTGTCTGCTTTATCACGTGCTTTAAGCAACGGTTTATCAAACAAGTGAGACTCTAATTGATGTACTGTATTTTTATACTGCTCACTTAAGTCGGTAACTTCTAGTTCGCCTTTGGCGCTATGATGACCCTTTAAGCCTTTAGCAATAATAAGAATACTAGCAATCGCAATCACCACCGTGGCAATTTTGGCTAGGAACAGCCCATAATCAAACAAAAAATCCAATGTTGAGTCCTCATCTATTGGCGTTTTTACATTGTAACCAAGTTGTCACCAATCCTGCTACGCCAATCTACCTGATCGTCGAAACTAATCTCCTTTCCAGTTCAATAAATTCAGCTTCAAGCAAGAAAATGAAGGGGAGTTGGGTATACTAGGGGCAGACGAAAAAACCAATAAGGAAGTTATACGTGGAATATCAAATTGCTGACAACTCTCTGAAAGATCGTGTCATCTTAGTGACTGGCGCGGGTGAAGGAATTGGCCGTCAGGCAGCTATCAGCTATGCCGCCCACGGGGCAACTGTTATTTTGCTTGGCCGCACCGTGGCGAAGCTTGAAACTGTGTATGATGAAATTGAATCGTTGGGATACAAACAGCCTGCGATTATCCCTATGGATTTAATGGGGGCAACCAAGCAAAACTATCTCGATATGGTTGAAACCATTGAAGGCCAATTTGGTCGCCTTGACGGTGTTCTGCACAATGCGGGACTACTCGGAGTACTCAGCCCGTTTGATCAATTAGGTGAAGATACTTTTGATGAAGTCATGCAAGTGAATGTCAAAGCCCAGTTCTTGATGACTCAAGCAATTATGCCGCTGGTGAAAAGATCACCGGATGGGCGCATCATCTTCACCTCTTCAACGGTGGGTCATGAGGGGCGCTCTTTCTGGGGGGCTTATTCAATGTCTAAGTTTGCGACTGAAGGTATGATGCAAATCGTTGCCGATGAAATGAGCAACACTGCAGTGCGTGTCAATGCGATTAACCCAGGCGGTACTCGTACCGGGATGCGTGCAAAGGCTTTCCCCGCAGAAGATGCAAACCTACTGAAGACACCGGAAGACATTATGCCGCTTTACCTCTATTTAATGGGGCCAGCAAGCAAAGATGTCAACGGCCAATGCATTGATGCTCAACCAAAGCGCAAGCCAGATTCTGCTAGCTAATCGCCTCATTCAGTGACGTCTTGACATAAAAAAAGCAGCCATCAGGCTGCTTTTTAACTATTCATAGAAACTAAAACTGCTTCACATTCTGTAATTACTTACGTGTACGTGGCTTAGCAGGTTTGTTCTTCAGCGGGTTACGACGGTTCGTAGCATTACCTGACGGTTTTTTGCGACGACCTGAACCAGTTGTTGTACTTTCAGCTTCGTTATTACGCGTAGAAGAACGACGGGTATCTTGTTGACGACCACCACGACGACCACGCTTACTGCCAGCTTCATCTGTCACACGTTCTTCATGACGACGAACAGCACGACGGATCTGACGAACACCACGCTTACGCTTCTGGCCTTCAACTGTCAGTTCAGTTTTCGTTTCGTGCTCAAGCTCAACCGCTTCACGAAGGTAGTTTACGTCCTTCAGTTCAAGCTCCATCCAACCGCCGCGAGGCAAGTCTTTGGTTAAGAAGATGTCACCGTAACGAACACGTTTTAGTCGACTTACTGTTACGCCTTGTGAATCCCACAGACGACGAACCTCACGGTTACGACCTTCCGTTAAGACAACGTAGAAAGTATGGTTCATACCTTCGCCACCAGCGTATACCACGTCTTCAAAACGTGCCATACCATCTTCTAGCTTCACACCCTTAACAAGGTTGCGAACCATGTCTTCTGTTACTTCACCGAATACACGTACCATGTATTCACGCTCAACAGTACGACTTGGGTGCATTAGACGGTTTGCTAGCTCACCATCAGTAGTAAATAGCAATAGACCAGCGGTATTTGCATCTAGACGACCAACAGAAACCCAACGGCCTCCATTAAGGCGCGGTAGACGATCGAATACAGTACGACGACCTTCAGGATCGTGACGGGTACACAGTTCGCCTTCTGGTTTGTTATAAGCCAGTACACGACAGACTTCATCAGAAGATGCTACCAAGTCAATTTTATGACCATCAATACGCAGTGTTACGCTTAGGTCGTCAAGACGATCCCCTAGCTTAGCCACTTTGCCGTCAATACTTACACGGCCGTTTTGGATCATTAATTCGATCTCACGACGAGACCCCTGACCTGAACGTGCCAATAACTTTTGTAATTTTTCACTCATCAGACAAACCTTTGTCGCCTTCACAGGCGTCGAAACATCATCACACTTTAAGCCATCTTAAAGCGACCGCGGATTATGCCAAAAGCTTAGCGTACTTACCACCTAAAAGGCGAAACAACACCAGATAATCACTAAATTCCCGCCTTTGGCATACAACTAATGGCAAATAGAATTATTCAAAGGGTGATGGGTCACCAGCGCCTACTCGCGCAATGACCATTTCATCATTGCTAAAATCAATCACGGTTGTTGGCTGCTCGCCTAAATAACCACCGTTAATAATCAAATCAACAGCGTGCTCAAGTTTATCGCGAATATCTTCAGGATCGGCTTCTGCAATATCACTCTTTGGTAATATCAATGATGTTGACATCATTGGCTCACCTAAAGCATCAAGTAATGCTAACGCGATAGCATTGTCAGGAACACGAATACCAATGGTTTTACGTTTTGGATTCATCAAGCGGCGAGGAACTTCTTTTGTCCCCTTGAAGATGAACGTATAAGCGCCCGGTGTATTGTTACGCAATAATCTAAAGGCGGTGTTATCAACACGGGCATACAGCGACAGCTCCGATAGATCACGGCATAGCAAAGTGAAATTATGCTTATCATCAAGGCGACGGATCTGACAAATACGCTCTAATGCCGCTTTATTTTCTAACTGACAACCTAGTGCATAACCAGAATCTGTCGGGTAAACGATCACCCCGCCATCACGGATAATCGCTACAGCCTGATTAATTAGCCTAACCTGCGGTGTTTCTGGGTGAACATAAAAATACTGACTCATTTATCCTCCAATGGAAGTGATATCGGTGAAACGATTATTCTTCCGATATATTCACAACTTCCCCTTCAATGCGTTTTTTCTCAACGTTCCAATTCTGCCAGACCTCAGTCACACCTTTTGGTAACCATAGGTTACGTCCCAGTTCGGTCCATGGAGAGGCATAATGAAAGTCAGAGCCTTGTGAAGCAAGTAATTGATAATCTATAGCATAATCCCCCAGCAAGCGCCTTTCTTGAGGCGATTGTTGCGGTAGTGACACTTCCATTGCATCGCCATTTGCTTCAACAAACGATGTAAGTAAACGTTTTATCCACTTCGCCGTCATACCGTAGCGCCCTGGGTGCGCGAGCACAGCTTGCCCACCGGCTAAATGTATCGCTTCGACCGCCTCAGCAATAGAGCACCAATCGGGTGGAACATAGCCTGGGTTATTACGGGTCAAAAACTTCTTAAACACTGCCTGCATATTCTTAGCGTAGCCTTGCTCGACGATCCATTGAGCAAAATGTGAACGCGTTAAAGTCGCGCCATTAGCAAGTGCTTTAGCGCCTTCATATGCACCGGGCATGCGGTTCTTTTCTAAACGCTCAGCAATGCGTTGAGCACGACCTTCTCGACGCGCAAGTTGCTCTGCAATTAATTGTACCATTGCCGGATGTTCAGGATCGATGTTCAATCCAACAACGTGAATATCAAAGTTTCTCCAAAGTGTTGATATTTCAATACCTTTGATAAGCGTGATCGGTAAATCCCTTGCCGCTATCTCTTGCTCGGCAGCACCAAGGCCAGCAACCGTATCATGATCGGTAATGGCCAAAATATCGACTCGACGCTCGACAGCGCGAGCAACCAGCTCTTCTGGAGACAATCGACCATCTGACGCTGTCGTGTGGCTATGTAAATCAAACAACATAAATTTAATTCTTGACTTTGAGTTCGTGAACTAGTTTACTAGTACGCAATTACTAAATACCATTACGTAATCACGTTACAGGATATTTACATGTTACAGCAAATTCAGCATCAGCTCTGCGCTTTATTCTCTTGGTGGTGGCACTTCCCGACGCGGGTGGTGTGATTTGCTGTACCTACAGCCAAACAACACAAACCCGCCACTGTGCGGGTTTTTTTATACCCAAATTCAAGTAACCGATTAATTTTACAATTTATTTTTCGAATAATTAGACAAATTCAGCACGATGCATTGCTCAGAAAAAAGACCAACGCATGGACAAGAAAGGAACAGATTATGATTATCGTACTTAAGCCAAATGCAACTGAAGCACAAGCAAAAGAAATTCTGGCTCGCATTGAAACAGCAGGCCTTAAACCACTCTACATGCCTGGTGTTGAACGTATTGTGCTTGGTGCCCTTGGGGATGAACGTGTACTTAACCAGCTCCATCTTGATGCTTATCCATGCGTGGAGACAGTTAAACCTATTCTTACCAAATACAAAATGGTGAGCCGTGAAGTACAAGCTCACGATACTGTTGTTCGATTCGGTAATGCCTCTGTTGGCGGTAACAAATTTGCCGTTATTGCAGGTCCTTGTTCGGTTGAATCTGAGGAGCAACTACTGTCAGTGGCTGAAGTTGTTAAAAAACACGGTGCTGTTGCACTACGTGGCGGCGCTTATAAGCCACGCACTAGCCCATATGACTTCCAAGGCATGGGCGTTGAAGGCTTGAAATTGTTACAAAAAGCAAATCAGCAACTTGGTATTCCAACTGTCTCAGAAGTCATGGAAGTCAGCCAAATGGATTCAATGTGTGAATATGTTGACTGTCTACAAATTGGCGCACGTAATATGCAAAACTACGCCTTGCTCAAAGCCGTGGGAGAAAGTAAGAAACCAGTCTTGCTCAAACGTGGACTTTCAGCCACTATCGAGGAGCTGTTACTAGCGGCGGAATATATCTACGATGCAGGAAATCCAAATATTATTCTCTGTGAGCGTGGTATCCGCACCTTTGAAACAGCAACACGTAATACATTGGACTTAAATGCCGTCGCATATTTGAAGCAACGTACTCACCTACCAGTGGTCGTTGATCCAAGCCATGGCACAGGCGTTCGTGAATTAGTGATCCCACTTTCACGAGCAGCTGCAGCCGTTGGTGCAGATGGTATCATTGTCGAATCGCACCTTAACCCGTGTGAAGCCTTATCGGATGGTCACCAAGCACTAACCGGTCCAATGTTTGAGCAGTTGATGCAAGAGTTAAAACCGTTTGTAGAAGCGGCAGGGAGAACGCTGTGAACACTACCCCACTAGGAGCAGGCGAGCTAGAATTGCTAAGCCTTGATGTTCCTTATGTTGCGGACCCGACGGAGTTGTATTACTCCGTCTGTGGCGACCGACCACACAACTTATTGCTAGAGTCAGCCGAAGTCGACTCTAAACAAGATCTAAAAAGCCTGATGCTCGTCGATGCTGCTGTGCGCATTGTATGCCGTGGCAAACAAGTACGCCTTGAAGCATTGACCGACAACGGCCTAAATGTACTACAGACCCTTGAAGGTAAAATGCCGACAGACATTCAGGTTTCTCGTGAAGCTAAATGCCTTGTTTTGGATTTTCCATCAGCAGAACGTGCGCTTGACGAAGACAGTCGCCTACGTCAAACCTCTTCGTTTGATGCACTACGTTTGATCCAGCATGCCTTTGATATTGCAGGACATCCACGCGATGCACTTTTTTTAGGCGGTCTGTTCGCCTATGACGTGGTAGACAGTTTTGAACCACTACCTAACGTGACTCAAGATAATCGTTGTCCAGATTACCTTTTCTATATCGCTGAAACCTTATTGGTTATCGACCACCAGCGTCGTAAAGGAAAGCTACAAGCAACACTGTTTGGTGGTGATGAATACACAGCCAGCTACTTCGAATTAAGCCGCCGCCTGCAACACATTAAAGAAGCCTGTCTTGAGCCTAAGCCATTGCCAGCAGCAGAGCTACTCGATACTTGTGAGCCACAGGTAAGCGTAAGCGATGAAGACTTCTGCCAACAGGTGCTCGATCTTAAAAAACACGTTGTCAGCGGTAACGTATTCCAAGTGGTACCATCACGCCAATTCACGCTGCCATGCCCATCTCCTTTAGTGGCCTATAAAGAGCTGAAGATCGGCAATCCAAGTCCATACATGTTCTACCTGCAGGATGCCGATTTCACCCTGTTTGGCGCATCACCTGAAAGTGCATTGAAATACTGTACCGAAAGCAACCAAATTGAAATTTATCCGATTGCAGGCACACGCCATCGCGGTAAAAATGCGGACGGTTCAATCAACCTTGACCTTGATGGCCGCATTGAACTTGAGCTACGCAGCGACATGAAAGAAAATGCCGAGCACATGATGCTGGTTGATTTGGCTCGTAACGATGTTGCGCGTATCAGCGAACCAGGGACTCGCTATGTCGCTGACTTGCTACAAGTTGACCGCTACAGCCATGTTATGCACCTTGTTTCTCGCGTGGTTGGTCAGTTACGTGGTGATTTAGATGCCCTGCATGCCTATCAGGCATGTATGAATATGGGCACATTAACTGGCGCCCCGAAGATCCGCGCAATGCAGTTAATCCGCGATGTTGAACAACGTCGCCGTGGCAGTTATGGTGGAGCCGTTGGCTACCTAACAGGGCATGGTGATATGGATACCTGTATAGTGATCCGCTCTGCCTATGTCGAAAATGGTGTAGCCAGCGTGCAAGCAGGTGCAGGCGTGGTATACGATTCTGTACCTCAGGCAGAAGCCGATGAGACCCGAGGTAAAGCGCAAGCCGTAATTACCGCAATCCGCAAAGCACACACAGTGCCAAACTCAGCCAATGCGCATTAAGGGAGCAAAGAAATGAACAACGCACACATTGTCCTACTCGATAACTTTGACTCCTTTACCTATAACTTGGTTGATCAGTTCCGCTCGCTAGGCTTTCCGGTCACTATTTACCGTAACAGCCTAACGGTCGAACAGATGGAACAAGCGCTAGCAGAAAAAAACAACCCTGTACTGGTACTTTCACCGGGACCCGGTGCACCTGCAGATGCAGGCTGTATGCCAGAGCTCATCAAGCGGGTTCGAGGAAAAGTACCAATGATAGGTATTTGCCTTGGGCACCAAGCCATTGTTGAAGCCTACGGCGGAAAAGTGGCTGGTGCTGGCGATATCGTGCACGGTAAATCGGCAATGATGAATCATAACGGCCACACCGTATTTGGTGATTTGCCTAGCCCATTATCAATTGCTCGCTATCACTCATTAGTTGCGAAGGAAGTACCGTCAAGCCTACAAGTCATCGCTGATGTCGATGAGTTGGTTATGGCTGTAACCAATGACGAGGATCGTGTTTGTGGCTATCAGTTCCACCCTGAGTCGATTTTAACGACCCAAGGGGCACAGCTGCTCACCAACACCTTAAACTGGGTAATGACCACCCCAGCATCAACGACTCAAGCCTGATAGCAACAAATTTTAGGGAAAAGATTATGGACGCGACCATTTATACTATTGCAGATAAACTGTATGACCAACAGGCTTTAACACAAGACGAAAGCCAGACCCTGTTTGATGCAATCATCAAAGGTGACGTTGAACCGATTTTGCTTTCTGCGGTACTCACCGCGCTGAAAATCAAAGGTGAAACACCGGCAGAAATCGCTGGTGCGGCAAAAGCGCTATTAGCCAATGCCAACCCGTTCCCAAGCCCAGACTATGATTTTGCTGATATTGTCGGGACAGGTGGCGATGGCGCCAATACCATTAATATTTCAACCACGGCAGCATTTGTCGCCGCAGCATGTGGCATCAAAGTCGCCAAGCACGGCAACCGTGGTGTTTCCAGTAAATCTGGCTCTTCTGATCTATTGGATAAATTCGGCATCAACTTGGCAATGAAGCCAGAAACGGCACGTGAAGCGCTTGACGACCTTGGGGTTTGCTTCCTCTTCGCACCGGAGTACCACGGCGGTGTCCGCCATGCGATGCCTGTGCGTCAAACCCTCAAAACCCGCACTATCTTCAATGTACTTGGACCTCTAATTAACCCTGCACGTCCAAACATCGAACTAATGGGTGTGTATGACAAATCATTGGTTCGTCCAATTGCCGAAACCATGGCAACAATGGGTATGAAGCGTGCGGCGGTTGTACACGGTAGCGGCCTAGATGAAGTGGCGATTCACGGTGAAACCACCGTCGCTGAAATCATTGACGGTGAAATCAAAGAGTACACTCTGACGCCGGCTGATTTTGGCCTGAACACTCACCCACTGGAAGCAATTAAAGGTGGCGAGCCAGAAGAAAACCGACAGATCATTACTGATATTTTGACAGGCAAAGGGACGGAAGCTCAAGTGGGCGCTGTCGCAGTAAATGTCGCATTACTCCTTCGCCTATTTGGTTACGAAGATCTAAAAGCAAACACACAAAAAGCCGTTGATGTGATGCAATCTGGCAAAGCTTACGAGCTTGTTGGTCAACTGGCTGCACGAGGGTAATCATGGAAACTGTTCTAGCTAAAATTGTCGACGACAAGCGTATTTGGGTGACAGAACGCAAGCAGCAGCAGCCGCTTGAAACGTTCAAAGATGACCTAACGCCTTCTGATCGTGACTTCTATCAAGCACTCTCTGGTGATAACGCCGCTTTCATTCTTGAATGTAAAAAAGCCTCACCATCTAAGGGCTTGATCCGTGATGATTTCGATTTGGATTACATCGCTCAGGTTTATAACGACCATGCCAATGCCATTTCAGTCCTGACTGACGAGAAGTACTTCCAAGGAAACTTTGATTTCCTACCTCAAGTTCGAGGTCAAGTTAAGCAGCCCGTTCTTTGCAAAGACTTCATGATTGATACTTATCAGGTTTACTTGGCTCGTCATTACCAGGCAGATGCCATTTTGCTGATGCTTTCGGTTCTCAACGACGATGAATACCTTGAGCTAGCAGCTGTCGCTCAATCGCTTGATTTGGGTATTTTGACCGAAGTCAGCAACGAAGAAGAACTAGAGCGTGCGATAGCCCTAAAAGCGAAAGTTGTCGGCATTAATAACCGCAACCTGCGCGATCTAAGTATCGACCTGAATCGTACTAAAGAGCTGGCACCACGTTTATCAGCAGATACCATCGTGATCTCTGAATCAGGCATATACAACCACCAGCAAGTGCGTGACCTTTCAAGCTATGCCAACGGCTTTTTGATTGGTAGCTCAATCATGTCTGAAGACAACATTGAGCTGGCTGTTCGCCGCGTGATACTCGGTGAAAACAAAGTCTGCGGCTTAACTCGTCCGGAAGATGCAGCCTCGGTATACCAAAATGGCGCCATATACGGCGGCTTGATTTTTGTAGCTAAGTCTCCACGCTGTGTTGACCTTGAACAAGCACGCTTGGTAATGAGTGGCGCTCCGCTGAAGTATGTTGGTGTATTCCAAAATGCCGAGTTGGACACCGTTGCCGAAACAGCCAACTTACTGTCTCTTGCTGCGGTACAGCTTCATGGCGATGAAAGCCCTGAATTTGCACTGACGCTGAAAACACGGCTGCCTGCTGGCTGCGAAATTTGGAAGGCTCACGGTGTTGCTAACACTGCACCAAGTTTCGCCCAGTGGGGGCATATTGATAAGCACCTGCTTGACACTCAAGTAGGCCAGCAGTCCGGTGGTACAGGCATCGCTTTTGATTGGAGCCTGATCCCAAGTGCGGATAAGCAATCAATCATGTTAGCTGGCGGCCTAACCCCAGAAAACGCCAATGAAGCGGCCAATATCGGCTGCCGAGGCCTTGATTTAAATTCAGGCGTAGAAAGCGAGCCCGGTAAAAAAGACCCATCAAAATTGAAAGCGGCATTCGCGGCTATCAGAAAGTATTAAGGAAAGAACACAATGAGCAAGTTAAATGCCTATTTTGGCGAGTTTGGTGGTCAATACGTCCCTCAAATTCTTGTACCAGCACTGGATCAACTAGAAGCAGCTTTCGTTGAAGCCCAACAAGACCCAAGTTTTCAGGAAGAGTTCCTAACTCTGCTAAAAGAATACGCAGGCCGTCCAACCGCTTTAACGTTATGCCAGAACCTAACGAAAGGTACCAAAACCAAGTTGTACCTAAAGCGTGAAGATTTACTTCACGGTGGTGCACACAAAACCAATCAGGTACTAGGTCAAGCACTACTTGCCAAACGAATGGGCAAGCATGAAATCATTGCTGAAACCGGTGCTGGCCAACATGGTGTTGCAACGGCACTGGCCTGCGCACTGCTGGGGTTAAAATGTCGCGTATACATGGGTGCAAAAGACATTGAACGTCAAAGCCCGAACGTCTTCCGTATGAAGCTGATGGGCGCTGAGGTTATTCCGGTCCACTCTGGATCTTCAACCCTAAAAGATGCGTGTAATGAAGCAATGCGTGACTGGTCTGCAACTTACGATAAAGCACATTACCTACTAGGTACCGCTGCTGGCCCTCACCCATTCCCAACTATCGTGCGTGAGTTCCAGCACATCATTGGTGAAGAAACAAAAGCGCAGATCCTTCAAAAAGAAGGTCGCCTGCCTGATGCTGTTATTGCCTGCGTGGGTGGTGGCTCAAACGCCATTGGCATGTTCTCTGATTTCATCGACGAAACACCTGTCGGCCTAATTGGTGTTGAACCTGCTGGTAAAGGCTTAGATACCGATATGCACGGCGCACCACTTAAGCACGGTAAGCTTGGTATCTTCTTTGGTATGAAAGCACCATTGATGCAAGACGAAGACGGCCAGGTTGAAGAGTCTTACTCAATTTCAGCTGGCTTAGACTTCCCATCAGTTGGCCCTCAGCATGCTCATTTGAATGCCATTGGCCGTGCCGAATATGTCGCAGTAACAGATGACGAAGCTCTGGATGCCTTCCAGTCATTGGCGCGTAACGAAGGTATTATTCCAGCATTGGAGTCAGCTCATGCCTTGGCGCATGCACTGAAAATGATTGAAGAAAATCCAGAGAAAGAACAGCTATTGGTTGTGAACCTGTCAGGCCGTGGTGATAAAGATATCTTCACTGTTCACGACATTCTAGAAGCAAAAGGAGCATTGTAATGAATCGTTATCAAGCACAGTTTGACCGTCTAGCGGCAAAAAACGAAGGTGCATTTGTTCCTTTTGTTACTATCGGTGATCCAGACCCTGAGCAATCACTAAAGATCATTGAAACATTAGTTGAAGCTGGCGCTGATGCACTAGAATTAGGCATTCCATTTTCTGATCCCCTTGCCGATGGCCCAACCATTCAAGGCGCGACCATTCGAGCACTAGAAGCAGGTACTACACCTTCAGTCTGCTTTGATATGTTAGCGACAATCCGAGCTAAGTACCCTGATATGCCAATTGGCTTGCTAATGTATGCCAACCTTGTCTTTGCTAACGGTATTGAAACCTTCTATCAAAAATGTGCTGAAGCGGGCGTTGATTCGGTACTCATCGCAGATGTACCCGTTAAAGAATCTGCTGAATTCCGTGCTGCGGCAGAAAAATACGGTATCCACCCTATTTTCATTGCACCGCCGAATGCGGATGAATCAACACTAAAAACCGTGTCTCAATATGGTAGTGGTTATACCTACCTGCTATCTCGTGCTGGCGTTACAGGTGCTGAAACCAAAGCAGGTATGCCAATTAATCACCTGCTAGACAGCTTAAAAGCTAACGATGCACCACCCGCTCTGCTTGGTTTTGGTATCTCAGAACCAGCACAAGTAAAAGAAGCCATTGAAGCCGGTGCTGCAGGTGCTATCTCTGGCTCTGCTGTCGTGAAAGTGATTGAAAACAGCCTAGGTGACAACGATGCAATGCTAACTAACATGCACAAGTTCATCAGTGATATGAAAGCGGCAACCCGTCTTTCATAATCTACTAACGGACTAAGCGATTCTAGATACCCTCTTGCCTTATGCTGAGGGTGTTTTTTTTGCCAGACATTCATTAATAAACAAAAAAAGGGAGGCGATTACAGCCTCCCTTGGGAAATTCCCTAAATACTACCATGTGCTTATGTTTTTTTACTTACCAGGGCATTAAAATCTGTATTGCACACCCGCACCGCCAGATACTTGGCTTGAACTGTGGCGAGTTGAGCTTTCATAGTTCATCGTTGCAGATGCAGCCCAATTCTCATTAATTGCGTATGCACCACCAATCGCAATCGCTTCTTTCGAACCAGCGAAACCAACACCCGCACCCATAGCAAAGTCACCAGGGTTTGAGACCATTGGACGGGCGTTAGTGATTGCATGCATAGACGCAACCACACCATCCATACGATCATCAAGCTCATTAAAGCGCTTATTGGTCTCGTCGGCAAAATCTTCAAAATCAGTACGTAAATCGTTAATTGCTGCGGTATTATCAGAGATTGATGTACGGCCTTGATCTAGTGCACCATCAACGGCATCGATACGGTCATTGATCTTACCTTGGATACGGTCTTCGGTTTCACCATTAGGACGATCTGGGTTTGATGGTTCACCTTCAGGCCCCTGACCAGGCTTTCCATCTTCAATTGGGTGCTCTGGCTCTGGTTCGATTGGGTTTGAAAATTCAGGATCTTCAATCGGGTGTGTTGGTACTGCTTCTATCGGGTTACTCGCTTCTGGCTCCATAGGAAGAGACTCATCAGCTTTTGGCGGAAGTACTGGGCGAGGTTTGTTATAGTCAGATACATTACCAGAGTCCTTGCCATCAATTGTAATATTCCCGCTTTCATCAACTTTTAGCTCTTGCCCTAAGCCATTTTCATTTGAAACAGTCCAGCTATCATTCTGTTTCATAATTCGATGTTGAGTACCATCAACACTGATATCTGCTGCGATTATAGAGCCATCATCATTTTTCGCAATCTCACCAATGACGACATCATGACCATTAAAATCACCTGTACCAATATTTGAACTAGCCATTGCTGTAGTTGAACCCATCGCTGCTAATAATGACAGAGTAATAAGAGACTTTTTCATTTTTTAAACCTATAAATAAAATATTAATTAATGACTTGGTATTTTGCCGTCCAATGGCACCCGCCCTAAGCAATAGGAAGGTTAATTATTGCGAGTTATTTTTATAATTTAACCATCGCGCTAGATATTAAATCTACGGCGATAATTTCAGCCTGAACAGTTATAACACCGAGAAATCAAACAAAACTATAAATAGAAAAGTAATTCACGTTTATTACCCGGTTCCGTTTTGGCATGCGGTGAATTATAGGGAGAGCATTCATTACAGACAATTAATTAACTCTTATCGAGGTGATAAGCGTTACTTAAAACCTAACCATCGAAATGAAATTTACACCTTTAAACACTTAAACCATTGATGTGAAATGATTAAATATACCCCGCAATAAATAAAGAAACATTTACCCAGCTTAATAAAAAACAAAAAAACAATTTATTTAAATTACAACCACTAATCACCCAACAAACTTAACCCTAAAGGGCTAGGTTAATTAATCGCAACAGAAAACATCGTGACTACTATTAAAGATGATTGGATACTAAACGCGAAATAAAATTCGACTAATTATCTAGACATAGACATGAGCAGTTAGAAACAACCGTAATGAATATCAYTAATATTTTATTTATAGTTGTCACGTTACGTTATATAAATTGGTTTCATTCTTATTTTGTTTTCACTTTATAAGTTAGTTAAAAATACACATATCTATATTATTATGTGTACTTCTGCTTTTCGGCCTAGTCATGAGCTCTACAGCTTAACCAACAACGTTCAAAAACACATGAGCACTTTGTTAACTAAACTATACGATTGAAGCCAAAAATTAGCCTTGATCATTGAAATAACAGGTTTAACAAACAAACATTGATAATTATTCTGTTTACATGTAAAAACACTTTCGCAACAGAATCAAACAAGAATGCTTTATAATTACTAGAAAAATGCAGCTGCAAACAAACATTAATAATATGCAAAACTGAGGTATCTAACGGTGTTACAAGAAAAAGGATTGTTCGGCAATATCGGCGTACAGGTCGTTATTGCTATGTGTGTGGGGACACTCGTTGGGGCAACGATGGGGCCATCAGCTAGCATCTTTGCACCTCTCGGCAGTATATTTATCCATCTGATAAAGATGCTGGTTATTCCACTTGTTGCCGTAGCAATCATTTCTGGTTCGGCGAGCCTTGGGAGTAGCCACTCCGCAGGAAAAGTCGGTTTAGCGACATTGGGCTTTTTTGGCTTAACCTCCGCTGTTGCCGTCTCATTAGCTCTCTTTTTAGGTGAGATCTTTGAACCCGGCGTCGGTGTTAACCTCGCGGGTGTTGAAGGTATGTTCTCCAATATTTATGCAAATAAGGGAGACTTACCGACTTTTTGGGCGACCCTGTTGGGGATGATCCCAACCAATATTTTTCAATCATTGAACGAGGGCAACATTATACAAATCCTTGTATTTTGCATGTTCTTTGGTATTGCACTATCCAAGATTGAAAAGAAACGTCGCGACCCTGTGCTTAACGGGGTGAATACCGTTGTGGATGCCATGGTTTGGATGATCAATGTGGTCATGAAGGTTGCGCCACTTGGTGTATTCGGCCTGATGGCAGATGCGGTTGGTTCATTCGGCTTCGATGCGCTAATGGTCGTATTCAAACTCTTTATGGTATACCTCATCGCCATTTTGATTTATGGCTTTATCTTCTATCCAGCTTTAATCAAAGTTTTTAGTAATACATCACCAATAACGTTCTTATCGGTCATGAAAAAGCCACAGGCTGTCGCCTTATCGACAGCTTCATCGATGGCAACCCTGCCTGTCACCATGGAAGTGTGTGAAGAAGAGCTCGGCGTTAAAAACTCAACGGCATCGTTTGTCTTACCGCTTGGCGCAACCATTAACATGAGCGGTAATGCCATTTACTATGGGCTCGTGGCTATCTTTTTTGCCCAAATATTTAATATTGATCTAAGCATGAGTGCCTACATCGCCATCATTATCACCTCTACATTAGGAGCAGTGGGTCAAGCAGGTGTACCCGGCCCATCATTCCTTGTGGTTGCGGTGCTGCTGGCAGCAGGCATACCGATTGAGGGCTTACCACTATTATTTGCACTTGACCGTATTTTTGATATGACTCGAACGGCACTCAATATCACGGGTGATGCGGCTTGCGCCGTTATTGTCGACAATATGACAAATGTCGATGAAACACCTCAATCAAACGATAGTAAGGCGTAAAGCACCTATCGGGGACTGGTAAACACCAATCACACCACAAGCAAAGGCTGCAGACACGCAGCCTTTATTTTTACGGGTTACCAAAGATGATGATACGCGCTGTTAGGGCTAATCTTCGTCGAATCAATAAACGCCCCAAAAAGATATGCGCTTGGTATACTAAGTGCTCACCAGTATCAGGATACCCAGTACATGAAGCAGCTGATTGAATTTATTCCACTCGTTCTTTTTTTCATTTTGTATAAGACCCACGATATCTATGTTGCAACAGGAGCGCTTATTGTCGCCACCGCGGTGCAAGTCGCCTTAACATGGTTTCTATACAAAAAAGTGGAAAAAATGCAGGTGATCACTTTTCTGATGGTTGCCGTATTTGGCGGGTTGACTATCTTTCTTCATGATGAAAATTTCATTAAGTGGAAAGTCACCATTGTTTATGCCATTTTTGCTTTTGGCCTCATAATTAGTCAATTGATAGGTAAGCCACTGATAAGGGGGATGTTAGGGAAAGAAATCACCTTACCCGAATTTGCTTGGCGACGAATAAATACAGCATGGGCACTGTTTTTTATTGTTTGTGCCATTGTGAATGTCTATATTGCTTTCCGCTTACCGCTCGATGTATGGGTTAATTTCAAAGTATTTGGTCTTTTAGCACTAACTTTGATTTTCACCCTTGCGACTGGCGGCTATATTTACCACCATATGCCTAAAGACGATTCAGAATAGTACAGAGCCGTAACATGACATCAAAAAATAATATTCCACGCGGGCAACTATTGCTTCGCACTCTTGCAATGCCAGCTGATACCAATGCCAACGGTGATATTTTTGGTGGCTGGCTTATGTCTCAATTAGACCTTGCTGGCGGTATCCTCGCTAAAGAGATCTCCGGCGGACGTATCGTGACGGTTTCCGTTTCAAGTATCACATTTAAAAAGCCCGTCAAAGTTGGCGATGTTGTATGTTGCTACGGCGAATGTACCAAGATCGGTAATAGCTCGATGAGTATCGATCTAGAAGTATGGGTGAAGCCCGTCAAAGAAGAAGCGATCGAAGACCGCTTTATGGTCTGCGATGCAACATTCAACTATGTTGCTATCGACAGCGACGGTCGCCCACGTCCAGTCAAAAAAGTATAAAAATAAGACCCGACGAGAAATACGTTCGTATAGAACAGTGCAAAGTTCCGCAAAAAAGCCCTAACAACTAGTTAGGGCTTTTTTTTTCCTTTAAGATAACCTTTTAACGCCAGCCATAAGTGCTTGGGTCATTCGAACTTCTGCCTATTGGTCATATAAGGAGATAGCAATTCATGTGGTACGTCATTTTTTCTCAAGATGTTGAAAACAGCCTAGAACGTCGCTTAAGTGTTCGCGACAAACACCTTGAGCGCCTAAAAGCATTACAAGAACAAGGTCGATTGCTCGTTGCCGGTCCAATGCCAGCTATCGATAGCGAGAACCCAGGAGAAGCAGGCTTCACAGGCTCAACGGTTATCGCTGAATTTCATTCCCTAGAAGATGCGCAAGCTTGGGCTGACGCTGATCCTTATATTGAAGCTGGTGTTTATGACAATGTTATTGTTAAACCCTTCAAGAAAGTGCTGCCATAGCAGCCATAGAGACACACATTATGCTTAAACAAACGATGGCATGCTTAACCCTACTTCTGATGGTAGGTTGTGCTTCAAACGCTCAAGACGATGCAATAAAAGCACTCGCTGACAGCCGTGCGGCTGCAATTAATAATCGTGCGCCTTACGATATGATTGATGAATATAAAATCATGAAGGCTCAAGCTCGAGACAAGATGGTTGAAATTACGATCTTATACGGCGGTGGCGGCAAAACACCGCCAACTCAAGCCGCAAAGAATGCCGCTATAAGCTATTGCAATAGTGAAGAGCTCAGCCCACTCGTTAATGAAGGCGTTAATTATAACATCGTGATCATGGACATGCGTGGTCGCACTATGGCCCAGGAAGTTGTCCACAGTGAATTCTGCACTGAAATGGCTAATTAATACACTCTGTGCTTCCTAATACCAAAACGCCCAACGGCAAAGCTGGGCGTTTTAATTTACGCTAATTCAAACAACATAGTGGCTACCCTGCTACTGACGATTGAATATCAACACTTTCAATCCACCTTCAGGATCGATGTCTTTAAATTCAGGTGGATTCTCAAGACGCTGTTCAAAAATGAGTTCAGGGGCTTCTGCTGCCATCCCTTCTATTAAAAAGTTCGACGATACTGAAGGATCGTTGACACAAGCAACAACCTGACCATTTTCAGTCAATAATTCAGGCAAACGACGCAGAATTCTTTGGTAATCTTTTGTTAGGGCAAAGCTACCTTTCTGGAAAGATGGTGGATCGATAATAATCATGTCGTAAGGACCAAGCTTTCGAACTTTACCCCATGATTTAAATAGCTCATGACCAAGAAAGCTGACTTTTTTCAAATCATGGTTATTCAGGTGATGATTATCTCTGCCACGCGTCAACGCCGCTTTTGCCATATCAAGGTTAACAACGTGCTCGGCGCCACCTTCAATTGCCGCGACTGAAAAACCGCAAGTATACGCGAACAAGTTAAGAACGCGTTTTCCCTGAGCATGCTCCATTACCCAATCACGGCCATAACGCATATCAAGGAATAATCCGTTATTTTGCTTACGCCCTAAATCCAACTTGAAGGTTAAACCGTTTTCAACCACATTTTGGTATTCACGATCTTCACCCCACAATAGCTCCATGGGTGAGCCTTGACGATCACGATGTTGGAGCAACAGCGATTGCGCACCACTTTGTCGCCAAATATCAGTCGTTGTTATGGAATTCAGTCGTTGATGTAGTTCAACAAGAAACGCTTCAGAGGGCTCTTTGAATAATGAGACCAACACTTGACCTGTCAGCCAATCAACCGTTAGCTGTTCCAGCCCCGGCCAACAACGGCCACGACCATGAAATAATCGGCGTACTTCAGACGGCGGGGAAGTAAGTTCATCAAGCAGGTGTTGTTCTAGGGTAGTTAGCGCACTTGTTTCCATAACTCTACGACATGAATTGAAATAAGGGCGCTATTCTATACTCAGAGACCTCAAGATGCTCGTTTCAACAAAAATTAATTCGAGTTTAAGTCTTTGGAAAGGAGGTTTAAGCGACGAATTTTAAGTCTTCTTCCTGCTGCCGGCACTGAGCAAGAACGACATACTCTGCATTCATGCGTACTTGTCGCTGGCGAAGAGTACGTTTTTTATTGATCTGTCGATTACGACGAAATGATGCCAGCCCCCAAAAGCGAGTTTTATTCTTTTTTTTCTTGAGTCGCATACGGAGTGAAATAGAGCGGGTAAGGCGCATTTTTTGATTCTCGGTCTAGGGAGGTCCTAGACCGATATTATATGTGATCTTCATCAATAGTGTAATTGCGATCGGTCAATTAAGCGGCAATCAAACCAGATTTAATGTCATTAAATATCCACTTCAGCTAAATAAGCCATGTAAGAGGGTATTTCTACACATCAAAACCACATAATTTGGTTACTTTACGACCTTTTTATTTTGCTTGGTATTACTGGCCAATCAAGAGCCCAAGGTTCAGACCATTGCTGCAAAGTTTGCACTGTCTCATCAATACTCCACAACTCACCCGCCGTTGGAGCGCAAATAAATTGCCACAGCTCCCCCTGATATGGAAAACGTAGCGCATAGGCATGTAAATAACCGCGATCTAAAGGTTCGCAACCGTAAATACCGTCCCCTGCAATGCCGGAGCCAATACTTTTTAGTGCCACACGAATTTGATGCGTTTTCCCTGTATAGGGTTTGCACAAAAATAATCGTCGGCCGTTACCTGCTGCAGTCGAGAAAAATTGAGTAACCGCAGGATTTTCTGTACTCGATTCCAACTTCCAGCTACTTCGACGTGAACGGCTCATATCACCAATAATAATGCCTTGCTTTTTCTTCGGTTTTTTAGTCCCAATCGCGACATAATATTTTTCCACATCACGATTGGCGAAATTGGCAGACAATATAGCTGCAGCTTGCTTATTTCGACCGAGTAGCAACAAACCAGAGGTCATCTTATCTAAACGATGCACGAGATAAAGCTGCTCATCCCCACTCTGGTTAGCCACTTCTTGCAACAGCATGGTATCGCCGTCATCTTTATGAACAGAAACGTTAGGATGCTTATTAATGACTAGATAGTCGGGGTGAGTATGAAGGATATCGAACATAACAATCTGGCTCCGATTTTGGAGCAAGAAGTATACCGATTATTGTTTTTAAAGCCAGCGAGGGGCGTAGTATAAAAACAAAAAAGCGAGAACCTTTATGGTTCTCGCTTTACTATTTAACGGTATTGCTTGTAACTGGTTTACAGCTTCTTAGAAATTAATCCGCCGATACCGATAATCGCCAAGCCCAGCACCATAATTTCACCTTTACCGCTGTCAAAACCGGCTTTCACACCTGCAATAGCAACGATAGCGATAGCGAAAGGAATCACGTATTTAACTAGGTTGTACCATAGGCCAAACAGTGGGAATTTAATTTCACCGTCGTTAGTGATCTCTTTTTCTAGCTCACTACGGCTCAGACGCCAGCCAGCAAAGATACAAACTAACATACCGCCCACGGCTAGGAAGATCTTATCAGTCAGCAAATCGAAGACATCAAAGGCGCCAGTATCGAATAACTGTGGTCCCGTACCGCCAAGAGACAGTGATGCGAACACACACAATACAGCCATTACCGCACTTGCAGAGAATACCGCCGTAGGACGTTTCATGCCTTTTTCGTCAATCAGGTATGAAACTACAACTTCAAGTAAAGAAACTGAAGATGTCAGAGCAGCAACACTTAGTGCAATAAAGAACAGTAGCGCAAGTAACAGACCAACAATACCGCCCATTTCAGCAAATAGCTGAGGAACGACAACGAAGATTAGGCCTGGGCCTGCTGCTGGTTCCATGTTGAAAGCGAACATCGCTGGGAACATCGCTAGACCGGCAAGCAGCGCAACACCAGTATCCATCGCTGTTACCATCGCCGTCGTTTGAACTAAGTTCTCTTTCTTCTTCAGGTAGCTACCGTATGTGATCATACAACCCATACCTAGACTTAGTGAGAAGAAAGCCTGACCTAGCGCAGCCAATACAACGCTGCTGTCTACTTTAGAAAAATCTGGTTTAAATAGGAATTCTAGGCCAGCCGATGCACCAGGAAGAGTAAGGCCTTTGATTGCAACCAAGATCAGGATAGCAAACAGTAGAGGCATCAGGATTTTACCTGCTTTCTCGATACCGCCTGAAATACCCTTAATTACAACAAGAATGTTGAATACAAGGTATAAGCCCATCCACATCAAAGGTTGAACGGGGTTAGAGATAAAGCTGCCAAAGCTATCACCAATTGCTTCAGGTGTGCTTAATAGACCAGACGAAATTTTATAGATGTATGCGATTGCCCAGCCACCAACGACCGGATAGAAGCCCATAATAAGCAGGCCGCTGACAACACCAATCACCCCGACGAATGACCAGCGACGATCCGTTGATTTAAAAGCACCTACTGCGGAAAGGCCTGTTTTACGGCCCACGGCAAATTCAGTCAGCATAACGCTGAAACCGATAAAGATAACGAACAATAGATAGATAAAGACAAAAGCACCACCACCACTCTCACCAGCTGTGTATGGGAACTTCCAGATGTTACCTAGACCTACTGCGGATCCTGCCGCGGCCATTACGAAGCCTAATCTTGACCCCCAATTCTCACGGGGTGCTGTGGTTGTATTACTATTCGCCACGTTCTCTCCAAAATATTCTGTTGTGTGTGCTTGAGATAGGCGTCAATTATGTTTTGTAAACTTTAGTGTACACTTATAAAATGTGTTTTTGACGCTCTATAGGTAGCAAGTAAAACAGGTTGCGATTAGAATGTGAAGGCCATGATCATACTTTTTGATCATTAACTGCTTTTTTTCCACTTTTATCATCACATCGCTTATTTTTTGCACGTTCGCATTAAGTTCCTGTTACATATGTCATACATATCAGCATAAATTTCTTTACGATGTTCAATGATCTTTCTCTGCTTTACGCGTTATTTCGCTGGTATTCCTACCGTTTCAATGCAGAATAGGTAATAACAAAACTCAAAAAAATCATTTAAATGGAACAGTTTTACCAAGTACTTACCTGGGTCGGTGTTTTCTTCTATTGGCTAATGATTGCTGCGGTCACGATGCGTGTTGTCTTTAAACGCCGCGTCGTAGGGGTATCATTGGCTTGGCTTATGATTATCTACATCATTCCTGTGGGTGGTGTTATGGCTTATTTGTTATTTGGCGAACTGAATCTCGGAAAAAAACGAGCAGAACGTTCAAAAGACATGTTCCAACCCTTTGCAGACTGGTTTCAGCGTCTTAATGACTGTTCTGGACACCAACCGCATTTAATGAGCGAGCACGCTAGGCCAATCAACGATCTTTGTGAAAACCGTTTAGGTATTCCAGCATTAAGTGGGAACACACTGTCACTACAAGACTCCCCACAAAAGATCCTTCGTTCTTTCATTGATGATATCAACCAGGCTAAGTCCTCCATCGATATGGAGTTTTATATCTGGCACCCAGGAGGGTTAGCCGACGAGGTTGCAACAGCGCTTGTTCTAGCCGCTAGGCGTGGTGTGAACGTAAAGATCTTATTAGATGCAGCAGGCAGCTCCCGTTTTTTCCGCTCGCATTGGCCCAAGCTAATGCGGCACGCAGGAATTGATATCACTGCTGCTCTGGCTGTAAGCCCCTTAAGGATGTTTTTTCGCCGATTGGATTTACGCCAGCACCGTAAAATTGTCGTTATCGATAGCACCATTGGTTATACCGGTTCGATGAACCTCGTTGATCCTGCTTTTTTTAAAACAGATGCGGGTGTGGGTCAATGGGTTGATGTAATGGTAAGAGTAACTGGGCCAACGGTATCAGTCATGAACTGTATACAGGCATGGGACTGGGAAGTAGAAACGGGTGATCGTTACTTACCTTCCCAACCTGAGTGTACATTGCCGAGCACCAATGAAAATATCGATATGATTCAAGTCATACCATCAGGTCCTGGAATGCCTGATGAAATCATCCACCAAGTCTTGCTACTGAGTATTTATCAAGCGAAAGAAAGTGTTGTTATTACAACCCCCTACTTCGTGCCGAGCGAAAACCTACTTCACGCGTTGAAAGGTGCAGCTGAGCGCGGTGTGATAGTCGATATCATTATTCCTGATAAAAATGACTCAATTATGGTGGAATGGGCAAGTCGATCATTCTTTACTGAGCTATTAACGGCAGGGGTCAATATTCATCGTTTTCATGGTGGGTTACTGCATACAAAATCCGTTGTCATAGATCGGAACCATTGTTTGATTGGTACCGTTAACCTCGATATGCGTAGCCTATGGCTTAATTTTGAAGTAACACTTGCGGTTGATAATCCGGAGTTTACCCAACAATTAAATTGGCTCCAGCAAGAATATATTAAAGATTCGTCATTAGTGAATAAAGATGAATGGGAAAAGCGGCATATTACCAATAAATTAATTGAACAATTCTTTTATATGTTTAGCCCATTATTATAAATTCTGAGCCAGTTTTAAGCACGGTGATACTAGTGATACATCATTTCACTTGTATCACCGCTTTATCAAAGTCATAAGTGAAGCATCATACTAGCGATATAAGCCGCTAACATTACTTTCCAATTCGCTTCGCTAACAAATCAAGCATTAACCTTGAATCTGCATCTCGAATTGTTGGTAATTGGAACCGAGCTATCCGTGTATCTTCCAGCTTCAAATTCGCAGTAATTAATACCTCTTCAGATCCCGCCTCAGCCACGCAGTTGCCAAGTGCATCCATAATACGAGAGCCGCCCCAAAACTGACTATTCCCTTCACGGGCGCAGCTATTGGCCATCAATAAAGGCACACCATAGGTCATTGAGATGAAATCAGTGTTTGTCTTCCAGCCCTGTGGGTTTGAAAACTCATCAGAAACAATATCGGCTGCTGAATTAACTGGGGCAAGCATAATTGCAGGCTTATCTAACATCGCAAGATGAGGCAGCGCTGGGTTCCATAGATCCGCGCAAATCAGTGTATGCATCGGCCAACCATTAATGGGTTCGCACATCGTTAGATCTTGGCCTTTGCTATACCATTTAGCTTCTT
Source organism: Photobacterium minamisatsumaniensis (assembly GCF_050336695.1). Lineage (NCBI taxonomy): Bacteria > Pseudomonadati > Pseudomonadota > Gammaproteobacteria > Vibrionales > Vibrionaceae > Photobacterium > Photobacterium minamisatsumaniensis. The sequence goes on along the minus strand of NZ_JAKJSI010000010.1, from coordinate 134,807 downwards.
CTAATCCGCCATAGTTAGGTAGGTTTATCTTGCGATGCACATGCAACGGTTGTTCATTCTTAATCAACGCCTGTGCATTATAGAATTCACCAGCGGCCGCTTCTTCAACAAAACCAACACTCACAACCATATTACCAGCAACTGCAGCGAGTTCATTAAACAGTACATCAGTCACTGGCATGGCAACCTCAAGGGTTTGCTCTTTCAAGCTATATCCTGTTAGTGATAGCTCAGGAAACAACAATAGCTCAACGCCTTGTGCATGAGCCTGTTTAATATAGCTAAGGTGCTTTTCTCGGTTCGCTGCAACATCGCCTAGCACAGGGGCAATTTGTGCGATACCAACCTTTAATTCACTTTTTATCATCTTGTTACCATTAAAAAGGCCAGCGAATGCTGGCCTTTTATTAATTTAGGCTCTTGTTACAACAAATTATTCTGCTGTAAAAATTCACGAGAGGCACGCTCAATCGATACACCATCAACATCAACCGTTGCGTTTAATGACGACATAATTTCATCGTCCATTAACGCAGATAGTACGTTAAGCTGTTCAGCAAGCTGAGGGTGCTTATCTAGCGTATCCTGACGTACAACAGGTGTTAACGCATAATTAGGGAAATGATTACGGTCATCTTTCAGAACATAAAAATCAAACGCTTTAACACGCCCATCGGTCGCAAACACCATCGAGATATCAACAACGTTCTGTGAGAGAGCTTGGTAAACTAACCCTGAATTCATCTTGCGCAAGTTATGGCGAGGCAGAGTAAAGTTATACGCTTCTAGCAATGACTTCAAACCATCTGGGCGAGCCGAGAATTCAATATTCGTTGCCAGCTGAGCATCTTGACCATCTTCGGTTCGAAGCCAGTCCATCATGTCGGTAATTGATTCAATGCCCTTTTCTTTGGCAAAATCCTTACGCATTGCAAGTGCGTAGGTATTATTCGCCAATGATGGGTTCAACCACACTAAGCCCACTTTCTTATCGAGCTCTTTTACACGCTGGTAAGTTTCTGCTGGCGTCAGCTTATCAACCACCTTATTAAAGGTCACCAAACCTGTACCGGTGTACTCCCAGTACAAATCAATTTGGCCGTTTAGTTGCGCTGTACGTAAAACAGTTGAACCCATGCCATCACGCTGATCGACGTCATAACCCAAATTCGACAAGTACTGCGCCGTCATTGAAGACATAATCAACTGCTCGGTATAACCCTTACCGCCAACAACCAGCTTGCCAGCTGCCATGGCTGATGCAGAGCTGAGCAATGCAACGGTAGCCAATAAAGAAATAATGCGTTTCATTGTTGCCTCTTACTTACGATTAGGGTTAACGCCTTTACTGACGACAAAGTAAGTCAGCATGCCCAGAAGAATATCCGCAATCAGTGCTAACACTGCGGTTGGAATCGCACCAGCAAGCATCATTGGCGTATCATACAAGTCGATACCCGCAAAAATCAGTTCGCCTAAGCCTGTACCACCAATCTGGAACGCCAATGGCACTGTACCGATATTAATCGCAATTGCAGTACGCACACCTGCCATGATCACATACATCGCATTGGGCAACTCAACTTTCATCAGCTGCTGCCAAGGTGTAAGGCCGATCCCTGTTGCCGCCTCTTTAAGGTGCGCAGGAACCGAAAGTAAACCCGTATAGGTATTACGTAAAATAGGTAAAACCGATGCAAACGCTAACGCGAAAACGGCAGGCTTATCACCTATACCTAAAAAGCTCATCGATAGTGCTAATACAGCGAGCGTCGGTACTGTTGTACCCACGTTAAAAATCTGCATCACAATATCTGCAATCTTACGGCAAGACGGACGACTTAAAATCACCCCGACCGGAATACCAATCATCACCGCAATAGAGCCTGAAATCAGGGTTAGCTTGATGTGGTGACCAGATAGGTAAACAATTTCATCCCAGTAATAGATAAATTGTTCAATAAACCCAGAGGACTGTGCCCAAACCCCAAGTGTAAAGACCGTCAGCATCAGTAAAGCATTGATGTAAGGGCTTAGATTAATCGACTTCATCCCTTACCCCTTCGTTCGGAAACTTGCTCCCAGGTGGTGTGTAATACCACGCTGTGAAATTTCACCACACAGGCGACCCTGCTCATCAACCACTGCTAACCAGCTAATATCATGTGCGAACATTTTCGAAACGACTGCACGTAAATCCTGTTCTTGCTTCATCAGAATTGGCAAGCCATTAAAGTGATCGCTACACAAACCACGCTGGCTCATCGCAACAGATTTGGTGATCACACCCACAGGCTGATGTTGGTTGTTAACCATCACAATCATGCCATGGCCGTACTCTTCCATACGCTGCTTAGCGACTTCAAGATTATCGCTTGGCATAACAGTCGGCACATGGCTTTCCATCACCTCACCTGCGGTAGAAAGCTGTAGGCGCTTAAGGGTACGATCGGTACCCACAAAGTCAGCGACAAAGTCAGTTGCAGGGTGAGCAAGCAATTGATCGGGGCTTGAATATTGCTCTAGCTGACCATCGCGGAAAATGGCAATTTTATTCGCCATTTTCACCGCTTCATCAATATCGTGTGATACGAACATGATGGTTTTCTTCAGCTCTTTGTTCATTTTCAGGAATTCTTCCTGAATGACTTCACGGTTGATTGGGTCAATAGCACCAAAAGGTTCATCCATCAAAAGGACTGGTGCATCTGCCGCTAGCGCACGTACCACACCCACACGCTGTTGCTGCCCGCCCGAAAGTTCATTCGGGTAACGCTTCATGAAAGCGTTCGGATCTAGCGCAACCATATCGAGCAAATCTTTAGCACGCTGAGTACAACGTTTTGCGTCCCACCCCATTAGTTTCGGGATAAGGGCAATATTTTCTTCAATCGTCATGTTCGGGAACAAGCCGATTTGCTGGATAACATAACCAATATTACGGCGCAGCGTAACTGTATCGATACCTGTCGTATCTTCACCGTTGATCAAAACTCGGCCCGATGTTGGCGTCACCAAACGGTTAATCATTTTTAGTGTTGTTGTCTTGCCACAACCAGAAGGGCCAAGTAATACACAGATCTCGCCAGTTGGAACTTCCATATTGATATGGTCGGCAGCCGTCACCACGCCCTGTGGTGTTTCGAAAATTTTTGTCAGGTTCTCAAGTTGGATCATGAAAACACCCTCTTAATTCGTAATACTTTAGCCGTGAACAACGACGCCTTTCGGTGTGAATTTCTTCTGGATTTTAGCCAGAACAGTGTCAGCAAAAATGGCTAACAGGCTGACGGTGACCGCACCAACAATCAACTGACGCGGATCAGACTGGCTGATACCACGAGCGATGAATGTACCTAAGCCACCAGCACCGATATAAGTTGCAATGGCCATTACACCAATGTTCATCACAACCGCCATACGAACACCCGCCATAATGACAGGAATAGCTAGCGGAATTTCAACAAGGCGTAAACGCTGCATATTGGTTAAACCAATGCCACGAGCGGCTTCACGTAATGCCGGGTCAACGTTAGTAATCGCGGTATAAGTGTTACGAATAATGGGTAGCTGCGAATACAATAAAACTGCAATAACTGCAGGTAAATAGCCGATCCCTTGGCCGATAATTGACAGCACGGGGATCATGATCCCAAACAATGCGATAGATGGAATCGTAATAATAATGGACGCAACATACAGCACGATATTTGCTGCACGTTGATTCTGGGTGATTGCAATACCAATAGGCACGCCAGTTAGCATCGCTAAGCCAACAGCTAAGCTAACCAATGACAAGTGCTCTACAGTACGAGAGACAATGACATCCCAGTTGTCCAGAACGAAATTGAAAATTTCCAATTTTCACTCCTGGATTATTGAGTTAAACACAGATTGTTTTCAGGCAGTCTCTATCACAAAGCTCAAGAGACATAGATACAACCAAGGGTTGTTAATAACAGGGAAACCCTGACAGACATGACGTAAGCCATGAGTATCATTCAACGCAAAACGATTTATAGAATGACAAAAGAAGGGGCGATTCTAGTGAGTAACTGGATCGACCTCAAGGTTTTTCAACTTTTATTTTGATCTACCCCCTTAAATCTTGACTTTTTTAGCCGTATTCGACTGCTGTCGTTCTATAAACAACTACACTAATATAAAAACAAATAAATGAGGCTTTTAAGATGCTGGCAACACAACTAGGACGTGTTACATTTTTAATGTCACTTTTGTTTTTTCCCTTATTATCACTAGCTTACGCGCCACCACTGACATTGTCAGGTGCAACAACATCTGGTGAGAAAATATCGATTACGCTTGAGCGCAGTAAACTAGAGTCTTTGCCGCAAAGTAGCCTATCTACTCGTTTGCCTTGGTTTGAAGGTACAGCTGAATTTGAAGGTGTACTGCTATCAGATTTACTTAACACATATTCCCTGAGCTATAAAACCATTACAGTAACAGCATTAAATGATTATCAAGTTGATGTTTCTCAGCAATATCTTGATGAATTTAACCCTCTTATAGCCATCAAAAAAAATGGGAAATATCTAAAAGTTAGAAATTATGGCCCTTATTGGTTAGTCGCATCAATTGATGCTTATCCGGAGCTAGCCCAAACAGAGCACTTGGGGAAAATGGTATGGCAAATAGAATTTATTGAAACTAAGCAGTAATTATTAAAATAATGCTAACTAAAAAAAAGTCTATCAGGGCAGTATTTTTTCTCGTCATCCCACTTCTGATGTTCAGTATTATCGCGGCAATAGGGTCGCTAAAGCACACATCTAACATTATTGCTAAAAGCCAAAACGAAGCTATTTGGTATGTGCTTCAACTGTCTAAAGAATATGCAGAGTTTAACTATCAGCTACGTAGCTATCAGTCGCAACATAGTGACTATAACGATATGATGTTGCAATATGAAATTCTATGGAGTCGGTTTAAAACCATACTCATTAATTCAGAGATCATCCATTTACACTCCTTCAGTGGTGCACAACAAGAGTTGATCGAGCACTATCGTTTTATCCAATCCATAGAAAACGATTTATTAAATTTACCTACCACCCAAAATATACAGCCAATCTTAAATACGGTTCGTCATGATTACGACGATTTAGTTATCTTTCTTAATCACAAGTTTCGACTTTCAAGTGGCGAATTAGCGAATCAAGTTAACGCCGTCGATAAAATGGAAATATTAATTCGCTACCTATTCATTGCAACACTGCTATTTGGCATTATGATTGTTTTTATCCTTTATCGCGATTCGCGCCTTCACCACAAATTGGCAATGAATGACTCGTTAACGGGCGTACATAATCGCTTATGGCTCAATAATAAATTAATTAGCCTAACCGAAAGTAAGACTCCGTTTACTTTTTACCTTATCGATCTAGATGGTTTTAAACAAATTAATGATACGTTAGGGCATCAAGCGGGTGACGACTTATTGATAGAAATTGCAACCCGATTAACAAAGCTACACGGAAGAGACTTTAAAGTTGCTCGCATGGGAGGCGATGAGTTTGCTGTAATAGAGCTATGTCAGCCTAAAGTAGGGAAACAGTCGTGTATTAGCACACAACTAATTAATATATTCAAACAGCCTGCCTACTATGCTGGTAAGGAGCACACTATCTCTGCCAGTATTGGTGCCAGTGAGTATCCAACTACAGCGCAAACAATCCCCACTCTATTACAGCAAGCTGATTTTGCTATGTACGAAGTAAAACAACAGGGAAAAAATGGCTTGCTGTATTTTACTCATAAAGCCAAACAGAAATTAAACGATCAGCTTCAATCTAACCATTAAAAAGCGGCATTTAAGCCGCTTATTCATGTACCAACGTTACTTTCAATCTCAGGCTATTTCATTACAACGCAGCAGAAAAAATACCCGAAATCTCTTCATGCGTTGCTTGTTTAGGGTTGGTAAAACCACATGCATCTTTTAATGCATTATCAGCAAGAATGGTAATATCTTCAGCTTTCGCACCCAGCTCGGATAAGCCAGCCGGAATACCAACGTCTTTTGATAGTACCTGAATGGCTTCCAATGCTGCTTCTGCACCTTGCTCTGGCGTCATGCCCTCAACGTTAACACCCATGGCCTTTGCCACATCACTTAGGCGCTCAGGGCAAACTTGTGCATTGTAACGTTGAACATGTGGCAGCAATACGGCATTACATACACCATGCGGCAAGTCATAAAAACCACCTAACTGGTGTGCCATAGCATGAACATAACCGAGTGAGGCATTGTTAAATGCCATGCCCGCCATAAACTGGGCATAGGCCATTTGCTCACGCGCTTCAATGTTCTGGCCATCATTAACTGCCGTACGTAGGTGAGCCTGAATAAGCTCAATGGCTTTAATTGCCACCGCATCGGTAATCGGCGTCGCCGCTGTAGACACATAAGCTTCAATCGCATGAGTCAATGCATCCATACCTGTAGCTGCTGTTAGAGATGCCGGTTTAGCTAGCATCAATTCTGGATCGTTCACCGACATTAGCGGCGTGGTATTTTTGTCCACTATCGCCATTTTAATATGACGCGCTTCATCGGTAATAATACAAAAACGCGTCATTTCTGATGCAGTACCTGCAGTGGTGTTAATAGCAATCAACGGCAACTGAGGTTTTGCTGACTGATCAACACCTTCATAATCAGCAATCTTGCCACCATTTGAAGCGACTAGCGCAATACCTTTGGCGCAATCATGTGGAGAACCGCCACCCAGCGAGATAACAAAGTCGCACTGACCTTCTTGCAACAGTGCCAAGCCTGATTCAACGTTACCTATGGTTGGGTTTGGTTGTGTCCCATCAAAAACAACAGAGTCAACATTTCGCTCAGAAAGCAAATCGGCAACTTGTTTCACCATACCAATTTGGCTAAGCACTTTATCCGTTACAATCAGTGCCTTCTTAAAACCATGTGCCTGTATAGCATCAACAGCTTCTGTTAGGCAGCCTGCCCCCATTAGGTTTACTGTTGGGATAAAAAATGCACTACTCATGATAATTTCTCCATATCTATCAAATACTAATTACTTTAACCCTCTTATCAAATTTGATGACAAACGGGTTACCTGTAATCAGTCTCTTTTCTGCTTCTCGCTATGATCTAACACTGCTATCTTGTGCAGCAATTTGATCTTGCTCAATCTATGTTTTTCTCTGCGGCATTGATAAGAAGTAATTTGAGCGCGATCAAGTAATCAACACGTTGAGTATCTAAATTGTCTACCAGAGGAAACATTAAGTTTCATCTAGACAATAAACCCTATTGAGAAGTGTGAGATGGCAGGCATAAAAAAACGCTGGACTATGCCAGCGCTTTCAATGTCTTAGTAAATTAAGCTACGACTTATTGCTTGATCCAAGCATCCTGCCAAGCAGAACCAAAACCCGGCTCATAGTGAGCAGCTGAATCGATATTACACCAACCACCCTCAGGGAATGGACGACACTCGTAAGTGCTACCATCACGGCCTAATACCACTGTTTCACCGGGTACATAACTACCGATCCCTTCTGGGTATTCGAAATCATAGTCACCACCACCTGAAGACTCTTTAATGGTGATCGACTGAGCAGTTATCACTTCATGCTCTGTGCTGCCTTCAGCAGCAGCTGTTACTTCAACAGTAAAGCTACCGAGCTGTGTTGTGAGAACACTAAGCACAATATTACCATTATCAACAGTATCTGTTGCTGATGTAACTTGTTGACCATTGCTATCTAGCAAGTTCATATTGATGCTGTAATGGCCTTCAGAACTAACCGTCGCATCAATCAATGTTTTACCATCACTGCCTTGCGTATATTCTGACTTCAGGCCCGTAACTTCAACTGGTGCAGGTTCAATAACATCACCGTCACGTATATCTAGCGCATATCGATAGTCAGGGTTGGTTACATATACTTTATTAGCATAGAGATCGGACTGATCATAAGTGATCATTCCTGACTGCTGCTCAATACCCACTTGAGTAATTGTTTTATGTTGCTCATTAATCAGCTGAGCAAGCTCATATGACCAAGCATGAATATCTTGATTTTGAGCGGTTATCGGCAACTTCTCTTCAACAATTTCAGAACCATTTTCATTGAAAATACGATACAGGATATGATCGCCGACATCAGCGACTAAACCTTGCTGAACATAAGAGCCTAACTCGCTCCATTCAGGTGGCGGCGCATCACCTTCAAATTTAATATCACTACAGTTATAGAAACCTTCACCGCCACCATCAGTTCGTTGCCAGCGAGTAAATAACGTTGCTTCGCCTGTGCGGCCTGCTGGCATGGTGATATCCATAAGGTAGAAATCATCACTTCCGATACGTACCTTTTCTATATTGCCGTACTCGGCAATCAGCTCAACATCATCCCAACCTAAACGGCTGTAAGCGGCATTATAAGATGGCTTAGATAAATAGATTTCCCAATAGCTTGGGTTATGCGGCGCGGTCGCCAAAAACTTCATTTGGATCGTTTCACCCGCTTTTAACGTTGTGCGCTGCCAATCTGCAGAAGCCACACCGATACCACTTTTCTTAGCGTCTGCGCCATAGCAAAGTTGGCCATCTGGCACGACGGCTTTAACTGCATTCTCATCACCGTGATTCATGACAATCGCTGCGTATTCATTTTTTTGTACAAATGGGTAAGTGCCTGACTCTAGGAATGTGGCGCGACACGCCGCATTAGGGATCCCAGAACCATCTGTTGGCCAGTCATACCCACCGTCTTCATAACAAAACATTTGACGTGCTTTAGGGAAATCGGTCCAACCATGTGCACTTACCTGAAATGACGTAATGGCAGCCATTACCGTTGCTGCACCAACTGACAAAGGTATTATTTTTTTCATTGTAAACTTCCATAATTATTGTAAGGAAGTCAACTGCCCGCAGGAAAGGCTAACCACTGCTTTTCCAGTATCTACTAATAGTTGGTTTATAGGTAACTCAATCATCCAATGATCGCATTACTATAAACATGCATTTATTATCGACTTTACTAGACATAGACGTTCAGCTGACGCCTATATTTATAGGCATTATTTTGCATTGCACAAAACAATCAGAATATATATGGAAGGATGATCTCAATTATTTTTAGTTAATTAATAAGTTATATGCATTAATGAAAGTGGCCATGACTAATTAACATAAATTAATATAAATATTTCATAAAATCAGACAGTGGATAGATATATCGACCTTTTTATTCCGAACGATAAACTTTATAAAAGCATCTACTCTACAGATAAAGTTGGATTGCAATAATGACGGTTAAAATCACACAAATAACTTTCCAAAACAAGACCGGATCTTTTTTTATCAGGGGCAAATTAGCACCGTCTAATAATAGACTCTCACAGGGAGTAGAAAGTTCAAACTCTAATTCAGTAAAAGCCTGATAGCGGTGCGTATCCTCAGGGTGGCACCCCTTTTGGACAACGAGATCAAGCCAAGGTGGTAAATCATCCCGATATACCTTCAGTGACGTATACGTTATTTTTTTATTAATACCTTTCTTAGGTTCAGCAACAGGGAATACATTATAGGGGTACTTCCCAGTTAACATTTCATAGGTTATAACCACAAGCGAAAACATATCTGCTTTAAATGTCGCTTTTCGGGTAGCCAAACATTCAGGGGATATATATTTCAAATCACCAACGGGTAACTCCTCTTTTATTGGTGAACCTATTTCATTAAGTCCGTCAACTTGAGCTGCACCAAAATCAATAATTGTTATTTTATTTTTTCCATTAATGATTATATTTTCTGGCTTAAGATCACGGTGTACAATACCATTTCGCTGAAGCACTCGTAACGATTTTATAATTTCACTCACAATCACCCTTACTTTATCTAGTTCAGGTGTTGGGTTGTCATACATCCACTGCCTTAAGGTCCTTCCTTCTATATATTCACAAACGTGATATAAGAAAGAGGATGACCTTGAATGAGGGTGTATTTTCATCACACTTGAATGTTGTATTTGCTCACCAATCCAACCTTCACGAACAAATGCTTGTAAATATTGATAATCATCCTCACAGTTTATTGATGGTGTCTTTAGTACGTATGATTTACCGTCAAATAAGCTGCTAGCAAGATAAACATGACTACGTGTACCGCTATGAAGCACACGTATAATTTCGTATTGATCAATACGATTACCCACCTCCATAACAGGAGGTATCGCCCTTTTGGTCAGATCGGTAATGGTTTCTTGCAGACTCATCGTTGGCAAGTCATCAATCCGTAATAATAAACAGCTCACATTATCGGTACTACCTGCTACCAGTGCCTGTTCTATCACATCCTCAGCAAGTCGCTCTGGATCTACCCTATTTTTCCCACCAGAGATCGCCGCCACAAGTTGGGTATCCGACAACCAGTCATGCACCCCGTCAGTAGTCATCAACAACCAATCTCCCTGCTCTAACTTAAGCTGCTGGAAATCAACTTCAAGGTGGTTATCCATCCCTAACGCTCGGGTAAGAAAGCGGCGAGTACCTATATGCCGCCGACAGTGATCTTGGGTTACTTGAACAAAACGTCCCGCGCGATAATGGTAGATCCGGCTATCACCAACATGGGCGATATGTGCCGTATTCGATTTGATCACCACAGCTGAAAATGTGGTGATCAAACCATTGTGGGTGAGTTGATGCTGATCGCCATGGGCAAATAACCACAGATTGAGTGCATTCAGTACTTTGGCAACAGTATGCCTAACCCCCCACGTAGTGGGAGCAGCATAATAGTCGTCAATAAACTGAGTCACTGCCGTATGGCTCGCCTGCTGACCATAGTCACTGCAGCTGACACCATCAGCAATGCAGGCAACAACGCCCTTATGTTTCAGCTCCGCCTGCCGTTTGGGGATGCTGACAGCAAATGCATCTTGGTTGGTCGCCCTAACACCAGCAACAGATTTGCCCCCCATCTGTACCTGCAAAACAGGCACCGTTGCTGCCAACTTACTTTCAGTGACTGACATAACTCCCCCCCCTCTCTACATATACTCAGGCCTAGCTCTTAGCGACATCAATCATAGTGACGCTACCGTCATCATTTACCTCGGCAATTTGCCCTCTAGGCTCTTCCATCATCAATAAGGTGATGAAGCCCACCACAGCTGTAGCCGCTATCACATAGAAAAAGGTGCTGTAATCCACCAATGAGAGAATCGTCAGGTAACAAACTGCTCCAACATTGCCATATGCCCCTGTCATACCTGCAATCTGTCCCGTCATACGGCGCTTAATCAACGGTACCGTTGCAAAAACGGCACCTTCCCCTGCCTGTACAAAAAACGAACAAGCCATCGCGGCAAGTACAGCCAACCAAACCGGCCAACTACTCTCTACCTGCCCCATAAGGAAGTAACCAACAGCTAAACCTGCGGTTAAAATCAACAGCGTTGGTTTTCGACCAAACTTATCTGAAATCCAACCGCCGCCAGGGCGAGACATCAAGTTCATAAAGGCATAGGCAGAAGCAACCATTCCGGCCATTACTGGGGTTAATTCAAAGGTATCTGAGAAGAACAGTGGCAACATTGAAATAACCGCTAGTTCAGAGCCAAATGTCGCAAAATAGAGCACATTTAACACAGCAACCTGCTTAAATTTATAACGGTGGATTTCTGGTACCGGTTTTTCAAAGACATGTTTATTAACTTTCCAAACCTGCGTGACTTCATACAGGTACACCACAGCCAGCGCTATATTAATCCCCGCCACCATACTCTCTTCAAGCATACCAACACCGCTTGGCGATAGTTTCCAAGCCAATAAAGCCAATGCGCCATACATCGGTAGCTTCATGATTAGAAGTAAGAAGAAATCACCTTTTGATGTCACTTCCATCGCGGTCAGGTTCTTCGGCTTGAAGTAGGTCGCACCTTTCGGGGTATCGGTTACATTGGCATAAAAGACAAAGGCAAAGCCAAGACTCATTACACCAGTGATTGCCATGGCATATCGCCAACCATCCTCGCCACCAAACATCAGTGCGACTGTCGGCAGGGTAAACGCTGCTGCCGCAGAGCCAAAATTACCCCATCCACCATAGATACCTTCAGCAGTGCCTAACTCATTATGGGGAAACCATTCAGAAACCAAACGTATACCAACAACAAAGCCTGCCCCAATGAAGCCCAAAGCAAATCGTGCAATTGCTGCTTGTACAAAATTGTCGGCAAACGCAAATACAAAGCAAGGTATCGAGCTGATAGCCAGTAAGGTGGCGTAAACAATACGTGGGCCATATTTATCCGTTAGCATGCCTATCACCACCCGAGCAGGTATCGTGAAAGCAACGTTAAGAATTAATAACGTCTTAATTTCAGCCGTTGTAAGACCCAGTGACTCCTTTACCGCTTGTAGCAAAGGTGCAAAGTTAAACCAAACGAAAAAAGTAATAAAAAAAGCAAACCAACTAAGGTGAAGAATTTTCATCTTCCCCTTAAATGAAAAAATATTGAACGAACCAGTTGATGACATTTTATGTATCCTTATATCATAATCTAACCTGTTCAATGCACTCATCATGCCACATTAACAACACACGTAAAAACAACCAGTTAAAGTGATAATTTGAGAGTATTCCGAGTAAAACACAGATAACAGCTTGGTAATGATGCAATCACGCACCAAAGTAGACCAAAATCGCAAGATAGCCACAAAGTGGTATGTGTTTTTATTTAACTATCATACTGATTTACAAGTCGAATATTCATCAGAAATAAAAAAGCATGGCACAAGCCATGCTTCATATAACAAACAACCAAATACTATCATTATTGACTTAGCTGGACATCTCCATCAAAACACCTTACTGCATAGGTTTTTAAAACCACCTCTGGCGCTTCAATGCATTTTCCGGTGAGTAAACTAAAATGCTGTTTGTACAACGGAGAAGCAACAACTGTCTCTTCACCCAATGAGCCGATCATCCCCCTTGAAAGCACATTGGCGCCACCAATAGGATCGTAATTATCAACGGCATACAACGACTCTGTTCGCTTACAATAAAAAATAGCCACCTGCTTATTATCGACTAACGCGCAGACGCCAGTATTCTTAACTAGATCTTCTTTTCGACACACGGTTTGCCACTGTTCCATCATTACCTCACACTGACTTTTCTGTAATATCAACAATTTCGATTCGCTGGCCGTTCGTAACGGTAATGTCTGCAGGGCGCCGCTGACCACGTTCGAGCTCATAGGCCAAGTCCTGATCGGGATATTCGCTATTAATAAAATGGCTAAATCGTTTGAGTTTTTCAGGAGAGGCCAAGGTTGTTTGCCACTCACACTGGTACTGGCTAATGTTATAAGCCATATCGGTTTCTAGCTCTTTTGCCAGTCCAAGTTTGTCGTCAATAACCACCTGCTTAAGGTAGTCCAACCCGCCTTCAAGGTTTTCGAGCCACACCGATGTACGCTGCAAGCGATCAGCCGTACGAATGTAAAACATCAATAGTCGATCAACATAAGCGAGCAAGGTGGCAGAATCTAAATCGCTAGCAAATAAATCAGCATGGCGCGGCCGCATACCACCGTTACCGCAAACATACAGGTTCCAGCCATTTTCAGTGGCGATAACCCCGATGTCTTTCGACTGAGCTTCAGCACACTCTCGTGTACAGCCCGACACCGCAAACTTGAGTTTATGAGGGGCGCGTAACCCTTTGTAGCGATTTTCTAGCTCAATCGCGAAGCCAACACTGTCAGCGACACCGTATCGACACCATGTACTGCCGACACAAGACTTCACCGTACGGACCGATTTGCCATAGGCATGGCCTGTCTCGAAGCCAGCATCAACCAACTTCGACCAAATCAATGGTAACTCATGCAGTTGAGCCCCAAAAAGGTCGACCCGTTGACCACCTGTTATCTTGGTGTATAAATCAAATTCTTTCGCTACCTCCCCCAGTACAATCAAGCTATCAGGCGTGATTTCACCGCCGGGAATACGAGGCACCACCGAGTAAGTACCATCTTTTTGCATATTGCCGAGATAAATATCATTGGTATCTTGCAGCTCAAGGTGGGCATCATTTAGCACGTAGTCATTCCAGAATGACGCCAATATCGAACCAACTGCTGGCTTACACACATCACAACCCAACCCTGTGCCGTGGCTATCTAACAATGCATCAAAGGTTTTAATTTGTTTAATTCGAACAATATCAGCCAGCTCCTGACGCGAATATTCGAAATGTTCACAAAGGTGATTGCTGACACTCACTCCCATTGAAGCAAGCTCTGCATCCATGATCTGCTTTGCAAAGGCCGCACAGCCACCACAACCAGAGGACGCCTTGGTCACTGATTTCAGATCAGCCATGGTCTGGCAACCACCGGCAACAGCCTCTCGGATTTGTCCTTTGGTCACATCGTAACAAGAACATACCGAGGCAGTATCAGGAAGTGCCTCAACACCCGCACCGCTTGAGCTCGCGTCTTCACCCGCTAATTGTGGCAATATCAGCACTGCTGGATTCTCAGGCAACGGCATATCATTTAGTTTTATTTGCAGTAGTTGATCATAACTTTCAACATCGCCCACCAGCACCGCACCAATAATTTTATCGCCTTCGGGGGAGATTATAAGACGTTTATAAACTTGCTCTATTTCGTCACTAAAAGTGTAAGACTGCGCACCTTCCGTTGAACCTTGCGCATCACCGATACTAGCAACGTCGACACCAAGTAGTTTTAATTTGGTGCTCATATCAGCCCCTTTAAAACCACCCTCTGCTTTATCAAGGCAAAACTGCTGTGCCACGACTTTTGCCATTTGGTAACCCGGAGCCACTAAACCAAAAATTCGGTTTTGCCATAATGCACACTCGCCAATGGCATAAATATCTTCAACGCTTGTTTGGCATTGGTTGTCGATAACAATGCCGCCACGCTCTCCCACTTCGATACCTGACTGACGAGCCAATGCATCTTGTGGCCGGATCCCTGCAGAAAAGACCACCATATCGGTTTCAAGTGACGTACCATCAGCAAAGCTCATGCGATAACGGCAACTTTCACCAGCAACAATTTCTGTTGTGGCCTTTTCGGTGTGAACCGAGACTCCTAAGTCTTCGATTTTCCTAGCAAGTAAAGCCCCACCTCCTTGATCAAGTTGCACCGCCATCAGCCTTGGTGCAAACTCCACGACATGGGTTTCGAGTCCCATGCATTTCAGTGCATTTGCCGCTTCCAATCCGAGTAGCCCTCCACCAATTACCACACCAACTTGGCTTTGGTTACCTGATACCTCTATCGCTTCGAGATCATCAATAGTGCGGTAGACATGGCAATGTGTTTGGTCATTACCCGGTATTGGAGGGACAAATGGGTATGATCCCGTAGCTAAAATCAGCTTGTCGTAAGGCTCTTCACGTCCGCTTGCCGTCACAACCAGCTTCTTGTGGTGATCAACCTGCGTAACACATTCATTCAAAACATAATTAATACCGTGCTGCTGGTAATAATCCTCATCAGTCAGCGCCAAGTCCTGTGCAGACTTACCACTGAAATAGTGACTTAACTGTACCCTGTCATAGGCCAATCTTGATTCTTCTGAAAAGGTAATTATCTGATATTGGCCATCGCTATCATGTACCAACATATCTTCTATAAATTTGTGGCCAACCATGCCATTGCCGACGACGACTATTCGCTGTTTCGCTGACAAACATTTTTCATGTTGTTGTTTACTCATCATGCGCCTTCCTTTGCTTATGCCGTCATTTTCGATTGTTGTTGCACTGACATTGCCGTCAGCCATTGCAACTGCTCTGCCAGTGATACAACCTCACCAACCACTATCAACGCTGGAGATTTCACTTGATGTTCATCAACCAATGACGAGAGCATTGATAAATCACCCGTGACAAGGCGTTGCTCAGGACAACATCCATTTTCAATTAAAGCGACTGGCGTATCAGCAGCCATTCCTGCCGAGATCAAACGCGTGGTGATCAACGCCGTTTTGCTCAGCCCCATATAAAACACCAAGGTATGATCAAGTTGCGCCAGTGCCTGCCAGTTTATATCGAGGGTTTTCTCAGCGTGTGCCGTCACAAACGTACACCCTTGTGACATACCACGGTGAGTCAACGGAATACCGGCATACGTTGTACATCCTGCCGCGGCGGTGATCCCCGGGACAACCTCCACGTCGATATCCAGCGTTTTAAGTGCCAACATTTCTTCGCTGCCTCGACCAAAAATGAAACTATCACCGCCTTTCAAGCGGCAAACAGATGAGCCTGCTTGTGCATATTCAATTAAAATTTGGTTTATCTCGTCTTGGCTAGCACTATGCTGCCCTTTTGCTTTACCGACATACACTGCTTTTGCTGTGGCTGGGAACAAAGCGCAAATATCATCACTAACAAGTCGGTCATATACGATGACATCTGCTTGCTCTATCGCTTTTAGTGCCTTGAGTGTTAATAACATTGGGTCACCTGGCCCAGCACCAACAAGGCTTACTCGGCCACTTCGCTGCTTGCGTAATAAGACTGACGAAGGGGTGATTGTTAATTGAGGGGCTAGCGATGAAAGTTGGCCTCGAGCTGGTAAATCAACAATCGCACTTTCATGTTTTTCTGCTTTATTTGACATTTCATCCTCACTCGTACTTTCCATGTACGCTGCTATTGCTATGAATTCAGAACAGCAAAGACAGTGCCAAATCGATTACGCATGTGACATAACATAAGCAAATTATTGTTTTTAAAGTGATTTAATTTTTTATTTTATCTTCTACTCTCATCGTTTTACTTATCCAGCAATTCATACACTGCACTTAACTTGTGCAAAAATGCCGTTCATTGCACCAATCCATATCGCCATACGATATAAAACACCACAGGGTATACCCACAAAGTATTATACCCAGAGTAAACGCCCACAAAAAAGAAAGAATAAAGAATTTAGCTTTGCTTTATCACATTTTATCAGCGAATAAATAGTTGGCGCGGTTATTGCCGTTATCAGCAGTAAGGAAATTGACATCGAGGTAAATAACGATGAGTGACAGCACCGATAAATGGATTAAAACCACCTGCGCATACTGTGGCGTAGGCTGTGGCATAGAAGCCAAGCCGAACGCCCAAGGCACGCTTGATATCAGAGGAGATACTGAGCACCCTGCAAATTATGGCAAGCTATGCACTAAAGGGCTCACATTGGGGGAAACTGTCGGCCATCAGGGCCGTCTACTCACACCATCAATACATGGCGAATCATGCCAGTGGGATCAAGCTTTAGATTACGTTGCTGAGCAGTTTAACCAAGTCATCGAACAACATGGTCGGCAAGCAGTCGCTTTTTATGTCTCAGGGCAATTACTCACCGAAGATTACTATGTCGCCAATAAGCTGATGAAGGGATTCATTGGCAGCAGCAATATTGATACGAATTCAAGGCTCTGCATGTCATCGTCTGTCGCGGGCCATAAGCGAGCATTCGGTGCTGATATTGTACCCGGCTGTTATGAGGATATTGAGCAAGCTGAGTTAGTGATCTTGACAGGTTCAAACCTCGCTTGGTGTCATCCGGTATTATTTCAACGATTAAAAGCCGCCAAAGCCAAGCAAAACACCAAAGTCGTGGTTATTGACCCACGTAAAACAGCGAGTTGTGATATTGCCGACCTGTACTTACCATTAAAATCTGGGAGTGATGTTGCTTTATTCAATGGTTTGTTGGCCTATCTAACTAAACATCGATACCTCAACCAACAATATATAGAAGCCCACACCGAAGGCTTTGACCTCACACTGGCTACCGTGGGTGACTTTGCCGCCTTAGATCAAGTGCAAGCAGCAACAGGGTTATCAGCAAAACAAATCAATGACTTTTATCAGCTCTTTGCCCAAACCAATAAAACCGTTACCGTATACTCGCAAGGCGTGAATCAATCGACATCGGGCACCGACAAAGTCAACAGTATCATTAACTGCCACCTTGCCACAGGACGCGTCGGCCAACCGGGTAGCACCCCGTTTTCAGTAACAGGCCAACCTAATGCGATGGGAGGGCGTGAAGTTGGCGGACTTGCCAATATGCTGGCAAGCCATATGGATTTTAATAATGCAGACCATCACCGTCTAATTAGCCAATTTTGGCAAACAGACACCCTTGCCCAAGCCCCAGGGCGAAAAGCCATGGCAATGTTTGATGCTATCGAGCAGGGTGAAATTAAAGCGATTTGGATAATGGCAACCAACCCCGCCGTCAGCCTGCCAGACAACCAACGAATAAATAAAATTCTTGATGAGTGCCCATTAGTCGTCGTTTCTGACTGTATGGCAGACACTGATACCCTGCGCCATGCCCATGTTAAACTGCCCGCTCAAGGCTGGAGTGAAAAATCCGGTACCGTGACCAATTCCGAGCGACGAATATCACGCCAACGACGTTTACTGCCCACCCCAGGAGAAGGAAAACCCGATTGGTGGATCATCAGTGAAGTAGCCAAAAGAATGGGTTTTTTTGATGCATTCCCTTATCAGCATGAAGCTGATATTTTTAAAGAATACAGTCAATTAACAGCATTCGATAACTATGGAAAAACAGCCCGTCCCCTCAACCTTTCAGGATTGAGTCAACTGAGCAGCAAAGAGTATCATCAGCTTTCACCCCAGCAATGGCCAGTACATAACATTAACCAACCGACACCTCGGCTTTTGGGAGACGGTCAATTTGCAACGCCGTCAGGCAAAGCTCAGTTTATTGCTTGCCAGTTTGAGCCACCAATTGCTCAGCCAAATGCTAGCTCTCCGTTTATTCTGAATACCGGACGGGTCCGCGATCACTGGCATACGATGACACGCAGTGGATTATCACCTCGCTTATCTGAGCATACCAACGAGCCTTTTGTCATGGTTCACCCCGATGACGCAACACGCCATCAGCTCACACCAGACGGTATCGTCAAGCTAAGCAACGAATATGGTCAAGCTCACTTTCGTCTGATAACCAGCAAAGATGTCCAACCTAATAATCTATTTGCCCCCTTTCACTGGAACGACAGCAATAGCAACATGGGAAAAGTAACGGCGTTGATCAGCCCGCACACAGACCCGATATCGGGACAACCAGAGTTTAAGCACACCCCCGTCGCCATCACTCCTTTTGCATCCGAAAGCACAGCGATACTGGTCACACGTATCAAAATAAATACCCAAGCCCTCAACGCGCTACCCAATACATTTTGGACTCATCAAACAATGCACCGAGGTCACCTGTATCGTATATCTTCCAATGCACTCCCAACTTGGCTAAATGAACACTTGCAGCGCTTACTCTCCCCCCAAACGGAGACACTCAATCATCCGCACGCCAAGCAGCAGATCATTACCATCAATACCAGTGATGAACGACGCTTCGCAAAACTGGTGGCGGGAAAAATCGAAGCCGCTTTGGTTATTTCACGTGATATACAGCAACATGATACTGAATACCTATTTACCCTACTTGGCCGGACACTCAACGACAGCGTAGTACAGTCACTGTTCACAGGAAAAACGGATCCAAAACAGCGAGCAGGAAGAATGGTATGTGTGTGCAAAAAAATAGGAGAAAAAGCCATCTGCCAAGCCATAAAAAATCAGCAACTCACAACAGTACAGCAAGTCGCTCAAACCACCCAAGCAGGCACAGGGTGTGGCAGTTGCACGGCCGAAATTCAAAACCTGCTTGAACAAAACCCAATCGTGCATACAAAAACATGACGCAGCTAGAAAATTGTATACAAAACCCAGTATTCTTTGCCTGCAAACGCCATAATAGATTTATATGTTTTATCAGGCGAAAGAGGATTTTGCATCAGCATGACAAGCCTTAATAAGTCGGTGCGAAAAAAGAATAAGCCCAAATCTCCAAATCAAACTCAAGATGACATTGTCTACTGCCACATCTTTGACGCGATTCTTGAGCAGCGGTTACCGCCCGGCACAAAATTGAATGAAGAAGCACTGGCTGAAATATTCGGTGTTAGCCGAACCATTATCCGCCGTGCTTTACTCCGCCTCTCTTTAGAGCAAGTGGTTGTTATCCGACCAAACCGCGGTGCCATAGTGGCAGAGCCGACGATAGAAGAAGCCAAACAAATATTTAAAGCCCGTGAAATATTAGAACTCGCTATCACGGAATTGGCCGTAGAAAATGCAACCGCAGAGCAGATAAAAGAGTGCCGAAAATTAGTTGAAGAAGAATCTGCCGCCTACGAACAAGATGACCTAGGCCGCGGCATTCGTCTTTCTGGAGAGTTTCACCTCAAGATCGCCGAAATGGCTAACAATACACCACTGTTAACCTTCCAGCGTAGCCTTGTCTCACAGACATCACTCCTTATTGCACAGTATGAATCTGGCCACCAATCTAATTGCTCACTCGATGAACATACTATTTTACTTGATACCATTGAGGCCGGCGATAAATACACGGCAAATAAGCTAATGGTTGCCCACCTAAGCCATATCCGCTCAAAGCTAAACCTTGATGCAGAAGACACTTCTAACGATCTCCATGTCGTCTTCTCTAACGTGATCAAGCAAAAAAGTTAACCTCGATAAAGCCGCATCAACGCGGCTTCATCTTTATTTTGTACACAATTTTCCCCTCACTTCACCACAAAACAGTAACTTACTGATAGTTAACGATTTTAAAATCATGAACCCCATCCCTTCACAAAACACCCGCCAGCATATAAGCCCAGAAACTCAGCCATAACCAACTTTAAAACCCTAACATCTGCACGATTAACCACAGATATAACCATCCATTTTCTTTAAAGCCTTTCTTACTCACTTTTTTATTTATCTGACCCATTTAACACATAACTAACAGACTCGAAAAAACCTAACCCACTGATTATAAAGGATCATGATAATTCCCGCCCTCACACAGATGTTGCATTTTTGTAATCAAATAGTTGACCAAAAGGTCAATTTGAATAATTATTGACCCAAAGGTCAGAAAATAATCGAATCGACAACGAGGAGGTCTCTTGATTACGTTTTTACTCAATCAGGAAATAAAACAAGAAACAGATCTGTCTCCCAATATGACAGTGCTTAACTACCTGCGAACAAAAATCAATAAAACAGGTACAAAGGAGGGCTGTGGATCTGGTGACTGCGGTGCGTGTACCGTAGTCTTGGGTGAGCTGGTCAATGGTGAATTACGCTATCGTTCCGTAAACTCTTGCCTCACGTTTGTTTCTGCTTTGCACGGTAAGCAGCTGATCACGGTTGAAGACCTACAGAGCAACGATCATTCGCTGCATCCCGTTCAACAAGCTGTTGTCGATTTTCATGGCTCGCAATGTGGCTATTGCACCCCTGGTTTTATCATGTCGATGTTTGCCTTAGGCAAAAATTCACCTAACGCCAGTAAAGCCCAGGTCATGGAATCATTGGCCGGTAACTTATGCCGCTGTACCGGCTACCGCCCGATTGTCGATGCTGCCCTGTCACTTTCAACCGAAAAGCCACTACTTGATCAGTTTGCTGAATTAGAGCAGCAAACACTCACAAAGCTTGAATCCATTGCAGACGAGCCTGCTACATTAGCACTTGGCGATCTCTCCAGCTATTCACCCACGACTACCGATGAGCTTGCAGCTTTATTACTGGAACACCCAGAAGCTAAGCTGGTCGCAGGGGGGACAGATCTCGCCTTAGAAGTGACACAGTTCCATCGTGAAATTAAAACGTTGATCAGTGTAAATTTAGTCAACGACATGAAGGTGTGTGATACCGCAGGAGATAATATTGTTATTGGTGCCAACCTGCCGATCAGCGATAGCTACAGTACACTCCACCACTACTACCCAGATTTTGGCGAACTGCTGCACCGCTTTGCATCGCTGCAAGTTCGCAATCAAGGCACCCTCGGCGGCAACATTGCCAATGCGTCTCCTATTGGCGATGCGCCGCCACTCCTTATCGCCCTTGGCGCCAGTGTTCAGCTGCGCCGAGGCAATGAAACAAGAGTTCTTCCACTGGAAGATTACTTCATCAGCTATAAAGTCACCGTACAGCAGCCGTCGGAGTTTGTAGAAAAAATCATTATTCCTAAACCGCAGGCGATGAATAATCAAGCCCCTACATTTAGGGCTTATAAACTCTCCAAGCGTTTAGATGATGACATTTCGGCCGTCTGTGGTGCGTTTGATATCACCATTGAGAAAGGGATTGTGACCCATGCCTGTATCGCCTTTGGCGGCATGGCGGCGACCCCAAAACGCGCGACACATTGTGAACAGCAGTTACTTGATCAACCTTGGAATCTCACCACCATAAAAGCCGCAATGGCAGCGCTTAGTGACGATTTCGAGCCGCTATCTGATTTCAGGGCTAGCAAGGAATACCGCACCCTCACCGCAGCCAATATGCTCCACCGTTATTTCATTGAACAGCAAAATACCAACAACACGATTCAAACGAGGGTAACGTCTTATGTCTAATCAACACAAAGCGGCAATGAGCCACGAAGAGATGGTTGCCATCGCTAAACAAGACTTGAAAACGGGTGTTGGTAAAAGTGTTAAACATGATAGCGCTGCCAAGCAGGTCACTGGTGAAGCCGTCTATATTGACGACCGCTTGGAGTTTCCCAACCAACTTCATGTTTATGCGCGCCTTAGTACCCAAGCGCATGCAACCATTACCCATATTGACGTCAATCCATGCTACGAATTTGACGGTGTCGCCATTGCCATAACCAGTAAAGATGTACCGGGTCAACTCGATATCGGTGCGATTTTACCGGGCGATCCTCTTCTGGCTGATGGCAAAGTTGAGTACTACGGACAACCTGTTATCGCCGTCGCAGCCAATGATTTGGAAACGGCTCGTAAAGCAGCCCATGCGGCCATCATTGAGTATGCGCCATTACCCGCAATCCTTGATGTCAAAGAAGCATTAGCCAAAAAGCATTTTGTTACCGACAGCCACCAACAACAACGTGGTGACTCCGCCAGTGCATTAGCAAAGGCTCCGCATGTACTGGAAGGTGATATCGACATTGGCGGTCAGGAGCACTTCTACCTCGAGACCCAAGTCAGTAGCGTGATGCCGACCGAAGATGGTGGCATGATTGTCTATACCTCGACCCAAAACCCAACCGAAGTTCAGAAGTTAGTTGCGGAAGTATTGGGTGTACCGATGCATAAAATCGTGATTGATATGCGTCGTATGGGCGGCGGTTTTGGCGGTAAAGAAACCCAAGCCGCCTCGCCGGCCTGTCTATCGGCGGTGATTGCCCACTTAACCGGCCGGCCGACAAAAATGCGTTTACTGCGCAATGAAGACATGACCTCAACCGGCAAACGTCACCCGTTTTATAACCAGTATGAAGTCGGTTTTGACGATACTGGCCGCATCTGCGGCATTGATATTACCGTATCAGGTAATTGTGGCTACTCCCCCGATCTATCAAGCTCTATCGTCGATCGCGCCATGTTCCATTCCGATAACGCCTATTACCTTGGTGACGCTACTGTAACGGGCCACCGCTGTAAAACCAATACCGCCTCGAATACGGCTTATCGAGGTTTCGGTGGCCCGCAGGGCATGATGACCATTGAACACATCATGGATGAGATAGCACATTACCTGAAAAAAGATCCACTAGAGGTACGTAAGCGCAACTACTACGGTAAAGATGAACGCAATATCACCCACTATTACCAAACCGTCGAAGATA
The DNA here is from genome assembly GCF_050336695.1 of Photobacterium minamisatsumaniensis. NCBI lineage: Bacteria > Pseudomonadati > Pseudomonadota > Gammaproteobacteria > Vibrionales > Vibrionaceae > Photobacterium > Photobacterium minamisatsumaniensis. The sequence goes on along the minus strand of NZ_JAKJSI010000010.1, from coordinate 111,029 downwards.
ACTTTCTGCCGGAAATCACCGCTGAATTAGAAACCAGCAGTGACTATCATAACCGCCGTAAAGAGATTGCGGCATTCAATGCCAGCAGTCCGATATTAAAGAAAGGATTGGCGATCACCCCTGTGAAATTCGGTATCTCGTTTACCGCCACCTTCTTGAACCAAGCCGGTGCGCTTATCCATATCTATACCGATGGCAGTATTCACCTTAACCACGGTGGTACAGAAATGGGCCAAGGGCTAAATATCAAAGTTGCCCAGATCGTAGCCCAAGAATTCCAAGTGGATGTTGGACGTATTCAAATTACCTCAACCAATACTGATAAAGTGCCCAATACGTCACCGACAGCGGCATCGTCAGGCACCGATCTTAATGGTAAGGCAGCACAGAATGCGGCAATGACGATCAAACAACGTCTAATTGAATTTGCCAGCAGCCATTTCAGTGTCAGTCCCGAAGATGTCATTTTCAAAAATGGCATGGTTATAGTGCGAGAAAAGCTGATCCCATTCGAAGAGTTTATTCAACTGGCTTATTTCAACCAGGTTTCGCTCTCGAGCACAGGGTTTTACCGCACCCCAAAAATCTACTACGACCACCAGCAAGCCAAAGGCCGCCCATTCTATTACTTTGCCTACGGAGCCTCATGCTCAGAAGTCATTATCGACACCCTAACTGGCGAGTATAAAATTTTACGGGCAGATATTCTTCATGATGTCGGTGCATCACTCAACCCGGCGATTGATATCGGCCAAATTGAAGGCGGCTTTATCCAAGGCGTTGGCTGGCTGACAACTGAAGAGCTGATCTGGAATGAACAGGGCCGCTTAATGACCAATGGGCCTGCCAGCTACAAAATTCCGGCCATTGCCGACATGCCGATAGATTTTCGAACCCATTTACTGCAAAACCGCAGTAACCCTGAAGACACCGTCTTTAACTCTAAAGCCGTGGGCGAACCACCATTCATGCTAGGCATGTCGGTTTGGAGTGCCTTGAAAGACGCTATTGCTTCAGTTGCAGAAGACGGGACGATCCCCAAACTGGATACCCCTGCGACCCCAGAGCGCGTACTGATGGCAATTCAAGCAGTACAGCCCTCTTTTCACCAAGCCAAAGATCATCACAAGATCACCGAGCAGGCCGAGTAAGCATTAAGGAGTTGACGATGTTCAATGACAACTGGATACACGAGCTGGCAAAACTCGAAGAAAAAGGCGAAGCCTGTGTCATGGTCACGGTACTGGAAGATAAAGGCTCGGTACCTCGCGATGCTGGCACCAAAATGCTGGTCACACGCGACACACTTATCGCCACTATCGGTGGTGGCCACTTAGAACATTTAGCCACTCAAATGGCACGTGAAATGCTGCTGATTGGTGATCGCCATCTGAAAGTCGAGCAATTCAACCTTGGTGCACGCCTAGGGCAATGCTGTGGTGGCTCAGCGACCCTCAGCTTCGAGCCGATAGGCCAACAGCAAAACCACCTTGTCCTGTTTGGTGCCGGCCATGTGGCAAAAGCGTTATTGCATATTGTCTCTACCTTGCCTTTCAAGGTAACGTGGATAGACGAGCGGGAAAATGAATTCCCCGAGCAGCTGCTAATGGGCGTAACCAAGTTAGTGTCTGATGATCCGGTTGGCGAAATACGCCACATGCCGGCCAACAGCTACTACTTGGTAATGACCCATAATCATCAGCTGGATTTCGAATTGACTCGCGCCATTTTAGATAAAGGCGACAGTGCCTACTTCGGCATGATTGGTTCACTTACCAAGCGTAAGAAGTTTGATTACCGCCTGAGCCAGCGCGGCTATGACCAAACGGCAATCAACACCATGACTTGCCCTATCGGTATTGCATCGGTAAAAGGCAAGCACCCCGCAGAGATTGCCGTTTCAGTGGCGGGCGAGCTGATTGCGCATTATCAGGGCGAAACGATAGAGCAAAAACGCCCTAGCCAAACAAGTCGTCATGAGAACAGTCAACCAACGGATGAAGTTGATCCCGTACACAGTGAGTACACAAGGAACAAACAATGACAGCACAACGCAAGGCTTACCGATCTGCTATTTTGCATAGCATTGCTGATCCCAAAGATGTCGGGCTTGAGCACTCATACCAGTATTTTGAAGACGGTATCATGGTGGTAGAAGATGGCCACGTTGTCGATATTGGTAATGCCTACGAGGTATTGGCACGGCTACCACAAGCGGTAACCGTGGAGACCTTTGACAATAAGCTGATCACCTCTGGCTTTATCGACACCCATATCCATTACCCGCAAACAGGCATGATTGCCTCTTACGGTGAGCAGCTGCTCGATTGGCTGGAAAACTATACCTTCCCAGAAGAACTGCGATTTAAAAACCCGATTTATGCTCAACAAGTTGCCTCTCTGTTTTTAAACGAGCTGGCCAGCAACGGAACCACCACCGCGCTGGTGTTTGGTACGGTACATAAAGAGTCGGTTGATGTGTTTTTCCAAGAAGCAGAAAAACGCAACCTGCGGATGATAGCAGGCAAGGTATTGATGGATCGTAATGCGCCAGCCTACCTAACCGATACACCTGAGTCCGGTTATCACGACTCGAAAGCATTGATCGAGCGCTGGCACAACCGTGGTCGATTGCTCTATGCCGTTACACCACGCTTTGCCCCGACCAGTACCGACGAGCAGTTAGCAACCGTAGGCAAACTGCTAAAAGAATATCCTGACGTATACATGCACACGCATTTATCGGAAAACAAAAAAGAGATTGAGTGGGTACTCGATTTATTCCCAGAGCGGGAAAACTACCTCGATGTCTATGACCATTTCGGCTTACTGCATGACCGCTCAGTATTTGCCCACGGTATTCACCTGTCAGACTGCGAATGCCAAAGGTTGTCTGATACCGGCTCTGCGATTGCATTCTGTCCGACCTCAAACTTGTTCTTAGGCTCAGGGCTATTCAACCTACCGAGACTGGAAAAATTCAAGGTCAATGTCGGCATGGGTACCGATGTAGGTGCAGGCACCAGCTTTTCAATGCTACAAACCATGAGTGAAGCCTACAAAGTTATGCAGCTTCAGCAAGAGAAGCTTCACCCCGTCAAGTCACTCTTTCTGGCGACCCTTGGTGGTGCTAAAGCCCTGCGCTTAGATGACAAAATTGGCAACCTTGCCGTCGGGAAAGAAGCTGATTTCGTCGTGCTTGATTTGCATGCCACCCAGCTAATGCGGTTTAGGATGAAACAAGCTAAGACCCTTGAAGAGAAGCTATTCGTACTCATGAGCCTTGGTGATGACCGTACGGTTAGCCAAACCTATATCTATGGTGAAAAAGCATACGACATAAAAGGCAATGACGGTACTAAAGGCAATAACAACATTCACCAACTTGCAGGCTAAACAGGAAACTCCGGATATGGCAAATAACAAAAACCCGCAAACCAGAATCACAACTGTATTGCAACGCATGACCGATCTCGTCGAGGCCGACCCTCGTTTTTCCGAGCTGTTTGCTCCTGATCTAAATCGCCTACTCGATAGTATAAAAGACAGTGAGGGCTTTGGCCTACACGGTGAACTTGATCCGCGCGGTGATGCCCGCCTTGGCCAATTCAGCATTGATCATGTCGCTGGTGTTGATGATGACTGCCCTCATGGCACGCCAACCACCCATGATTGCGAGCTACGTATCCAGCATGGTGTTTGTTCTGGCTGTGGCCGACAAACTATTTACCCTCGGTAGGCTATTTCAAACGAAATAGCAGACTGAAAGGCACCACTAACCCTAGCAATATCCTTTAAATCGTTTTGTTTGTGTTTGACATTACCCCAGTGAAAGCTGGGGATTTTTTTCGTTTTCCGTCGGTGTGCATAATCGCAAGCTTTGCTGTAACCAATGGGTAAAGTTCAACTCCAGCTCATCACCAGAGCCCTGCTGACTCAGTAAGATGTAATCATGCCCAGATAAAACAAAACCGAATGGCGCAATTAAATTTCCGCGTTTCAAATCATCAAAGACCAACGGATACGCACCTATCGCCGCCCCTAGCCCATCAACCGCAGCTTGAAAGCAGAAGTAAAAATGCGCAAAGGTTTGATAACTATTGCCGCTTAGGGCCTGACCACCAACACAACCTGACCAGTCATCCCAAGCTTGTGGTCTTGTTTGGCTGTGCAAAAGCTTCACTTTCGTTAAATCGTGTTTTATCTGCTCCCAATAATCTGGAGCAAACACCGGACCAACCCATTCCTCAACAAGTTTTGTCTTTCTATAATCATGTTGCAGTTTAAAATCATCACGCCGGATGGCTAACGACAACCCCGTCGACCCTAATGTGACAGGACCACCAGCCGTTGACAGCCTGACATCTATCCCCGACTGTTCATGAAACGCCGATAAACGCGGCATCAACCAACGCATTGTTAGTGTTGGCTCGCAAGAAACCTCCAAGCACAGTTTCTTCAGCTGATTGAGCTTATCCACCCCCATTTCTAAGGTTTGGAATGCTTGCTCTGTATAGCCTTTTAATAATTCACCTTCTTGGGTTAAGTACAAGTTCCGCCCTTGCTTATAAAACAAAGATTGAGATAAGTGGCTTTCAAGGGTCTTTATTTGTTTACTTACCGCACCATGGGTGATGTTTAATTTAATAGCAGCTTCACTAAAGCTCTGCGATGTTGCTGCTATATGGAATACATGAAAGGCTTTCAAATGTCTCACGTGTGACTTTTCCTCACAGGTTGCAAGATTTCATTTCGATTATAGCCAGCATTAAAAACACATACAATGAGCCCTAATTACACATAACATATCGAATATGAGGTACATATGGAGCTTTTAAGTCTTGCTATCTTCGGCATCCTAATTGTTATCAGTCCGGGGGCTGATTTCGTTGTAGTCTTAAAAAACAGTCTTAATCAGGGCAGAAAAGCAGGCGTTTGGACAGCAATAGGCATTAGCTTGGCTATTTGTGTACATATTAGTTATTCACTATTAGGAATAAGCTACTTAATCTCACAGAATGCGGCACTGTTCGCCTCGATTAAATATGCAGGTGCTGCGTATTTGATCTTCATCGGAATTAAAGGCCTCATTAGTGATAGTGCTGAGGTTGAGCTATCGGCTGGAGAGCTAAATAAAGTAACTGCACCTCAGTTTTTAATACAAGGCTTTTTATGTAATGTACTCAATCCAAAAACAATGCTCTTTTTCCTCAGCATCTTCAGCCAGCTTATTTCCCCTGATATGGATGAAAACAGCACGGCATTGTTATATGGGGGGTATATGATCATTGTGCATGCCCTTTGGTTCAGTCTCGTGGCTATACTATTCACATCAAAAGCGCTCCAATCGCCGTTGATTAGAATGAAGAAAAGGCTCAATCAAGTTTGCGGAGCGGGGTTAATTACGTTTGGTTCTTTACTTGCTATCAAGTCTTAAAAGATAACAGCCTAAACGTTGAATTTAGCGTTAATATTTAATAATTTATAGCAACCCAAGCCTTCGGTGACATACCTGTTTTCTTACGAAATGCACGGGCAAAGCCAGAGGTGTTGCTATACCCAACTTCTATTGCAACATAACTGATAGGCATGCCCTTTTTCAGCATGCTTTGGGCAATGGTCATTTTCCAGCCAAGGATATAATCACCGGGGGGCACGCCCAAGACTTGGCGGAAAGTTTCGATAAAGGTAGTCCGTGACATTGCTGCTTGCCGAGCAAGTTCAGGCACTGTTCGTGTTATTTCAGGGTGCTGGTGGATCAACAGTAACACAGACGCAATTTTGGGGTGACTTAAGCCTGCAAGCATACCTTGGGTAACAACGTTCTGTGCGACCAGCTCCCTGAGTAGCATCACTATCAGCACCTCCGTTAGCCTGTCCATGACTAGAGCTCGCCCGTGCCGACAGTCGTGTACCTCTTCGAATAAACTGCTCACAATACCCGCCAAACTTGGGCTGCGCGACAGCGGTAATAAAACCATTTCAGGTAAGGCGCTGGCTATTGGGCTATGCCGACCTGCACCATAGCTCACCTCCGCACAGACCACTTCGGCATGGTCCTCTTGGCTGGCATGCAAACGGTGACCTGTTGGCTTGGGGAACAACAGTAAGCTCGGCTCGGTTAATACCAACTTCTGCCCTGCTCTTTGTACGGTTAGCGTGCCAGTCTTGAGCAGATGTAAGTGGCCCACCGCATTATGTTTTTTCTCAAATTGAGAGACTCCACACAGCTGCCCCGAATAAAACACCCCGGCAGAAACTGAAAATCGACTCAATACCTCTGACAGCGGATCCATGCCGTTACCTCGTACGATTGGTATAAAAAAGCGGATGATAATATCTCAAACGTTCAATATTCACGTCTAAATTATAGTCAATGCCAACCGGTAACTCGAAAACGGAGATCCACTATGAGTATGTTCATTCAATTCATTCGCCTTACAGTCGCTATCGCGCTGTTAAGCATTTCGACGATAACCTTTAGTGCAGATGTGGGTATAAGTACCGATAGTAACGACATCGCGATTAAAGGTTACGATCCTGTCGCCTACTTCACCGACAGCAAAGCAGTTAAGGGAGATCCGTCACTAACCGCCACCTATCAAAACGCGATTTACCAATTTAGCAGTACCGATAATCGTGATGCATTCAAAAAGGCCCCTGAAAAATATGTCCCCCAATATGGTGGTTATTGTGCTTTTGGTGTGGCAATGGGCAAGAAGTTTGAAACGGATCCGAATGCATGGAAATTGGTCGATGGAAAACTGTATTTGAACCTTGATAAAAGTGTCCAGAAACGTTGGTTAGAGAATGTCTCAGGCTATATCTATACAGCCAATACCAACTGGGTCACCATCAAAGCTGTTGATGCTGAAAAACTGTAAAAAGAAAACCCCAGCCACTTTCGTGGCTGGGGGTGCACAGATTTGATGCAATAGAGATTGTTACAACGGATAGAACATCTTTTACTGAATAATAGCCCCTTGCTCAACCCAATCACCGATAAGCTGACGCTCTGCATCGGTCATTTGCGTCAGGTTGCCCAGTGGCATCACTTTAGTCTGTACTGACTGCGCCATGATCCTCGGTACATTCACCTTAATTTCATCAGCAGTGTCTAAAATCACCCCGCCAGGAGCAGTCTGGAATGCAGCATGAGTTGGCGTAGCTGAGTGACATACACTACAACGTTCTTGGATAACCGTATTGACTGACGCAAACGCAATACCATTACTGCTACTTGTCGCTGCAATATCACCCGCAACGCCTTCAGTAGAATGATTCGCCGCCGGTGCATTTGCTTCTGTCGGCACTGCCACCGTGGCTGGCGCCGAAGGACGGTTCATGTTAGGTGACGTTACAAAAGCAAGTGTGATCATGCCAAATGCTGCGACAGGTAATGCCCAAGCAAACTTTTGGCTACCATGACGGGTATTAAAGTAATGGCGGATCAAGATACTGAACACTGCTAGCCCAGCCAAAATTAGCCAGTTGTATTGTGAGCCATACGTACTTGGAAAGTGGTTACTGATCATTATGAACAGTACTGGTAGCGTCAGGTAGTTATTATGACGAGAGCGTAGTAAACCTTTTGCAGGCAATGCTGGATCAGGTTCGCGCTTCTCTTCGATAGCCTTCACCAAATTGCGCTGTGCTGGCATGATAACCCGAAAGACGTTACCCACCATGATAGTACCAATAATGGCACCAACATGTATGTATGCGCCTCGGCCACTAAAGACTTGCGTTAGACCATAAGCCGTTCCCACTAAAGCCAAGAACAGAATGATCCCTAGCAGTAACGGTGTCTTGCCTAATGGCGAATTACACAGCAGATCATACACAAACCACCCTGCTACTAACGAACCGATGCCTAAAGCAATCGCGGTTGTTGGATCAATACCTGAGCCTGGGGCTATCAAGTAAATCTCAGCATTAAGGTAGTAAACGACACCCAATAAACACACGCCTGATATCCATGTGAAGTAAGCTTCCCATTTGAACCAGTGTAAATGTTCAGGCATTTCTGGCGGCGCAAGCTTGTACTTTTCAAGGTGATAAATACCGCCACCATGAATAGCCCATAAATCGCCAGATAGGCCAGTTTTTGGATTGACCCTGTTAAGGTTGTTTTCCAACCAAACAAAGTAAAATGATGCGCCAATCCATGCTATCCCCACAACCATGTGAACCCAGCGAATCGCTAAATTCAACCATTCCGTCATATGTGGATCCATAATTAACTCCTTTTTATGGCACCTTGATTGCTCCCTGGCTTATCAAGATGCAGCTGATACGAGACGCTGATCCCCCTGCTGCGTTAGCGCATCTATGGCTAACTCTAGCTGCACATCATCACTGAAAAACACCTCATCACAATTGTTGCCAGGGCCTGCCCTATCAACAATGAGGAACTGATCTTTATCCGTTAAAGTCAGTACAGGATGATGCCACACCCCCTTGTGGTAATTGACACCTTGCCTACCATTACTGAAGAAAGCCCGTAATTGACTAGGGTCTGGCGTGTCACCTTTAGGGGCAACAAGGATCAGGTACGGATTGCCAAGCAGCGGAATAAAAGCCTGTGAGCCTAGCGGGTGACGCTCCATCATCTTGACAGGTAACGGGTATTCCAGCGGTGTCGCCTGGAAAATACTAATGATTGGTTCTCCACCACCTTCAGTGACATCAACATCTGCCATTCTGTGGTAACGACGGGTCGAGCCGTTGTTAATCATGAAGTATTCACTCACGTCTTTATCAATCACATCACCAAATGGCGCAAACGCCTCTCGAGTTAGCGGTTCAATGGTGAGCTGACGGGCTGGTAGGCTCATTTTATCCTTCTCCTTGGTCATACATAATTTCAAGCACTCGCAGATGAGTAACGTTTCTCAACGTATTGCCGGTAATAGTCGTCTCTCCTTGTGACTTACATATCCCGGAGGCGGAACAAAGCGATCTTATTGATCTCTTCTATCGCGGTTGCAAACTCAGTTTCACTATCATTGCCTAATCGCACCTCGAAGGAATCAAGAATTTGATAACGATTGGCCCCTTTCACTGCCATGATGAAAGGGAAATTGAAACGCTCTTTGTAGCTATTATTAAAATCCGTAAATTGCGTAAACTCATCAGCAGAGCATTGGTCTATGCCTGCGCCTGCTTGTTCTGACGTTGACGCAGCGGTTAGCTCGCCGTTAACCGCCGCTCTTCCTGCTAAATCAGGGTGAGCATTGATTAGGGCTAACTGCTTTTCTTTACTAGCCGCAACCAGTATGGCAGCCATTTTTTTATGCAAAGATTCAATCTTATTATCACCCGGGACAAGCCCATCATCGAAGGCAGCTTCTGCCACCCAAGGGCTGTGCTCGTATATGTCAGCAAATTGGCTGACAAACGCGTCACGTGACAAGGTAGTAGGGCGACAGGTTTGAAATTCAGCCATCTTAATATTCCTTCATGCTTTGATGCGGGTGGTGTTCATGCCAGTGTTTGGCAATATCAATACGGCGGCATAGCCATACATTATCGTGTTGTTTCACGTAATCGAGAAAACGCTTCAGTGACGCAATGCGACCCGGCTTACCAATCAAGCGGCAATGTAGCCCTACCGACATCATCTTCGGCGCGGTTTCACCTTCTTCATATAAGGTATCGAACGTATCTTTGAGGTACTGAAAAAACTGCTCACCAGAATTAAAACCTTGAGCGGTCGCAAAGCGCATGTCGTTCACATCGAGGGTATACGGGATCACCAACTGTGGTTTATCGCCTTCCTCATGCCAATAGGGTAAATCGTCGTCATACGCATCGGAGTCGTATAAGAAGCCACCTTCTTCGGCCACCAATTTACGGGTATTCGGCCCAGTACGGCCGGTATACCAACCTAATGGACGCTCTCCCGTGATCTTGGTGATAATTTCAATAGCCTTCACCATGTGGTCACGTTCTTCCGATTTATCCATATATTGATAGTCAATCCAACGATAACCGTGGCTACAAATTTCATGCTTTGCTTCCACCATGGCTTTTGCAACATCAGGGTGGCGCTCTAGTGCCATCGCCACAGCAAAAATAGTCAGTGGGATATCATATTGCTCAAACAAACGCAGTAAGCGCCACACCCCAGCTCGGCTGCCGTATTCATAAATAGATTCCATGCTCATATGGCGAACACCTGCTAAAGACTGCGCACCTGGCATTTCTGATAAGAAAGCTTCTGACTCATCGTCCCCATGCAATACGCAACGCTCGCCACCTTCTTCATAATTTAAGACAAATGAAACGGCAACTCTAGCATTGCCCGGCCATTGAGGATGCGGTGGCACTTTTCCATAGCCAATGAGGTTTCGTGGATAATCGTTACTCATTGAAGACTCCTTGATCAATACGCTGCTCAAATAATTTAGACTGCGCTCACATGTGTGTTTTACCTGTCGAGACGCTCTTTTAATTAAGTTGTACCATAAATTGTATACAATCCAAATCTAAAATGTAAATTTTTTGTTTATTTTTTAAATGCCAACTGGCCCACCCACTTAAAGCCTGTTTTAACAGTAGTTAAGCGTCGATATCCATAAAGCCACGGTGAGGAAACCGGAACTCAGCGCAACATAATTGCAACAACTTGCTTTACATAATGATAGGATTGTGTACATAGTTAGTAGTGTAGAAAAACAATTTGTGTACGAAGTGGCATTCGTCAACTTGCTTAGTGCTTAATAAGGAGAGCGCAACCGCGCAAATGAATATGGGACAATTAACAACGCATGTATTAGATACGGCCAATGGTCTGCCTGGCGCTGAGATACCGGTCGAACTATATCGCCTTGATGGCAACAGTACTGAGTTGCTTAACTCGGTTTATACCAATGCAGATGGCCGCACAGACGCACCAATGCTGTCTGGCAACGATTTTAAAACAGGGAAATATCAACTTATTTTCCATACTGCTGATTATTTCAAACAACAAGGTGTCGCACTGCCTAAGCACCCGTTTCTTGATGATGTAGTGATACGTTTCAGCATTGCTGACACCAATGAACACTACCACGTCCCTTTACTTGTCTCTCCGTTTAGCTTTTCAACCTATCGCGGAAGCTAAATAACCACCAATGACAAAACCATAATAGGCAATGTCATAACAGAATGATAAAGCAGCGAATAACCTATACAAAAATAATTACAACCTCATTCGCTGTGCAACAAACCAATGAATTCAAACACAAAAATAAACGATAACGACAATAAGTGAATTCAACCAGGACGGTAAGAGGAACTTTTTCATGAGTGACATGAAAGCGGAAGTGCTCAATAAAGATATGGGATCACCATCCCTTTTAGAACGTTTGTTTCAGCTCAAAGCACACGGAACAAGCATCAAGAATGAAGTCATTGGTGGTGTTACAACCTTTGCAACCATGGCTTACATTATTTTTGTAAACCCAAATATCATGGCATCTTCGGGGATGGATCCCGGTGCCGTGTTTGTCGCAACCTGTATTGGTGCAGCCCTTGGCACCTTGCTTATGGGCTTATTTGCTAACTGGCCGGTAGGCCTTGCGCCTGGTATGGGGCTAAACGCCTTCTTTGCTTTCACCGTTGTTGGCGAAATGGGCTACAACTGGGAAGTGGCACTAGGGGCAGTATTTATTTCTGGTTTGTTATTTGTTGGTATGAGTTTTTATAAGGTCAGGGAATGGATCATCGAAAGTATTCCCGAGAGCCTTCGTTATGCCATGACAGCAGGGGTTGGTTTGTTCCTAGGGCTTATAGGGCTTAAAACCGCGGGGATTGTGGTTGAAAACCCAGCCACGCTAGTATCACTCGGTGACTTTACTCAACCACATGCCTTATTAGCCGCTATCTGTTTTCTGATCATAGCTGTCCTGAGCGAACGTAAAGTGTTTGGCGCGGTATTGATTGGCATTATTAGTGTCACATTGATTGGCCTGATGCTTGGGCTGGTTGAATACAATGGCGTATTCTCTGCACCGCCAAGTATCGCACCAACATTGTTCGCAATGGACATCGCTGGTGCACTCAACCTATCAATGGTGAGCGTGATACTGGCCTTTTTATTCGTCAACATGTTCGATACTGCAGGCACGTTGATGGGAGTCGCCGAGCGCGCCAACCTTATCAATAAAGATACTGGGAAAATCAAAGGACTCAGTAAAGCGCTGAAAGCCGATAGTATCGCCAGCGTAGCTGGGGCTTGCGTTGGCTGTCCGCCAGTGACCAGTTATGTCGAGAGTGCTTCTGGTGTTGCTGCTGGAGGCCGTACAGGCCTGTCAGCCGTGGTGATTTCCCTGCTTTTTGTCGCTGCTATTTTCCTTTCGCCACTTGCTGGCATGATCCCTGCCTATGCTACATCAGGCGCGCTAATTTATGTCGCGTTTGTAATGATGGGTAGCATGCAACACGTTAACTGGAAAGACTTTACTGATTCAGCACCCGCCGCCATTACTGCTTTAATGATGCCACTGACATTTTCTATCGCCAACGGTATCGCGCTCGGTTTTATTACTTATACCGTTCTAAAACTGGCTACTGGTAAAACCAAAGATGTCTCAATCAGCATGTATGTGCTGACGGCTATTTTTGTCGCCAAGTTAGTTTATATCGGTTAATTCGCTCACCGCCAGTCAATGTCGACTGGCGGTAGCTGATCCACCATAGTTACACACACTCACCCTACGCAGTTTGTAGAAGTTTAATTCCGTTAAATAAAACGGTAGAGGACAACCAATGAAACTTCTCTATACCCTTAACGAAAAACCGCCGCACGGCCTAACTTTTTTACTGGCGTTACAACACATGCTTGCCTCCATTGGCGGTATTGTTGCCGTACCACTGATTGTCGGTACGTCTATCGGCTTACCAACAGAAGAAATTGTCTCACTTATCAATGCTGCCCTACTGGCTTCCGGTATTGTCACCATTGCTCAGTGCGTCGGGATTGGCCCAGTCGGGATCAGGCTGCCCATTGTGATGGGATCAAGCTTCGCTTTTCTCGGGGTCTGTATTTCCGTGGGGAAGGACGGAGGAATGAGCAGCATCATGGGGGGCGCCCTCGTCGGCTCATTTTTCGTTATCGCTGCTAGCTTTTTTATGGATAAGATCCGTAAGTTATTCCCGACGGTTGTCAGTGGTGTCGTCGTAACCTTAATCGGTTTAACTATCTTACCCGTAGCAATGAACTGGGTCGGTGATGCGCCAGCTGTCAGCGAAGAATTTGCCACCCTGCCCAAGCTCTTCTTAGCCCTCATTTCACTCGGTATCGTGATTGCGGTATCGGTTTACTGTAAAGGTGCAGTCGCAGCCTCTGCGATAGTTATCGGCCTTGCCGGCGGCTACTTGGTTGCGCTGTCTCTTGGCATGGTTGATCTCGAACAGATCAGTAAAGCCCAATGGTTTAGCGGCCCAGAGCCATTCAAATACGGATTTACATTTTCTGCCGGTGCCATCATCAGTATGAGCTTGGTGTATATCGTTATTGTTGCCGAGGCTACAGGTGACTTTATGGCACTGGGTAATAACTGCCAAACCAAAGTCTCGGGTGAAGATTTAAAACGTGGGCTATTAGGTGATGGTATTGGTAGCACCTTAGCAGCCTGTCTAACCGCCATGCCATTAGCGTCTTTTAGCCAAAATGTCGGCATCGTCGGGATCACAGGGGTTGCTAGCCGCTTCGTGGTCGCTGTAACAGGTGGTCTATTAATTTTAGGCGGTCTATTTCCGAAACTCGCGGCACTGGCTGTCACTATCCCTAAACCTGTGTTGGGTGGGGTCGGTTTTGTTATGTTCGGTATGATTGCTTATGCTGGTATCCGTATGCTAGTGAAAGCCGCCGATACCAAACGTAATGCCTTGGTTATTTGCGTCGGTCTTGCCTCGGGTCTTGCGGTAACATTCGAGCCTCGCCTTATCCAACACTTACCGCATGATATTGCCAACTTCCTGCACTCAGGGATCACCACAGGTACTATTGTGACTGCTTTGCTGCACCAAATTCTACCAAAATCGACAGCCAAAGAAGTCGAAGAGGCCAGAGCACAAGAACAAATGATGCACGACGAGTCGGATGAGTTAGCTGATGAGCCACAAGCTAGCAAAGAAGCACCATTACAAGTACAGCAAGAACGCTAAATTTCACTCATTTCGCTAGATAGCCTAATTGACCAAGGCTATCTCGTTTATTCACCAAAGGCATGATGCCACCTTAAAAAAGACCCTCTTCCCTGAAAAGGCTGAGATGGCTAAGGACTATTATGAATGCAAACCCTATGGCTTAAGAACCCATTAGCAATTTATACCGGTACACATTATGACGCCAATGGCGGTGTGGTAGTACGGGGGAATACCGTTATAGAGCTTGTGGCCAACGGGCAGAACCCTCATCACCCAATTGATGCAGTCATTGATGCAAGCCAACACGTTATCACTCCAGGTTTGATCAATGCTCACCATCACTTCTATCAAACCCTGACTCGCGCCTACCCTGACGCGCTAAATAAAGAGTTATTCAACTGGCTACAGAGCCTCTATCCCGTATGGGCTGGCCTTGATGAAGACATGATGAGTGTCGCCACTGAGTTGGCATTAGTTGAAATGATGATGTCGGGCTGTACCACCGCATCTGATCATCACTATCTGATCCCCACAGGATTGGAGCATGCAATAGACCTGCAAGTCGAAGCCGCTCAAAAGTTAGGGATAAGAGCGATCTTTACCCGAGGTTCGATGAGTTTAGGCGAAGATGATGGTGGACTTCCCCCTCGCCATACCATTCAAACCGAAGACGCCATAGTCGATGATAGCTTACGATTGATTCGCAGCTACCACCAGCGTGATGCAGGCGCGATGACACAAATTGCCCTCGCGCCTTGTTCGCCGTTTTCTGTCACCACCGAGCTAATGAAAGAAACCGCCTACATCGCCAAACAAGAAAACGTCATGATGCACACCCACTTGTGTGAAACCATTGACGAGGAAGACTTCTGCCTCGAGCGATTTGGCTACCGCCCTGTCGACTACCTTGAAGAGGTTGGTTGGCTCAATAACAGGACTTGGCTCGCCCACGGTATTCATTTTAATGATGAAGAAATCCAACGCTTAGGCAAGGCGAATATTGGGATCAGCCACTGCCCGACATCCAACATGATGCTGGCTTCTGGAATTTGCCGTAACAATGAGCTAGAAGCTGCAGGCGTGAGCGTCGGACTGGGCGTCGATGGCTCAGCCTCCAACGATGGTTCGAACATGATTGCCGAAGTGAGGATGGCGATGTATTTGCAACGCTTGCGCTATGGTTCGGCTAATGTGAGTCATTTTGATGCGCTGCGTTGGGCAACGGCTGGGTCAGCCAAAGCCATGGGACGGGACGATATTGGGACGCTGGCCGTCGGTAAGCAAGCTGATATCGCAATGTTTAAATTAGATGAAATCCGCTTCTCTGGCTCGCATGATCCGCTTGCGGCTCTGCTGTTATGTGGTGCACAGCAAGCAGATAGAGTCATGATCAATGGCCAGTGGCGAGTTCATGATGGCCAAGTTATTGGTGTTGATATCAACCAGTTATTAACTCGTCACCGAAAAGCGGCAATGCGCCTAGCGGAAAAAGCTCAAGCTTTACGCTAACACTTCGACCATCCCCGATAATGAAACCAGCCAAGCCCCTATAAAATGAACCACATTTTCTAGACGGCTTGGTTGCAATAATGGGTTCTGTCGCAAAGTTATTCAAATGTACAAGCGTACTGATTTACAGACACAATTAGGCTGCTAACGCATAGAATTCATCCCAAACAGATAAACTATCAGGATTGTCGAGCTGCCCATTTTTAATCATCGACCAAAGCTCTACACCGGCTAAGGTGGCCTTTGCCCCTTCGTCTGATTTCCAGCCCAGTGCCTGGTTCATTTTGCCTTTCACTTTCCGGTGGCTCTGCTCGACAAGATTGTTCAGGTATTTTACCTGAAGGACTTCAATTAAATTGAGTATCTAGCCGTTCAGCCAAAGCGCTACATTAATATGATGCAGGGCTAACGCGTTGGAATGGCTGCCATCAATCGCCACCTTTTTGGGTAATCCATGTAAGCCAATGGCCTTGTGGAAAAAGGCTCTCGCGGCCTTTTCATCTCGTGTATCTCGCAGTAGAAAATCAATAATATTGCCGTATTTATCTACGGCCCGGTAATAATACTTCCACTGGCCTTTGACGTTAATGTAGGTCTCATCCATCCGCCACGAGGCGGTGACAGGCTTCTTTCTTCAGCGAGCTCGGTGTTCTCGTTGTGGAGCGAACTTGATGACCTATCGGTTAATCGTTGAGTGGTCAACATGGATACCCCGCTCAGCCATGAGCTCTTCGATTTCACGGTAGCTGAGCTTATAAGAAACATAATAACGAACAGTTTGAAGGATAATCTCAGAAGGAAAATGTCGGCCTGTGAATTGAATTGTCATGGTGTTGGAAGTGATGAATGTTGGCACTGATCATAACCTACCATCCCAGTTTGCGACAGAACCCAATATCGGGGGATGGGCAAAAATGGCCATAGAGGGGATTAGAATTCTGCACCTTATCAAGAGGTGCAGACTATTACTATGTTACTGGTCTTATCTTAAAGCCATTACTTCAATTTCAACTTTTACATCCAAAGGCAAACGCGCTACTTCAACACAAGAACGTGCTGGGAAAGGCGCTTCATTATCTGTAAAGAACGCTTCATAAGCTGCATTCACTAGCGCGAAATCATTTAGGTCTTTCACAAACACCATTGTTTTAACGATGTTCTTAGCTTCCAAGCCTGATTCTTTCACGATAGCGAGAGCATTGTTCAAAGACTGCGTTGTTTGCTCTGCTACGCCTTCAGGAATCACTTTTGATTCAGGGTTGATAGGTAACTGGCCTGATGTAATAACGATGCTTCCTAAATCCACACCTTGAACGTAAGGACCGATAGCGGCTGGTGCTGAAGTCGTATTAATTGCGTTCATCATGTTTATATACCTTAATAATTTTTGAATTAAGAAGCGACTGGTTTGCCTGGTGCTTTAGCGGAAGCCTTCGCACCCTGCCTCCAACCAGTAACAATAGAGAACATAAATACTAGGAACAGAGCCCATGGATACGGCGCAATGAAGCTGATTGCCGCTGATGGTACCTGAATATTTGAGTTAATCGCTGAGGCTTCGATTGCTGAGTACCAAACCATAACGGCTAGACACCAAGGCATCATGTAGAAGATTGAACACGTTGCAGCTGACATCAAATTACTTCGACGTTCTGGCGTGATGTTTTGCTCTTCACCTATTGGACGAACGATAGTAGGACCAACCAATAATTGAGATGGTGCGTTCGCGCTCACTAGTAACGATGATGCAGCAGCAGAGAAAAAAATGATCATCTCGCTCTTGACTCTGCTATCGCCTAAGTTGTTCTTGATGGCTCTCAAGATGCTATCCATAAGACCTGAATCCATGAATATTCTGATGATGCCAAGAAGAATCAACACGAACATAACCGCGCCAGTAACACCACTGATAGCCGACTCAATAAGACCTGTGCTATCTCCACGCGTTCCCGGAATCTGGAACAGGTCAGAAATGCCAAACTTACCAAGGCCAACACCTACAACTATGGCCGTTAGAATTCCGTAGCTAAGCGCTTCGATTAGATGGCGACCTTTTAGAGCTGTAACAACAACGGCTACTACCGCTAGCAACATAACTAGGTTGCTTGGCTCTAGTGCATCAAGATCAACATGACTTGCTACTTGAGCGGCTTCACCACTACCACCGAAGAAAAACAAAACAGTCAGGGCAATTGTCCCGGCCACTACGGCCAAAGGGAAACGCTCTTTTACTGTTTGGCCAAGATCGGCATCTTGAGTCGCACAGCCAACAATGGTCACGTCAGAGATTGGAGCAACGTTATCACCAAATACCGCACCAGAAAGTAACGCTAGCGCCGCCCAGATTGGATCTGCGCCAAGCATGACAGCAGCAGGGAATAAGATTGGGGAAAGTGCTAGGTTAGCGCCGTTCGATGAGCCTGTACCCGCAGCAAATATTGCATTGGAGAAGAAGACTATTATTAAAAAGGCACTGCCTTGTATCCCGGTTGATAAACCAAACCATAAGATCCCATCGACCAAGCCACCAGCTCGCATTAAGCCGCCGAGGACTGCTGCAAACATCCAGGCCGTGATTACAACGACCCCTGTTTTGTTTGCGATACCATCAAGAATAGATTTGCAGTATTGGCCTTTGTTTTTAACCAGCAAAAGACCAACGAGAATTGCTAGGAAGCCAGGAGCCCAAGCCCCTTTAGGGCCACCCATGCCATGCGCAGTAAGCAACAGCATTAAACTTATCATTAGAAATAGAGGGACTATGCCGCCTATCTTACCTATATAGAACTCTAGCTTAGGTTGTGGTGCATGTTCAGACATAACTAAATCCTTTAATCAAAGGGGGGAGTCAATCAATGACTCCCTTATCCGGTTGTGTTCTTAACTACTTACCTTCGACTAGTTCTGGGTAGCCAAATAGTGACGGTGTACCGCCTGTATGAATGAATACAACGTTGTCAGTGTCTTTAAATTCACCATTTTCAATCATTCCGATAAGGCCACACATTGCTTTGCCCGTATAGGTAGGATCAAGCAAGATGCCCTCTTCAAATGCTGTCATGTGAATCGCTTCAACAACTTTCGTACTCGGTACGCCGTAACCTGGAGCTAATACCCAGTCAGCACACTTAACCATACCCGGCTTTAGTTTGCTTTCATCGATATCAAGCATCTTCAACACTTTGCGCGTTTTAATTTCCACTCGTTCTGTTTGAGCTTCTTGGTCACGGCGTACACAAAACCCATATACAGGGATATCAAGGTCTAGAGCAATCAAACCAGCCATTACACCCGCGTGAGTGTTTGCAGAGCCCGTACCTAAGATAATTGCATCAATTGGCGTCCCCGTAGCTTGAGATTGTAGATACATTTCTTCTACACATTCAACGTAACCCAGAGAGCCCCACGGTGTTTTATCTGTTGCGCCTAGTGGAATGACAAACGGGTTGTAACCTTCCTCTTTGAGCTCCGCAGCGCGGTCGTACATCGCCTGGTCAGCGCCTGTTTCGTCTTCACCTACATCGTATGAGTGAACCTTTGCGCTCATTAGCTTGTTTAGGTAAGGATTGCCGCTTTCTTGATACTCTTTCGCGTGAGTATCAACGCGGTGTTCAAGCTGTACCTCAACGTGCCAACCCATTTTACGAGCAGCTGCTACTGTCTGGCGAACATGGTTTGATTGAACGGCGCCCGTAGTTAATAGAGCATCTGCATTCAAATCCAAAGCACGACCGACATAATATTCAAGCTGACGCACTTTATTACCACCGAATGCTAAACCAGTTGCATCGTCTCGCTTAATATAAATATTTGGACCATTAAACTTCTTGGTCATATTTGGCATTAGTTCAAGTGGTGTAGGAAGGTGAGCTAATTGCGCTTTAGTGAATTTGCCTGTTAACATATTTATTACTCCGCTGTAGGGTGGAATTAGTTATTAGATTGTAGTTTCATAGAGTGACTATAATATTTGCGCCACTACCTAGTAATACGAATAGAACGATATTTTCAAATAATTTAGGATTAATAAACTTAGCGATATAATCCCCAAAGAAAAGACCTGCAAATGTAGCGGGTAGCAACATTAGAGAATATTCCCAAGTTTGAGCGTCAATACCGAATATAGACATTTGTAATATTAGAGAGACTGAGTAAGAGATTGTTGATGTTGCAATAACCGCCGCTCTGATTGTGTTCTTTTCAAGGTCACACTGCGATAGATAACCAACCATGACAGGTCCAGGCATAGCAAGTGCGCTAGCCATTGCGCCAGAGATGGTACCAATGATTCCGGTGTACTTTCCGTTGATAGGCAAGAAGCTTTGATGTGCTTGATTTCTAGAGCGGAAACGCTCAAAGCAATTCTGAGCACACATTAATAGGATTAGTACGGCAACAGAAATTTTTAATGTTTCAGTGTCAGCAAAATAGAAAAGAGCAATACCAATTGGATAACCAATCGCGCAACCATTTAATAGTTTCTTAACTAAATAAGATGGTATTATCTTTCTTATTTTATAGCAGTGAACAATTGACATTGCCAATGTTATAATAATGACAATTTGAACGGCGTCAGTTGATTTTAATAGAATAAAAAATGCAGAAACAGCAACAATCCCAAAGCCAAAACCAGTCGCGGCTTGTAATGTAGCAGCGAAGAAAGCCACTACTAATAATAGCAACACACTCATAGAAAAAGCACCTTATTTAATAATTATCCCAATTATTAATAATGTTCACTTTAAGAACAAATTACATTTTTAATGCTGGCTATAACTAAATGTGATAGTGAATGAAATTGCAGAAGATTAAGCAGGCGCTTAATTACTGGAGATATGCCGGGAAAGCTAGGCCTGGCTTACTTGAAGTGTTCAAAAACCAATTCGTTGAAGGCATCAAACAGCCTTGAGTTTTGTTTAGCTTTAAGTGAAACAATGCTGTATTCCCACGTAACTTCTGGCAGAAATGGGATCAAAACGACATTTTCATTATTGTCATGGGCGAACTCATCCAGGATGGCCGTTCCTACCCCTTTACTCACTAATGTATGTAGGTGGCGCTGGGTTCGTGCTTCTAGAAGAATCTTTCTGTTGATTTGCGCTTTGTCGAAAGCTAATTCAACTTTACGCCTGAACGGACTACCAAACCCCAGGACAATAAAGCCCTCGTTCTCAAGCTCATCTGCTGTTAGTGACTCATAATGCGCTAGTGGGTTATCCGTGTGCATGACAACCTTTGCTTTGTGTATGCCTAGTGGCTCAATGACCAGCGAGGGATCAACTAAGGGATCGACAACGATAGCCAAATCTATCTTATCCGCTTTTATCATCTCTTCTAATGAAGCACGGCCACCAGGCTCAAGCTCTATGCTTACTTTCGGGTGTAGTGCTAAGAACTCAATCACTATACCTGTAATGAAGTCCTCCATGATGTGCATGAACCCTACCCTAAGCCTTCCGGTGTTATTGCGTGAGATTGATTCCGCTACCTTGGTTAGTGCATCCATGCCTATAAACAGGTTTTGGACCTCTCTATAAAAAATGTGCGCTTCTGGTGTTGCCGTCATCTTGTTTTTGGTGCGATTAAACAAACTAAAACCTAATCGATATTCGAGATCATTCAATAAGCGACTGGCCGCGGGTTGCGAGACATGAAGCAGTTCAGCAGCGCTCGTGACTGAGCCAGTAAGCATAAAATACTTAAACGCTTCAACCTGCCTAACTTTGATGTTTTTTACTGACGGCATAAATTTATCTCCAAGCATTAAGTGGAAAGGTAGAGCGTGCAATATGCCCTGTGATATCAATTTAACAATGTTTCATTTTTCCCTCGAAATGTAAAAAAAGCTTTAGATTCAAGCAAGAGGTAATTTCTCGTTTTGGGCGTTTACGCAGGTCAGGAACTTAAGTTTGAATGTCACAAGATGTGGCTTTGTCGCAAACTGGAGTCGTAAGTTATGATCTTCATCAACATTCATCGGTCGTCATTTTCCTTCCGAGATCATACTTCAGTCCGTTCGTTACTATCTTTCCTACAAACTGAGCTACCGTGAAATTGAAGAGATATTGGCAGAGCGTGGCATCATAGTTGATCACTCAACATTGAATCGCTGGGTACTCAAATATGGGCTCCGTTGCAAAGTTTGAGGATTCAGGCACGCTAGGAATAAATACCTAAATGGAATTACTCGCATGTTAGATTTCAAAGGCCGCCACTTCACTGCTGATATCATTCTTTGAGCTGTGCGCAGGTACTGCAAATACGGTATCAGCTACAGAGAGTTAGCTGAAATGTTGTTAGAGCGAGGTATCACGGTTCTGTCGCAAACTGGGATGGTAGGTACTGCTTGCCAGCGTACCTTCACCCTACAAAAACAAAAGGCCACTGCATGTTTACACTACTCAAAAACGCTGAGCTTTATTCTCCAATGCCTACCGGCAAGGTGGATGTTTTATTATCACAAGGCAAGATTTTGGCAATTGAGCCGTCGTTGCAAGTCGCTGGACTTAAACATGTGACTACTATCGATTGCAGCGGGAAGATTGTGACCCCCGGACTAATTGATCAACATATTCACCTAACCGGCGGGGGTGGTGAGGCAGGGTTTGCGAGCCGCACACCACAAGTTACATTAAGTAAACTAATCAAGGCTGGCACCACCACCGTTATTGGAGTGCTTGGAACTGATGGCATTTCCCGCTCGCCTCGTGATCTCTACGCTAAAGCATCAGCACTGCGAGAGGAAGGGCTAAGTGCCTACATGCACACGGGTTCTTACGAGGTGCCGACTAAAACGATTACAGGTTCGATCCGTGACGATATAGCATTCATCCCTGCAGTACTTGGCGTAAAGGTCGCGCTCGCTGATCACCGCTGCTCATTCCCAAGTACTCATGAGCTTGCCCGAATCGTTTCAGACATCCGTATTGCAGGTATGCTATCGGGCAAACGCGGTGTGCTACACATGCACATGGGCGGGTTAGATAACCCTTTTGCTCAAGTTAACGAGCTGCTTGAAATGGGACTACCAATTCACCACTTCTCACCTACCCATGTCGCTCGTACCGAGAGTCTGTATAACGAGGCAATGAGCTTTGCCCGCAAAGGTGGGTTCATTGATATCACCTCTGGTGGTAGCCGTTTTGTGGCACCTGAGCAGGCAGCCAAACTTGCATTAGAAAACGGTGTCGACGCCCGTCGCATTACCATCAGTACCGATGGTAACGGCAGTATCCCGACTTTTGATGACAATAATGAACTCACAGGCATGGCTGCTGCAGATGTTGATAGTAACCTTCTACTGCTACCAAAACTCATCAACAACGGTATTTTACCCGAGCAAGCTATCGCCATGCTAACAGCCAACGTGGCTGACTCACTTGGTATCGCAAAAGGTCGAGCTGAAATTGGTGCCGATGCAGATCTGTGTATTTTCAATCCTGACTTTACACTCGAAAGTGTTGTCGCCCGAGGAAAGCCAGTGCTGCTTAACGGCGAATTACAAGTAACGGGTAACTTTGAGTAATAAACCATTAGAAGCCTGAAATATCACTTCAGGCTTCCACCATCAAGGCTGGTTGATGAAAAAACATCGCTATCAAGAGGTTCTACGACTGCTGTAACCAGTACTAACGAAGCTGGCAACCATTGATCACAAACTGAGTCAGAAAATTGGCTGCTTCCTCGAAATCGCGATCATCCAGCCTCTCTTTCTTCATCACATTGCAAATTTGCCAGCTGAAATCCGCATACGTCTGGGTCGCCGCCCAAATGGTAAACATAAGATGATGGGCCGGTAGCTGAGCCATATACCCTTTTTCTGACCAATAAGTAAATTTACCCATGATCATTTCTGACTGCTTCAGCAGTTCACTGGCAATGTCTTCAGGTAAGTAGTTGGCTCCTGACATGACTTCATTCGCAAACACTTTAGAGGCAAGTGGGTGATCACGAGAGATCCGAAGTTTGGTCTTAATATATTCGGTCAATGCTTCAGCCGGGTCATCAAGCTGTTCTATTGGTTGAGAAGCCTCTAGAAGCGGCTGTATTACCGTATCAAGTACCGCACGATACAGGTTATCTTTGGCACTGAAGTAATAAAACACATTCGGTTTGGGGATATCTGCCGCTTTGGCAATGTCAGCCATTTTTGTCGCAGCATAGCCTTGTTCGGCAAACAAGCGACAGGCCACTTCGATAATACGATCTTGGTTCTTTTGTCTGATCCGTGACATGGCCTTTCTCCCTGGCACTTAGGTACAGCATTATGGTAGTCGATATACTGAAGGGGTTAAAGCGCAGAAACACACTAGGAATAACGAAAGCCAGAGTTGTGACTGACACCATAAAACAGGTGCAATGAACAAAAAGAATGGGCTAAAGGATCCCGAAGCTATACAAAAGCGCCTGTCAGGGTGAAAGTAGGTCCCAAGGATACGAAGAACACCTACCTTCAAACTCTTGTTGCTTCGGGAACGCGTAGGAAAGGAGACAAAAAATACGCGTTTTATTAATGTTTAATGACTTACCCCACGCTTAGCAGTATGAGGTAAGGTATACGTACCAACCTAGTCACTACCTATTCTTCACGAATAGAATGATCAGCCAGTTTTTCAATCGCTTTGATCATCGCAGAATGATCCCAATCAGAACCACCTTGTTCGGCACAATCATCCAGCAACTCTTTTGCCTTTATGGTGTTTGGTAAACTAACGCCCAGAACCTCTGCTCCGCTAATCGCCAGATTCAAGTCTTTCTGGTGAAGCGCAATTTTAAACCCAGGGTCAAACGTCCCTTTGATCATACGGTCGCCGTGTACCTCAAGAATTTTCGAGCTGGCAAAACCACCCAGTAATGCTTCGCGAACACGTGCTGGAT
This sequence comes from Photobacterium minamisatsumaniensis, assembly GCF_050336695.1. Lineage (NCBI taxonomy): Bacteria > Pseudomonadati > Pseudomonadota > Gammaproteobacteria > Vibrionales > Vibrionaceae > Photobacterium > Photobacterium minamisatsumaniensis. The sequence continues at coordinate 86,507 of NZ_JAKJSI010000010.1, read as the reverse complement.
TCGCCCCCGCTTTTGACGCGAACACCAAGGCTTCTGACACCGCTTCAATATTCAATGCAACAATGATTTGGTTGGCAACTTTACACGTTTGCCCAGCACCATTATCACCCACTAACGTAATATTCTGGCCCATGATCTCAAACAGTGATTTTGCTTGGTCAAAGTCGCTCTGACTACCGCCAACCATGATACTCAAGCTGCCATTCACCGCACCCACTTCACCACCAGAAACAGGAGCATCTAAATAACTGGCACCACTTTCTTTGATGCGCGCTGCGAATTGCTTGGTTTCAATCGGTGATATCGAACTCATATCAATCACCAACTTCCCTTGTGCGCCCCCACTTGCAAGCCCGGCCTCAACCCCATTGTCACCAAATAACACATCCTCAACTTGTGGCGTGTTAGGTACCATTAAGATCACCACGTCAGCTTGCTCAGTGGCAGCCTGTACCGATGGGAATGTTTTGCCTCCCGCAGCAACAAGATCTTGCGGAGCCTCATTGAAATGCGTTGAAAACAGCAGCTGATGGCCTGCTTTTTGTAGGTTTGCCGCCATTGGCTTACCCATAATACCTGTTCCGATAAATGCAATAGTACTCATGATGCTTTCCTTAACATTAGTTGTATTCTTCTAGCCAGCGAAGACCTGCAAGCGTGGTCGTTTTCGGTTTATATTCACAGCCAACCCAGCCCTGATAGCCGATGCTATCGAGGTGCTGTAAAACAAACGGATAGTTAATTTCACCGGTACCCGGCTCGTGGCGACCTGGATTGTCAGCTAGCTGGACATGGCGGATCTGTGCGAGGTTGTTACTTAGCGTCTGCGCTAAGTCACCTTCCATGATCTGCATATGGTAGATGTCGTATTGCACCTGAATATTGCCACTGCCGGTCTGCTCAATAATCGCTAAAGCTTGCTGGGTATTTGTCAGGAAGAACCCCGGTATATCACGGGTATTAATCGCTTCAATGATGAGCTTAACACCTGCCTTTTCAAGCTCTTCTGAGGCATAACGTAAATTACTGATAAATGTCGTTTCAGCTTGTTCAGCACTAACGCCTGTCGGCACAATGCCAGCTAAACAGTTGAGCTGGTCACACTCCAATGCCTTGGCATATTCAATGGCCATTGCCACGCCAGATTTAAACTCCTCGACACGGGCAGGATCAACAGCAATACCTCGGTCGCCCTGCTCCCAATCGCCAGCTGGCAGGTTAAATAGCACTTGCTTAAGGCCATTTTCGCTTAGCTTGTTTTTTAAGGTTTGCTGCTCAAATGCATAAGGAAACAGGTATTCAACCCCTTGAAAGCCAGCCTTTGCGGCGACATCAAAACGTTCAAGAAAATCGAACTCGGTAAACAACATGGATAAATTAGCGGCGAACTTTGGCATTGTTAAATCCCTTAATATATTTTGCCTAGCAGCGGTTGCCCGCTGCTGCTTATCTAACATTTTATTGGTTGAATGTGATCGCAGTTGGTGCGTCATCAACACCTTCAGCTAGCGGCTCAAATTCGTTCACGCCATCAATTTCAACCCCCATAGCAATATTGGTAACGCGCTCAAGCATCAGCTCTACCACAACTGGCACTTGGTGTTTCGCCATCAGTACTTTGGCTTCTTCAAAAGCAGCGGCAATGTTATCTGGGTCAGTAACACGAATCGCCTTACAGCCTAGTCCTTCAACAACGGTGACATGGTCAACACCATAGCCTTCTAGCTCTGGGGCATTTTGGTTATCGAAAGCAAGCTGTACACAGTAATCAATATCAAACTGACGCTGGGCCTGGCGGATCAACCCTAGGTATGAATTGTTCACCACAACATGGATATAAGGCAGGTTAAACTGTGCACCTACTGCTAGTTCTTCAATCATGAACTGGAAATCATAATCACCCGAGATAGCTACAATCGGACGATGGGGATCGGCGACACGAGTACCAAGGGCAGCAGGGATCGTCCAGCCTAACGGGCCGGCCTGTCCACAGTTGATCCAATGGCGGGGCTTATAAACATGCAGGAACTGCGCAGCCGCAATCTGTGAAAGGCCGATGGTGCTGACATAACAAGTGTCTTCACCAAATGCTTTGTTCATTTCTTCATAAACTCGCATTGGCTTCATCGGCACTTGATCAAAGTGCGTCTTACGTAGCATGGTAGCCTTACGATGCTGGCACTCCCCCACCCACTGTGAGCGATCTTGCAACTTACCTGCTTGCTGCCACTCTTTAGCCACTTCAACCAGTAGCTCCAGCGCTGCTTTAGCATCAGATACAATGCCAAGATCAGGACAGAACACCCGACCAATTTGGGTTGGCTCAATATCAATATGAACGAACTTGCGCCCTTCGGTATAAACATCAACCGAACCAGTATGGCGGTTCGCCCAACGGTTACCGACACCAAAAACAAAATCAGAATTCAGTAACGTGGCATTACCATAACGGTGTGCCGTCTGTAGCCCGACCATACCAGCCATCAACTCATGGTTATCCGGTATAGAACCCCATCCCATTAAGGTAGGGATCACTGGTATACCTGTAATTTCAGCAAACTGCTGTAATAGCTCCGATGCCCCAGCATTAATTACACCGCCACCAGATACAATCACCGGAGACGCAGACTCATTCAACATGGTCAGCGCTTTTTCTATCTGCTGACGGCTTGCTTTCGGCTTATAAGGTTCAAGTGGTTCATAACTATCAATGTCAAATTCAATTTCGGCCAACTGGACATCAAGCGGCAAATCAATCAAGACTGGGCCTGGTCGACCTGAGCGCATAAGGTGGAACGCCTGTTGGAAAGCTCGTGGAACTTGGGCTGGCTCCAATACCGTTGTAGCCCACTTGGTTACAGGTTTAGCAATAGTTTCAATATCAACGGCTTGAAAGTCTTCTTTATGTAACCGAGCCCGTGGCGCTTGACCTGTAATACATAAAATCGGAATCGAGTCTGCAGACGCTGAATACAACCCAGTGATCATATCAGTACCAGCAGGGCCTGAAGTACCAATACAAACCCCGATATTTCCTTGAGTCGTGCGGGTATAACCTTCAGCCATATGCGAGGCACCTTCCACGTGGCGGGCCAATACATGGTCGATTCCACCCAGCTTTTTCATTGCTGCATACATCGGGTTAATTGCGGCTCCAGGTACACCGAACGCAATATCTACCCCTTCTTTCCTTAGTACTTCTACCGCAGCTTCAATAGCTTTCATTCTTGCCATACACGACTCCATTTTCAAGATTGTATACAATTTACAACATAATTGTATTCTATGCAGCGAACGATGATTTAGGCAAGCAATACGCAACAGTTTTTTAACATTACAGATTAACGAAAGCGAAAAGCCAAATATTTATCGTTAAAATACAATAAAATACAAACTGGTACGATGAGGTAAAAGTTAATCGCAAAAAATAACATTGAAAAACAAATGTTAAATACTCTTTGCAAGCACGTGGATATCAGGATATAAAACAAATAAACAACAACATTTTGTACACAACAAACGACAATTATTGTTTCAAAGGAGACGACACAATGATTACAGATGATTTAGAGATAGAAAAACACACAAGGTGTATAGAGGTTATTGGTCAAATAGAGGATGAAGGGTACGAAGAGATCCTATCGCCTGATGCACTTAACTTCTTAGATGCCATTGTCACTAAATTCAATGCACGCCGTAATGAGCTGCTGGCACTGCGGTCACAACGCCAACAGCGTTTTGATCAGGGTGAGCTTCCCGGCTTCCGAGCTGACACGCAATCTATACGGGAAGATAAAAGCTGGTCTGTCGCACCTATTCCTCTCGCATTACAAGATCGCCGTGTTGAGATTACCGGTCCCGTCGAACGTAAGATGGTGATTAATGCCTTAAATTCTGGCGCAAAGGTATTCATGTGCTGCTTTGAAGATGCATCAGCACCGACTTGGGAAAATATGGTTGATGGCCAAATTAACCTGCGTGATGCCAACAGCCGTACCATTAGTTATACCGACCTGAAAAAAGGTAAGCATTACAGCTTAAACAAAGATCCGGCATTATTGATTGCTCGTCCACGTGGAATCCACTTGCCAGAAGCACATATACAAATTAATGGTCAGCCTATTGCTGGCTGTTTGATGGACTTTGCACTGTATTTCTTCCACAACTACAAAGCTCGCCAGGCACAAGGCCTTGGTGTTTACTACTACATTCCAAAATTAGAATGTATGGAAGAGGCACAATGGTGGGATGATGTATTCAGCTTTACTGAAAGCTACTTTAAGGTGCCGACGGGCACAATTAAAGCCACCGTACTGATTGAAACCCTACCCGCCGTTTTCCAGATGGATGAAATGCTTTACGCCATGCGTGATCATATTGTTGCCATGAACTGCGGCCGCTGGGACTATATATTCAGCTACATAAAAACACTGAAAAACCATAAGGATCGGATCCTCCCAGATCGCCACGGTGTTGGCATGGATCAACCTTTTCTTACCGCATACAGCCAACTATTAATCAAAACATGCCACCAACGTGGCGCACTCGCGATGGGGGGCATGTCTGCCTTTATTCCCAATAAAAATCCAGAAGTTATGGCGCAAGTCGTGACAAAAGTTGTTGAAGATAAGCAACGTGAATCCGGTAATGGCCATGATGGTACTTGGGTTGCCCACCCCGGCCTTGTAAACACGGCAATGGAGATTTTCGACAATCACCTTTCAGGTAAAACCAACCAGCTTGACTTCCACAGCCCGACGGAAGAGATCACTGCAGAAATGTTGCTATCGCCATGTAACGGTAGCCGCGATGAAGCTGGTGTACGTAAGAATATTCGCATTGCGCTTTACTACATTGAGGCCTGGATCCAAGGCTACGGCTGCGTACCAATTTACGGCTTGATGGAAGACGCCGCCACGGCTGAAATTTCACGTGCAAGCATATGGCAATGGATTCACCACGGTGTAGAGCTCGATGATGGACAAACATTTACAGCCCCATTATTCAGACAATGGCTAAATGAGGAGCTCGATACTATTCGCTCGGAAGTTGGTGATGAGCGCTACAACAAAGGACGTTTTGAGGAAACTGCTCAAATGTTTGATGAGCTTTCAACAACCGAAGAGTTTGCCGCTTTCTTAACATTGCCAAGTTATAGCTTACTTACCGAAGGCAGCTTTAACCGCAAAAACGAATAATTTACCCATCGCCAGTTTGGTCGATGAACAGTCAGGAGAAATTGATGGTTAATTTAACACTTCAGCAAGCGCTGACTATTACACAAGGCACGTTCAATGCAGGAAAAGCGCAACAAAGCGCCCCACTCACCGTTGCTGTACTCGATAGTGGTGGTAAGCTTATTTCGCTTCAGCGACAAGACGGTTCTAGTATGATGCGACCAGATATAGCAGTGGCCAAAGCTTGGGGTGCACTCGCACTCGGCTGCTCATCCCGACAACTGGCAAGAGACGCTGACAGCAGGCCTGCCTTTATCAGTGCAGTCAATGTACTGGCAAATGGCAACATGGTGCCTGTACCTGGTGGCCTGCTGATTAAAGATGTAGATGAAATGGTACTCGGCGCGGTAGGCGTCAGCGGCGATCTCTCTGATCTAGACGAACGCTGCGCACTTCAAGGTATTGATCACGCAGAGCTGTATTGCAGTGAGGAAACACTTTAAGCACCAGTAGAATAATACCCAAGCTGCTGCCTTTATGGTTAGCAGCTTGGTATTTCATCCTCCGAGCTCTAATCCGGACACACAATCACACCGAGCTGTTCCAATAATTGCTCTTGCTGCCAGACACAAATCTTCACGCCACTAATATCAACCTTGCGAGGATCCAACCCCGTTAATTCTGCATTACTCAAGTTACAATCTTGCATTCGAAACTGCCCCCAACAATCAGCAGAGAATTCTCCCCGACTTAAATCAGACCCCTTCAAAGAAGCCCCTTGTAAATTAGTGCCAATCCATTTATTTTCAAACAGATCGCATTTCTCTATACACTGCCTTTCAAAGTTTGCGTACGACAAATTACACCCAGTGATATATGCAGAGCAAAAGTACATACGGTTGCTCACTTGGTTTGAAAAAACCGCTTGCTGGAAGTTGGCCCCTTTTAAATCGCAGTTTCTAAACTCCACACCGAAACATTTAGCGCCAGAAAAATTAGACATCGCTAGCTGGCAGTTTTTGAAGGAGGCATCGCGTAAATCACTATAACCAAAGTAACAGCCTTCTATTGCGCCTCGCTCTATAAAAATACAATCAACAAACTGGGCATCTCTAAGATTTGTACGGCTGAAATTGCACCGATAAAACTTACAGCGATTAAAATAAGCTTCGCTTAAATCTTGATTAGAGTAATCAACGTAATGATATTCTTCATAGTCTTTTGGCATAAATAGTCCTCGTGCTTAATAAATCGAAGACTATCATTTACCTAGCAGATCACAACAAAAATAAAACCTTTCAAAACAAACATTTAAAATCGCTCAAATCGCCAATTTAAGCCATCTAAATAGCATCCTAATCGACTTTCTAACCGATAATCGTAACCGCAGTCGAATAAAAAAGTTTTAATTATTTAGTTACCCTCGCGAGCACTGGGCATATAACAAGCAACTCAGATAAATAACCTTATACCTGCCATTAAATACACATAAACAAAATGGATGAATAGTCGAGAGATAGCAGCAAAACACATAGGTTAAAAAGGAAACTTTAAAGCACTTTCAGTGGTAACACTGTCTCGCTTCGCTGAAGCTTGAGTTCTATATACCCAGACGCAAAAAAGCCGCTGATCAATCAGCGGCTTCTTCTAATACGGCGAAGCTGTTTTGGTATAGCAGGATTTTCAAATCCCTTTTGCTTCGGCTAAAACGACGAAAGCCCAGTATTTCTGCCGGGACGCGCAGTCTGGGCTCTCTAAATGTGGCGGAGCTGTTTTGGTATAGCAGGATTTTCAAATCTCTTTTGCTACGGCTAAAACGACGAAAGCCCAGCATTTCTGCTGGGCTCTCTAAATGTGGCGGAGAGATAGGGATTTGAACCCTAGGAGGGTCGCCCCTCGCCTGATTTCAAGTCAGGTGCTTTCGGCCACTCAGCCATCTCTCCTAATTTTTATATCTCCAAAAGAGATATGGCGGTGAGGGAGGGATTCGAACCCTCGATACGTTGCCGTATACACGCTTTCCAGGCGTGCTCCTTCAGCCACTCGGACACCTCACCACATTGTTGTTTAACGCTGTGCGTCTCAACGGCGGCTAATGTAATGATTTAACGAACTTGGGTCAAGGGGTTTTCATAAAATATTGTTTAAGTGATGAGGATTGGATCAAATTGTTCCATTCTCCACCAATCTTTTGTTTTTATTCACTGCTAGACTAATTGAAAGCTATCGTTTTGTATTTTGGTTATTTTTGGTGAGCTATGAGTGATTGGTTACGACTCCTTATTATTCTTTGTACGACAGTTTACAGCTCCACGCTTTTTGCAGCTGAAGAAGCCTATGCCGCTCGTGAAGCGGCCTTAACCAACAAAATAGAACAACTCCAAACACAGGGGAACACCCCTGAAATTATCAAAGAATTAGATATTTTACTAAAGGCACAAAACCAACTCGATAAAACCCAAGACTTTGAACAACAAACATTGACTTACCGCCAGTTGGTCACAGAATTTCCTGAACGTACCAGTGCATTAAAAAAGCAAATCAATTCATTTTCCATGACCGAGTTTCCTAACTTTTCCGAGCTTAATCAAAGTGAGCTCAACAAGGAAATCAGCCAACAAGATAATACCCTTAAACAACTTGAACAAATTAGAAGCAATAGTAAAAACGAGCTTCAAAGTATTGAGAAAGGCATTGATGATTTCTCATTCGACTCAGAACAACTACGCGCTCAAATTCAAAAAGAAGAAAGTGCTCTTAAACAAATACAGAACCAACCTAATACTGATAACTTGCAGCTAATCCACCAGATCTCACACCAGTACTTTGTTAGTCATCTTTATCTTATCGAGGCTCAACAACTAAGTGCAGGAAACCGACGAACACTGGTTAAACAAAATATCCAGCTTACTAACCTTGAAATTGATGCGCGGCAGGCTTATCGCAATAATTTACAGCGAGAGCTTTCTCGTCGCTTAAGAGACGAAGCAGAAGATTCAAGTGATGAAAATAACCAATTCCAAAGTGATACCAGTGATTTGCCATCTCAAATTAGGCAACTAACCAATAATAATAAACGCTACCTCTCTGCGCTTTCTTCAATCTCGACCAGCAATGAGCAAGTACAGCAACAACTGCAAAGTACTACAGATCAAATTCGTGTCGTTGAAAAAACCGCCGATGACCTCAACACCATGGCCGAATGGTTAAAGCTCAGCCCTGCTTTTAGTGAAAATTTACGCACACGTATTAATCGTTTACCGGCAAACCCACCCATAATTTCTCTCGATAAAGATATTGCACAAAATCAAATTAATAAATATGAATACCAACAAAGAAATGACTTGTTAAAAGAGCGAGTGAATACGGCTGCAACCGCTGATTTAACGCCAGAGCAACAGCTACAAGAAAAGGCACTAATTGAAGCTAATCTGATTCTGCTGGATAAACTTATCGATAATACCGATACCCTAATCTATCAACAGGCAACCTTAAAAGTCTCTTATGAACGGTTAAATAGCACGCTTAACCAGCTAAAAAACCAAGCCAAAAAACAGCTTTTTTGGGCTCCTGATACCAATCCATTAAGCCTCAACCTTGTTAATGCAACATGGGAAAAGCTAAAGTGGTTCTTTTCTCCTTTTCAATGGGTCAGTTTTCTCAAATTCCCAAGCTCGATTGAAAAGGTGCCTCTGGTTATTTCATCAAGTGTCATCGTCATCATTATATTCGGTTTAAGCTGGCTCCGTGGACACTGGAAAAAATACCTTAATGAAACCAGCCAACGAATAGGCAAAGTCACCAGAGATAAATTCCTATTTAGTTTCAACAATGTATTTTTCTCATTCTGCCTTGCTTGGCCGATTCCTTTCATCGTTGCACTCATCGGCCTTATCCTAAGCGCCGCTTGGCAATACCCCTTTGTTCACCACTTTGGCCAATCGCTTTCACTACCAATGGCCTTGGTCATGTACTGTTTTATGCGAGAGCTAGTACGAAGTAATGGCTTATTGAGCAGCCACTTTGGTTGGTCGGAAGATCTCATCTCACGCTCTTTTGCGCACTATCAGCACTTCCTCTGGATTTACCTGCCAATGATGGTTATCCAGAACTTTGCCCAGCTATATAGTGATATCGACGTCAATGCTACTATCGGTCGCCTCGCCTTTGTGATCAGTAATATTTCAGTCAGCTATTTCCTTTGGCGTTTATGCCAAGAAAAACTACCAATGACTTATGCCGACTTACCTGAAGGTAAAGCGCGAGTTGGCCACCACCTATTTTGGTGGACGTTAATTCTAATACCACAAGGATTAAATTACACCGCGCTCAAAGGCTACCTCAGTTCATCACAATCGGTAATGGATAAACTTGAAGTCTCTGCTGTCATAGGGGTAATTACATTACTGATTTACTACCTCATCAAACGCCTGATGCTATTGCAAAAAAGGCGACTAGCATTTGAACGAGCTAAGGCCAAGCGGCAAGAAATTATTGCTCAACGGATAGCAGAGCTTGAAGAAAAAGAGGAAAGCTATAGCAGCAGTGAAATGCAAATTGATGTTGATGAACCCGAAGTTGATCTCGATAAAATCAGTGCCCAATCGCTTCGTTTATTACGTTCATTATTATTATTGATTTATTTATTATGCGTCTCATTCGTCTGGGCTGATTTCTACCAAGCTATTTCATACCTTGGTGATATTACATTATGGGATGTCACCAATACCATTGATGGTATCGACGAGCTCAGTTCAATCTCTTTGAAAAATCTATTATTGGCATTTTTAGCATTTTGGCTAACCGCAATATTGACACGAGATTTGCCCGGGGCAATGGAGCTATTAATTTTACAACATTTAGATCTTTCCCCAGGAACTGGGTACGCGATTACTTCACTAACACGCTACATTGCCATTTTTCTCGGTATCATTATTGGTTCAGGGCTCATAGGCTTCGATTGGTCGCGTATGCAGTGGCTAGTCGCTGCTTTGGGTGTCGGGATAGGCTTTGGGATGCAAGAGATCTTCGCCAACTTCATCTCAGGCTTGATCATCTTATTTGAAAAACCGATCCGCATCGGCGATACCGTGACGATTCGTAACCTCACAGGTGTAGTTGCGAAAATACAAACCCGTGCAACAACGATCGTGGATTGGGATAGGAAAGAAGTTATCGTGCCAAATAAAGCTTTTGTTACCGAGCAATTTATTAACTGGTCACTGTCTGATCCAATTACTCGTGTAACCCTGTCTATCAGCGTTAAATATGTTGCTGACAGCGACTTAGTGACGAAACTTTTGTTTGAAGCGGCTGAGGAATGTGAGCTGGTATTGGATAACCCTGCCCCCGAGGTGTTTTTCTTAACGCTCACCGCTGATAGTCAAAATTTTGAAGTACGAGCCTATGCAGCGGAAACCGCTCACCGTCTAACCTTAACTCATGATCTACATAATCGAATAAAACAAAAATTCAATCATCATGGAATAGAAATCGCACATCCACAATTAGAGATAGAGATGAAAAAGAGACAAAGTGCACCTCGGCGCCATTTCTTTACCCCGAAATACAAATAAACCTCTAAAGAGAGGTTTATTTTAAATCGTTTCATATTACTGAGTTAGTACTATTTACTATCTCGGCCTTCAGCCAGTTTGTTTTGCATTTGGATGTAGCTACCTAAATGCATCGACGCAGGCTTACCACGAAGGATGTATGGGATCTCGGTTTCAGTTTTCGCTTTACTTACAGGACGCATTCTTACATAAAGCGTTCCAAGCATATTTTTTGCGACAGCTTGGCAGCAACGATCGACAAACGAGAAAAAACGGCCAAAAACGCCAATTTTTACCCATAAGACGAATTGACTTAATCCAAACATAGCTGCTAGCGACCAATGTACTTCAATCATTCTACATACTCCCCTTACAGGTTTTCTCATCTGTGTGAGATAACAGGCTAAATAAACTAAGTAGTAATATGCCTATAAAAGTATTACGAAGAAGCCTGTGCCTGTAACTGAATTTAACCTGAACTGAATACTAAACCCCTCAGATCGCCATTTTTGAGAACAAAGATTGCATGTATGGCAACTGCGATAATAAGGAACAAGATTGCAACACACACGCAAACAACAAAGCTAAGTCATTGATATTAGATCGTTAGCATTAAAATCACGTACGAATAAAATAACAAAATAACAACAACCAACGCCATAATGCAGCGTAATATTGATGCAAATCAATATTATCAGTTTTAAACATTAATCACATATGGTTATAAGAATTTACAAATAGAAATAGAAATATTAAGAGTTTTTACTACAGATAGAAGCACAATCGTGCAATTTAAAAGCAAAAAGCCCCAGCTAAAATAATTAGCTAGGGCTTAGAAAGAAAAGTCTAACAGTTTGATATTCTCTTTACTTATAAAGAGTGGTTATTACGCTTGCTGGTAGTAACCCGGAACACGGAACATACGGCGGCACATTTCAAGAAATTGACCATAAACAACACCTAGTGCACCTGAAACTACGGCATTACTTGCAACAGCAGTCAGAATTTGATCGGTACCAGCGCCAACAACAAAAAGAATTGCGGCATATACTGGAGATTGAAAAAGTACATAAGCAATCATGTCAGATACCGCTTTCATCCAACCGTTGCCAGACAGACGCATCCCTTGGCGAATCACTAGATCACGAAACACGCCATAAGGCCAAGCTATCGCAATGTTCACGGGAATTGATAATGTTCGTGAAGCAAGAGATTGCTCAAACGTCATGCCTGAAATGAAAATCTCAATCAACATACCTGTAATAAAACTAAAAATTACCATTGCGAATGTATCAGCAGCAGCACTTCTTACGTTAAATTGCCCTTTAACAGACATGATTAGACCCCGAAACTAGTGTATATAACCGTTATAATTAGCTTAACCAGACCCTTCCACTATAATGTAGAGGTGTAAGCAGTTGATGTGCGTATTAGAACAGACTTTATTTAGAATTACACACCAAAGATCCTATATGTTTGTAAGTTTACTACTAATTTAAGGTAACTCTTTGGCATGATTTACTACACAGGCGGCACTGACGTGCTACACGCGGTGAGCTCCCCCTCTCCTAGCCATCAAAAAAAGCATTTAAGTGATGACTATCTGCATCATTAGTTCGAGTTATCTGTATATTTACTTCGGCATGGTAGAAGAGTGTTAATAGAGTGCTGAAACCTATACTTTTAAGGCATCAATAATTCGAGGTTTTTCACTTAACACAACCAAGCATAAGCAATTGATAAACAAGTAATAAAAACAAGGTTTACTTTTGCTTATTGCGCGACTTTGTATTTAATCACCATATGGAAAATTACCCCACCATAATAACCACTTAATCGATAAGTTTTGCATCATTTATACCCACTTAAACCTGAATCAGTGGGTTATTGTAAATATAATCATTTATAAGGTTACAACCTCTACGCACAAAAAAACCCAGCTAGTTAGCTGGGCTTCTGTGTTTCACCGTCAATCGCTATTATTAGCGCTCAATAATCGAAAGATTCTCTGGTGCAATACGATGGGTCCCTTCAATGTAATCCCCATGCGTTCCGTTCGATAATGTGTATTCAACGAAAGATGCTGCCTGAACCGCTAGTTCCGTAGCCGCTGAATCGACAGAGCTATAATCGGCGTTTCCTTCAGATTCAGAGGTCGTTAGTGTACCAGCACCAATATTATGGGTTCCGGTTAAAAAGCGCGTATACGAACGATCCGTACTATTTAGCGTATTCTTCAGACCATATACTTCTTCCAATGGTGTGGCACCTGCCAATGGAAACTCAGTAGTATCCAGCGAGTAGTAAGGCTTAAATGCAGAACCGTTAAAACACCCCATATCTTGACTAGATACTTGACCAGCCGATTCCGATGCAGACTTACAGACTTCATACATCGTTGGCGCCGTATGCTCAACTTTTATTGGCACCGTTTGATCTGCGGTTGTGAAGTAATTACCTGCAATGTTTTGTAGCTCTGGTTGATCTGAAATACTACCTGTTACCGAGAAAGATAAAATAGGTGTATCTGATAACTCGTCGCCGTAGTTCAGAGGGTCGACTGTATCGACAACAGCCTGCATCAAGTACTGGAACTCGCTGAAGTATGCTTTAGCAATTTCATCTGACGCGGTTTTATAATCAGCAGGATTAAGCTCAGCATATTGACGAACGGCTTCAACACCATCTAAGCCAAGTTCAGTGGCCATACGGGCATGAAATTCTGGCATAGCTTTAATTGAAGGAGGCACTTCACTGTGGCCGAGCCATACTGAGTTCATTAAGATCCCGCCAATACCACCACCTGGGTTAGCGAGAATACTACCTTTTAGCGCTAAATCACTCTGTGCAACAACACCGCTGAAGCTAGCCCCCGCAATAGCCCCCATAGAATGCCCCATAACAAAGACATTACTCGTATCAAAACTATCTACGGTCTCAATACCTGCGTCTTGATAAGTAAGGCCTCCCTCAAGTGAAGAACGAAGGTTTATCAAGTCTGCAATACTTTGGCGTAAATTATCACGTGACGTTAAAAGTGCGCCGGCTTTTAAAAAGTTCTTCACATCCGCCTGTTCATGGCCACTAAATAGCCCACGTAAAGATTGGCTGACGTTTACTTCATAGCTACCATCATTATCAAAGTCGACCGCGCGAGTATTGTGCAGTGGATGATCAATAGCAATAACTGCATACCCCTGGTTAGCAAGTTCTGCTTGAACGAAGCTATCGAGCAGTAGCATGCCACCGTTACCAAATTCTTTGGCTGCGGTAATACCATGAGCAAACAAAACAACAGGCCAACCATTGTTTGGTTTAGGCGTGCGATCTGGGTTCGGCAGTACAACCTGAACATTCAATTGCTGCTTAGCTTGAGATTCAGGGAGCCATGGATCAAACCGACCGCCAGAACCTTTTATTTGCCATGAACTATATAGAGGCTGACAGCTCTCTCGAGTATAACGATAGCTCTCAAAGTAGCTCTCATTATCATCAACATTAATGCCGTCAGTTTTAAACCAAAAACGAGCATTAGCTTGGTTATTACTATCCACCACACAGTTGGATGCGCCCATAGCAGTTGAATCAGATAAATAATATGGCAGCTCTACTGTGGCTTGTAATTTACGTACACATTCAACCATTAACCCGTCGCCAAACGAACTATCGCAGAAATTCGGGTCGATCGTCGGATTGTCGATAATACCGCCAACAATACCGCCAACAATTTTATCTAACACTTCTGGTGGTAAACCTGCACCAACCAAATGCTCTTCTGGAATATCATTAGATTGCAATCCACGACTATCTGATTCTGGTTTTGCAGCCAAATTCGCTAACACCGAGCCAATCGACTGTGTTTTAACACCCGCGATATAAAATGTATTTTCAGGTTTTATATCTTCAAGCGCTAATTGAGTAAATAAACCATCAATTTGGGTTTTATAAGCAGAGAGTAATGGATCTGACGGTCCAGAGAACAACAATTCATTGAAAGCCGTTGACGGTTTAACCGCATCACCACTGGTGCTTTGCAAACCATTCGATACAACAAAAATTAGTTGTGTTTCAGCTTCAAAAGGGCGTAAAGGCAAGACTTGTAGATGATTAAAGTCTGTCACCTGCACTGTAAAATCTCTACCGTACTTTAATTCACCATAGCCACTGAAAGGAAAAGAGCGCTCTACAAACAGGCGTATATTGCTTTCAAAGCTATTTTTATCTAACTGAGAAACATCGCCTGTCATCGCCAGTGAAAACGGCGCTGTGGTAGACCAACCATCCAAGTCTTCTAACGAGCATTTAGTGGCGTTTTCTATCGCGTTTTCAGCTGCTGCACCATCATTCGTTACACCACAGCCAAAGATAATGAGCTTATCATCGGTACTATCAATTGCATCTTCTCCAATGAAATACAGATCATTTGGCATCGGGATGTTCGTATCATTGGCGATTAATTTGGTATTTTCCATCCCGAATGAAAACTGTAAGTTAGCAGGTGCTAGTGTTTTACCATCACTGCTGTCTGAAGAATTACAAGCCGCTAAGGCACCCGCCGTTAAAGCAACGATCATGGCTTTTGATATTTGATTTAGTTTCATCATTTTCTCTCTGTTCATACTCTGCTCTCAGCGCAGAGCAAAGTATTACTGGAAGGAGTACGAATACTGCAGGGCGTATATCATGGCGGTACTGGTCGTGGTTTTGAAAAAGAGTCCCTCTTCTTCAATAATGTCACCCGTTTCACCCTCAAGGTAAGTTAAACCAAGATCAAGTTGGTGTGGACCACGGTAATAGGAAAGGCCTGCGGAATACCAAATGCGGTCAGAGTCAGGGATACTGGCAGTAACATGCTGGTCGGTTGGCGTTTCATCGTAGGCAATACCAGAACGAACGGTCCAATTGCGATTAATCTGATAGGTCGCACCAACTGAGTAACGGTTTGAGTCTTTCCACTCTTCCGCTTTTTGCAGACAAACTTTATCGCCCTCACCTGCTGTGCTGCACTCATCGCCCTTTGAGGTTGCCTTAATTTCTTGGAAACTGCTCCAGCCGATATGCACCCAGCTATAATGAACCGCAAACTTATTGGTGAGCTGGTGATAGCCAGAAAGCTCCATGATAGAGGGTAAACTCAGCGTTAGTTCACCATCGGCACCTTCAACATAATCAAACAAGCCGTTACTAGTATTCATTTGAACGCCGCTGAATTCACCATCCATTTGAATGTCAGAAGCCCCCGTATAAGCAAAGCCCCAACGGTGGTTATTATTAAGCTGATATAGCGCCCCCAGCTTATAACCAAAACCGATACCGTTGCCTTCTAGATTGGCAAACACATTGGTATCACCACCTGTAACCAGCTCTGCAATCGGTGAAAAACGATTAAGTTCAGCATGGGCTAATAAAATACTCGCACTGGCGCCAAGCGACAGCTGATCTGTCACTTCATAGGCAACGCTTGAATTCAGATTAATGACTGTGACAGAGGTATCACCGGCTATTACACCAAAGTCTTCGTTCACTTCATCGCTGTATTCAGACGCGAGGCCAAAGTCAGCATAAGAGCCTACACCGACAGATAATTTGTCATTGACCCGGTGAGTTAAGAAGAAATTCGGCACAAAAGCAGGTGGCGCAGCTTCACTTTCAAATGCATCAACGGTCGTGCCTTTACTGAATTCAATCTGGATGTCCGGATCAATATAAGCAATACCAGCACTGACATTAGTTCCCTGCAGTAAGCTTATAGATGCTGGGTTACGGGCTAGCGTCGCTGCATTGTCAGCAATCGCAGCTTCACCAGCAAATGCCCTACCCAGACCTGAACCGGAGTGCTCAGCAGTTTGAAAGCCTGCAGCCGATGTATAGCTACTCCACAGCCCTAAACAACTTAGTGCCACCACTACTTGCTTTTTCTTCATGTATTTCCGCCTCTTGCTAGCCTTTTTTGTTTTTGGGTAGCGTATTAGCTCGCGTTGCGAGTCATTCGTTATGGCAGCAATTTACAGAACGTTATTCTATATATCAAATATTCAACGACAAAACTGTTAAGTGGAAAATTCTAAAAACACTAACTAAGTCATTGTTTTTTACGACAATCACATTAATGCAAACACCAAGGTAGAGCTTTTACTCCACTGCAACACAATGAAATTAAATGATTATTTAAAATGGCGTACGGTTTGTTTTTTTTAAGAAAATAATGTAAATAAGAAAAAGGGGGGGATAAGTGACTTTTGCTTGAAGAAATTCAAAACATAAATGCTAGATAGCAAAAAACCGCCCTATAGGCGGTTTTTTAAAATATGGCGGTGAGTGAGGGATTCGAACCCTCGATACGTTGCCGTATACACGCTTTCCAGGCGTGCTCCTTCAGCCACTCGGACAACTCACCAAATTGTTGGTTGAAACATGAGATTTCAACAAGGCGTGTAATATAAGGTGGTAATGGGAAACAGTCAATCATAAACAAGCAGGTTTGTCTTAAATGTTCATAATTATATCAACTAGCTAGATTCCTCCTCCAGCACTAACACCCTTGATACTAGCCTGTTACAATAACGCTAAACTAAAACAGTAATAGTTGCCGCTAACTGCCACTATTGAGTGATCCTATTATCCTAAGAGAGTCCTATGTCTTCATCTTTACGTGAGTTGCTAAATAATCCGCAACTGGCTGAGCAACTGCTTTCTGAAGCCCAAACCCATGGCTTTGTTGTTGCAATGGCTGCTGCTCCGCATCTAATTAACCCTAGCGAGTGGCTAGCGTTTATGTGGGGTGGAGAAGAAAACTCACCATTCACAAGTCAGGAAGATCTTGAAGCGTACGCTAACGCGATCATCAACCTATGGAATGAAAGCCGAGAAGCCCTATTAACAGGTACATGGCAGTGGCCAGAAGGCTGTACACTCGACGATAAAGAGATTGTCTCAGCAGCAACGCGTGAATTTTCTGAAGGCCTACTACAAGGCTGGCAGTTAGCACGTGATGACTGGGATACAATTATGCCAGAGGATAGCGAAGACAATGCCCTATTAGGGGGTGTATTGCTTTGTTTCAGCCTGCTTTATGATCCAGAGAACGCAATGGAGGCATTATCTCAAGAAGGCGCTGATGGGTTAGCACAATTCGAAGAGATTCATACGTCAGTGCCAACCATGTTAGCGGGCTTAACGCTTCGCGCGCATGCTATCGTTGAAGAAGCGTAACGCCCTGCGATAATCGTACAGAAAAGCAAAAAGGCGACCTGAGGTCGCCTTTTTCATATATCAATTAAGAGTATAACCGTAAATGATTACCTATTTTGCAGTTGTGCCGCAAAATCCAGCATACGATTAAGTGGGATCAATGATTTAACCCGCAATGCTTCGTCAACAAAGATTTCATGCTGTTCACCACCAGCACGTAAACTTTGCTCAATCGCTTTCAGGCCGTTCATTGCCATCCACGGGCAGTGTGCACAGCTACGGCAAGTCGCGCCAGCCCCCGCAGTTGGTGCTTCAATGAGTTCTTTACCCGGCACCATTTGCTGCATTTTAAAGAAAATGCCTTTATCTGTTGCCACAATTAACTGTCGGTTCGGTAGCTCTTTCGCCGCTTTGATCAATTGGCTGGTAGAGCCAACAGCATCAGCGAGAGCGACGACACTCTCCGGTGACTCTGGGTGCACCAGAATAGCCGCATCTGGGTAAACATTTTTCATGTCACGGAGCGCTTTGGCCGAGAATTCATCATGTACGATGCACTCGCCCTGCCACAACAACATGTCAGCACCCGTTTGTTTTTGAATGTAAGAACCTAAATGGCGGTCTGGCCCCCAAATGATATCTTTACCTTCACTATCAAGGTGCTCAACAATCTCTAATGCAATACTTGATGTTACAACCCAATCTGCACGGGCTTTTACAGCAGCGGATGTATTTGCGTATACCACAACCATATGGTCAGGATGAGCATCGCAGAATTCTGAGAATTTATCAGCAGGACAACCTAGATCGAGCGAGCACTCAGCCTCTAATGTTGGCATCAATACCTGTTTTTCTGGCGTCAATATTTTTGCTGATTCACCCATAAATCTTACCCCGCAGATCACAAGCGTCTGCGCAGGGTGTTGGTTACCAAATTTCGCCATTTCAAGCGAATCACCAACAAAACCACCTGTTTCTTCTGCCAATGCCTGAATTTCAGGATCAGTATAGTAGTGGGCGACAAGCACTGCGTTCTTTTCAGCAAGCAATGCTTTTATTTTAGCTTTATACGTCTGCTGTTCATCGACAGTCAGCGGGGTCGGCTTAGGTGGAAACGGGTAAACCATTTCTGAAGGGTCAAATGTTAGGCTCATGGCTCAATTGCTCTGTCTGCTGTCCTTATACCAATCCGGTCATTATACACCGCAAACTCATTAAGATGCACGGATCAAAAAAGGCCAGAAAACTGGCCTTTTTAAGTACCTCAAATAGAGGTGCAGGAATTCAAAAACTTGAATTAGATCAGAGCTGCTTCAAGTTGTTTGCTGCTTGTCGTGAGCTCGTTGAGTCTGGGTAGCTAGATATCACCTCTTGGTAATACTTCTTCGCTTCCTCTATTTTCTTACTACGCTCAGCAATAATACCCAACTTTAACAAGGCATCTGCTCGCTTGTTGGAATCACTAAAGCTTGCCACAGCTTTAAACTGCTCTTCGGCTTCAGGTAATTGGCTTTGGGTAAAGAAAAGTTGCCCTAGCCAGTAATGTGCATTTGGCTTATAAGCAGACTCAGGGTATGTCGTGAGGAACCCTTTAAATGCAGTAATTGCTCCCGTGTAATCTTTTTCTTTTAAGATCAGATTAACGGCAGACTCATAAGCTTCGTTTTCACTTAGATTACTGGAGTAGGTTTCAGACGATTTGCTTTCTTCTGCAGGCGTAGCTGCAGACTTCGCTTGCGGTTGGCGACTGAGCGCATCCACGTCACGATACAGCTCGCGCTGACGTTCTAGCATTTGACTAAGGTCATGGCTATTACGTTCAACGATCCCGCGTAATTCATCCATTTCGGTTGACAGCTGATCCAACTGTCGCTGCATACCCAGCTGCACTTGGTTGCGAGCCTCAATCATCCTTTCCAGACGTTCTAGGCTACCGCCCTGCGCACTGCTACCACTTAATTCAGTAACAGGAGCAGGTGCGGCGACCGCATGGGTCGCCGCACCAACCAGCAACGTTAATGCGATAGAGCGCATTGTGTTACTGTTCATAATGTTAACCTTCGCTTAGTAAACAAGAACCGAACGACGGTTCTTAGCATAATCAGCTTCAGTGTGGCCAAGTACTAGTGGCTTTTCTTCACCGTAGCTAACTAGTGAGATTTGGCTTGCTGAAACACCCAGAGTCTGAAGGTACGTTGCTACAGCATTTGCACGGCGTTCACCCAGTGCAATGTTGTATTCAGGCGTACCGCGCTCATCAGCATGACCTTCAACAATGACTTTTACAGCAGTGTTATCACGTAGGTAATCTGCGTGTGCTGTTAGCATCTCTTGATAGTCTGGTTGAATCTCAGAGTTATCAAATTTGAAGTAAATTGTTTGCTCTTGACGTAGCTCCTGGCTGCGTAGCTCTTGCTCAGAAAGTGCTGCAGAACCTGAGTCAACAGGTGTTGCAACTGTTGTTGACTGCTCAGTTCCTGTACCTGTGTTTGTTTCAGAAGCTGCAGAGCTATCAGTGCTTTCGCTTGAACTACATGCCGCAAGAGTAAACATTGGCAGCGCAATTGCCAGTCCCTTTAAAACTTTATTCAGTTGCATTTTTTTTCCTTTTTTATATCTAAATGCTCGAATTTACAGGAATGGTCCCCAAGCTGGAGCCCTTACCCGACCGTTCGTTGCAGGTAACCTTGCTTTGAATCGTCCATCAATAGACACTAATGACAGCTCGTTCGATTTATTATTCACTGAACTGTAAATCACCATCCCACCGTTCGGTGAAATACTCGGTGATTCGTCCAAAAATGTCTTTGTTAAAATCTGTACCGCGCCAGTTTTTAAGTCTTGCTTTGCAATGTTATAACCAGCATCAGACCGATGAACCATCACCAAAAACTTTCCATCAGGTGTCAATTGACCACCTAGGTTCTGACTTCCTTGCCACGTAAGGCGCTTAGTCGAACCATCAGCTAAATTTACTCGATATATCTGTGGTTTACCACCTCTGTCTGAGGTGAAAATCATCGAGTCGCCAGAGGGATCCCAAAATGCTTCAGTATTATTCGCTCGGCCTCGAGTGATCTGCGTCAGCTCTTTGGTTTCAAGGTCTTTAATGTAGACCTGTAAACTACCGCTTTTCGACAATACCATCGCAAGCTTTTTACCATCTGGCGAGAAACGGGGGCTACCATTATGACGAGGGTAAGAGGTCACCATTTCACGCGTGCCCTTATAGATATCCATAATAAATAGCTGAGCTTGTTGATTCTCAAAACTCACATAAGCCAATTTGCTGCCATCAGGCGACCAAGCTGGTGACATCAATGGCTGCTGAGATTTCAGCACCAAACGGGCATTATATCCATCGTAATCAGCCACACGGAGCTGATATGGGTATTGGGACTTATCATCAATCACAACATACGCAATACGCGTTAGAAAAGCCCCTTTTTCACCAGTCAGCTTTTCATATACTACATCAGAAATACGGTGTGCATATTGGCGTAAACGGGGTTCTTTTACCGTGGCTCGGTTATTGATTAGCAGGTGATCTTTAGTCAGTACCAACTCACCATTTTCAAGGCCTCGGCTCTCACCACTGGTTAACTGCCCACGTACCAAATCAATAAGCTGGTAGTGAATAACGTAGTTACCATCGGCATTTAAACTAACTTTCCCTGTAACCAGCGCATCAACACCAAGCGATGTCCATGCGTTATAGTTAACTTGCTCTTCACCGTATGGGGTTTGTGGCATCTTACTCGTTGCCACTGGCGAAAACTTACCGCTTCGACGTAAGTCAGAAGCAACAACTGCCGATATATCAGTCGGCATTTTGCCCTCACCTTCCCACTGGAAAGGCACTACACCGATAGGGCGTGCAGAATCAATACCTTCGGTAATGACCAGTTCCAATTCAGCTTGTGCGACTTGGCTAAAACTCAGAAGAGCAATACACAAGCCCATTAACCAACGTTTCATAACAACTCCTTCATCATTGTGGGCTTACAATCAACCGAATACCGCGCAGCCTTTCTACCACTGCTGGGTCTTCTGGCATCGGGAACTGGCTAACTTTTACCACTGCCGCTTTCGCTGCTTGGCATAAGTTACGATCACCCTCTTCTTCAGAGGCATCAAGTACCAATCCGTTCGCTGATAAGCGCATACGAATCACACACTCTTTACCAATAAAGCTCCGCTCTACTAATAAGTTCTGTTGGATCATCTGAGTATAGATAGCGCCATAGCGCTGGGTTTCATCAGCAACAAATTGACCTCTCGCTCCCCCACGCTGTTCGGTTTCAGCTTCAAGCCCAGCAAACATGTCATTCAATGCTGCTTCTTGTTGCTTTTGAGCCTCGCGTGCAACGGCGGCTTTACGCTCCGCTTCCTTACGCGCAGCTTCAGCCTGTCGAGCTTCCTCTTCGGCTTTTTTCTTCGCCGCTACCTGAGCTTGGCGTTCTTCTTCCGCACGTTTTGCATCTGCTTCAGCCTTGCGTTTAGCGGCTTCAGCTTTACGCTGTTGCTCAACTTGCTTTTTACGCTCAGCTTCCGCTTGGCGGGCTGCTTCTTGTTTCGCTTTACGATCAGCTTCCGCTTCAGCTGCTTGTTTACGAGCAACACGGGCGGCTTCATCGGCTTTGCGTTTTTCATTATCAGCTTTGCGCTTTGCTTCAGCGGCACGCTCTCTTTCGACCGCAATCCGTTTACGATCTTCTTCTGCATCTCGCGCTGCTTTTTCAGCTTTTAGCTTATCTGCTTTTAGCTGGCGTAATCGCTGCTCTTCATTCTGCCGCTGCTGTTCTAATGCTGCGGCTTGCTGCTCTAGTCGCTTTAAGCGATCTTGTTCAGCTTGCTTTGCCGCTTCTCGTTGCTGGCGGATACGCTGAGCTTGCTGATTGACCAACGCTGGGTCAACAACTACCGCTTTGATAATATTCCCCGCAGGTTCGCGTTTTGTCATCACGAAATCCGAGCCCCACAACAGCATTGCGACCAGTAAACCATGCATAAGTAACGAAATAATGACGGCGGCACTGT
Organism: Photobacterium minamisatsumaniensis; assembly: GCF_050336695.1. Lineage (NCBI taxonomy): Bacteria > Pseudomonadati > Pseudomonadota > Gammaproteobacteria > Vibrionales > Vibrionaceae > Photobacterium > Photobacterium minamisatsumaniensis. Next base: position 63,544 of record NZ_JAKJSI010000010.1, on the reverse strand, counting down.
AGTCGTTCTTCTTCATCCTACCCGCCTATTTACTGTTCCAGTGGCTCAGTCATCAAGCCTACAGACCCTACACCGGCCTGACTTAGTGCATCGAGCGTCTCAATGATATAAGAATACGGCGCACGAGCATCTCCACCGACCAATACGGTAGACTCAGGGTTTAGCTGTAATTCAGCACGTACTCGGGTAAGTAGCTCATTTAAGCCAAGTCCACGTACCATATCCTGATCATCAACACTCAAACCAAGATTACCATCTTGGTTCACCTCCACAATGATCGGGGATTTATTACTATTTTCACCGATCAGATCTGCAGCCGTCTTCGCTGTCGAAGTGGCCGGCAGATCAACATCGACCCCCTGGGTAATAAATGGCGCTGTGACCATAAATACGATCAACAATACAAACATCACGTCGATATAAGGGACAACATTGATCTCACAAGTTATTTTACGCTTCTTAGGTTGATAGACCATGCAATTTACTCCTCGTGAGCAGCAAACGCCTGGCGGTGCAAGATGCTAGAAAACTCTTCCATGAACGTTGCATAATCGTGCTCAAGCTTTGAAACTTGATTTGTCAGTTTATTGAAAAACATAACGGCAGGGATCGCGGCAAACAAACCGATAGCCGTTGCAATCAACGATTCTGCAATACCCGGAGCAACCATTTGCAACGTCGCTTGCTTTACTGCACCGAGTGCGATGAATGCATGCATAATACCCCATACAGTACCAAACAGACCGATATATGGGCTGATTGAACCAACCGTCGCTAAAAATGGCAAGCTGGTTTCAAGTTCTTCGACTTCGCGCGACAGTGCAACGCGCATGGCACGTCCCGTCCCTTCCATTACCGCTTCCGGCGCCTTGCCATTATTACGGTGCAAACGGGCAAACTCTTTGAAGCCTGCATGGAAAATTTGTTCAGTACCAGTCAGGCTATCTTTACGTGCCTGTACTTCTTGGTAAAGTTGCGATAAATCGACACCAGACCAAAACCGGTCTTCAAAACGCTCTACATTCGTCTTTGCCTGAGATAGCACTTGAGAGCGCTTGATAATCATCGCCCAAGATGCAACAGACATACCCATCAAAATAAGTACGACAACCTTACCCAGCAGGCTCGCCTGCAGAAATAGGTCTAAAATCGAAAGTTCAGCGTTCACTTGGATATCTCCGACATAATTTTTTCTGGAATCTTAATAGGCTTCAGGGTATCAGGATGCACACAGGCTACCTGAATCAGTGCTTTACACAATATCAGCCCTTCATTGTTAACTAAAACCTGACAGAACTCGATAGAGGCACGACGTATATTGTTCGTCCATGTCTTTACAACTAATTGTTCGTCTAACTTGGCACCTTTGAAGTAGTCAATCTCAATATGACGAATAACAAAACTGACTTTAGACGCAAATAGGTCGTTAAGACTGACACCAAAACTTCTGAAGAGTTCAGTTCTGGCTCGTTCAAAAAATTTAATGTAGTTGGCATGATAAACCAGCCCACCTACATCTGTATCTTCGTAATAAACCGTTATTGGCCATTCAAAGGCATTGTCTTCGGTCATGATTACCTACGTTGTTGTGGCTATCTACTTAGAATCAAGCAGGTATCTACAGTTAGTGGCTTACTATACCTAAATTGCTTATCACAATGGAATTATCATGTGACGAACACTTACAAATCATTCATTTTTTTGATGTCTGGGTCACTTAATCCAGAATATGAATAAACCATGATTTGAATAATTCATCATTATTTGTCTGATTTTTAGTCAGAAAAAAGCCCAGAGCATTGCTGCTCTGGGCTTTTCAATTTTCACTTAGCAATGGTAGCTACTGCTATCAACCTAAGCGAAGCCACATAATATAAAGCATAATTGGCAATGAGATATACGGGGTAAAAAATACCTGCCAGTACCAACGGTGTGGAACAAACCCAACACCGAAGACCATTGCTGAACATGTTGCCCATATCAAGGCTGGCGAGATCACAGGTCCAAATCCGCCAATCGCCTGAGCAAAGAGTGTCGGTTCCCAAATCACCAGCCCTGCGGTGGCTATTGACAGCATCAAAGCCAACAAACGCAGTGGAGCAATATCTACCCACTGATGAACACGCTTCACCCAGAGATTGAGATTACTCACCGGTCTCTTTGTCCATATTTTCTGTTGCTTCTAGCCACAACGCGTTAATGATACCGAACGAGCAAGCAAGCAGCACACCCAGGATCCAAGCGAAATACCACATAGTCAGTCTCCTTAGTACAGTGAGTTCTTGTTGTCTTCAATATATTTGGTATCAAGGCGACCAAACATTTTGTAGTAACACCATGTTGTGTAGCCGAGAACGATGGGTACCATTACCGCAGCAACACCAGTCATGATGTTCAGCGTTAGCTCAGATGAGGTTGAGTCCCACATCGTTAAGCTGTGTGCTGGTACAAGGCTTGATGGCATTACGAACGGGAATAATGCAAAACCCGCAGTTAAAATCACACCAGTCATTGTTAGGCTTGAGGTCACAAATGCCAATGCACAACGGTTAGCACGTGACAGTAGTAACGTCAGAAGAGGCATAAATACCGCTAGAGCAGGCGCAATCCACAATAGTGGGTAAGCATCGAAGTTATTAAATAGCGCACCAGACTGACGAATGACTTCTTTCGTTAGTGGGTTCGAAGGTGCATCTTTAATAATTTCCGAAGTGATCACGTAGCCTTCAATGCTCTGAGCCCAGATACCAGCAATCGCAAAACACGCTGCAGTCGCGACAGAAGTGATCATCGCAACACGACGAGCACGCTCACGAAGAGCGTCAGTAGTTTTCATTTGCAAATAAGCAGCACCTTGGGTCGTGATCATTAAGATACTGACGATGCCACACAATAGTGCAAACGGGTTAAGCAAACCAAAGAATGATCCTTTATAGGTCGGGACCAAAAACTCGCTTAACTCAAACGGCACGCCCTGAAGTAAATTACCGAACGCAACACCAAAGATAACGGGTGGAACAAAGCTACCAACAAAGATCGCTTTATCCCATGATTCACGCCACTGTGGGTTTTCAATTTTAGAACGGTAGTCAAAGCCAATTGGACGTAACCAAAGTGCCGCTAGCGTTATGATCATTGCAAAATAAAAGCCGGAAAATGCAGTTGCATAAACCAGAGGCCAAGCTGCAAACAGCGCACCACCAGCAGTGATAAGCCATACTTGGTTACCATCCCAGTGCGGGGCGATTGAGTTGATCATTACTCGACGTTCAGAGTCTGTCTTACCGATTACACGAGACAGCACACCAACACCCATATCAAACCCATCGGTAACAGCGAAGCCGATGCATAACACACCGATCAACGCCCACCAGATGAATCGCAATACTTCATATTCAAACATTGCTCAGTACTCCCTGCTTATACTTCAACTTGACGCGAAACTGCATTCTGTGCTGAATCGTTCTGTTCAAAATGGTAGCGGCCTGTTTTCAAGCTGCTTGGACCTAGACGAGTAAACTTGATCATCAGGTACATCTCAGCAACTAGGAACGCTGTGTAAAGAGCAATAATTGCAATTAATGAGGTAATAACATCTGACGGTTGAAGATGTGAAACGGCCATCGACACCGGTAAAATTTCACCAACTGCCCATGGTTGACGTCCATACTCAGCGACAAACCAACCAGCTTCGATAGCAATCCACGGCAGCGGTAAACCGTATAATGCTGCTTTCAGAACCCATTTGTTTTCAGTGATCTTATGACGGCAAGACTGAATAAATGCAGCACCAATAATACCAAGCATAATAAAGCCACAAGCAACCATGATACGGAAGCTCCAGAACAACGGCCATACTGTTGGGATTGAGTCATCAGCAGCTTGTGAAATGTGCTCATCGGTTGCATCAACAACGTTGTCAGCATATGGCTTAACCAAGTAGCCATAGCCTAAATCGTGTTTCACCGCGTCAAATGCTGCAATGTTTTCTGGCGTTCGTTCACCGGCACGTAGTTTTTCGAGTAAACCATAAGCAACCATACCGTTACGTATACGTACTTCGTGCTCGTCTTTCAGATCACGTAAGCCAGTCACTTCAGTATCGATAGAACGGGTAGCGATGATGCCCATTAAGTATGGGATTTTAATCGCGTAATCGGTTTCCATCGTTTCTTGGTTCGGGATACCAAACAACGTGAAAGCGGCTGGTGCTTCTTCTGTATGCCATTCCGCTTCAATCGCTGCTAGCTTCGTTTTCTGAACATCACCTAGCTCATAGCCAGATTCATCACCAAGTACGATTACAGATAAAATAGATGCAATACCGAATGCAGCTGCAATCGCGAATGAACGACGAGCAAACGCAATATCACGGCCTTTCAGAATGTAGTACGAACTGATAGACAGAACGAACATCGCGCCCGTTACGTAACCTGATGCAACAGTGTGAACAAATTTCACCTGCGCAACGGGGTTAAGAACAACTTCCGCAAAACTTACCATTTCCATGCGCATGGTTTCGAAGTTGAACTCTGCACCAACAGGGTTCTGCATCCAACCATTCGCAACTAGAATCCATAGCGCCGAGAAGTTAGAACCAAGAGCGACTAACCAAGTGACAGTAAGGTGCTGACGCTTAGATAATCGATCCCAGCCAAAGAAGAATAGGCCAACTAAGGTAGATTCAAGGAAGAAGGCAACAAGTGCTTCGATAGCCAAAGGCGCACCGAAAATATCACCAACATAGTGAGAGTAATAAGCCCAGTTAGTACCGAACTGAAACTCCATGGTAAGACCCGTGGATACACCAAGAGCAAAGTTGATCGCAAAAAGCTTACCCCAGAACTTGGTCATGTCCTTGTAGATTTGCTTTCCGGTCATTACGTAAACTGACTCCATAATGGCAAGCAAAAATGCAAGACCAAGAGTCAAGGGGACGAACAAAAAGTGGAACATCGCAGTTAATGCGAACTGTAACCGCGATAGTTCGACGATATCAGTGAACATTGAGAACTCCTTTTTTCGCCAGGCTGAATGGCGACAGTACAACAACAAGTGTACCGATGGTTGGGCGTAGCAAAGTAGCTAACATAACCGCAATTATTCACCTTCCTGGTTGCTCGTTAGTTATCAAATAACGGCATCCTTGATATGTTGCGATCCTGTGCCAAATTAGTTAATTTGTTGTTAAGCTACAGCTAATAAAGTCATTGCTAATATTACTTACATTCGGGGTTGGTCTCAATGAATTTATCGCACAATTTTCTTTGATGAATATCAATAAACACTGTTCAAAATTTAATCGACTGGCTTTTGATTGATCTAGATCAAGTAAATGCATTCCCAAAATAACAACCAAAATTGCTAGTAAACTCAAGGTTTATCATAACTTTCACCGTCAGATTCATGCCCTTTCATATTCTGTTTTAAAACGTCATATATCATCAATACTGACCTTAGAAAAAAGGCAGAATCAACTTGTGACTCAGCTCATACATCAATAATAAAACCGATAAATAAGCCTGATTTAATGGGCTATATAAAGATTCTACCCACACCAGTCGCATTAGTTAATCTAATCCAAATTGATAATAATAATCTCTTTTTCCATTAGGCAAAACGCCTATAATCAGCCGCAGAAACAGATTATGCCACCCAGACAATAAAAGTCGCCTTTTGCGTGGACTGTATGCTGCTTCCCCACAATCGATTTTTTTAGATGAGGACGTCGTTATGGCTCGTTTTATTGAGAAAGTGATTGCACTCTATCAGCCAAGTTTTACAGAGATGTACAAAAACCACCGCTAGAAAACGCTCACTAAATAAGCACTATTCTGTGAGTAAGCTTGCACTCACTAAGCAATTCCGGTTTAGCCCCTTGGTTATTTGTCATATAAATGTAAATTTAACACTGGGACATGTATCAAGTTGCAAGCAAAACGAGCACATAAAAAAAGCGAGGCCAACTGGCCTCGCTTTTTGTTACATTATATATACATCTTTTAGATGCCGAAATTGTTACTTTGACTCTGGAATATCTAAGCCAAAATGCAAATAGGCGCGATGGGTGGCAATCCGCCCGCGCGGCGTACGCTGAAGGTAGCCTTGCTGAATGAGGTATGGCTCAAGGACATCTTCGATGGTATCTTTTTCTTCACCGATTGCTGCAGCAAGGTTATCAAGCCCCACAGGACCACCCATAAACTTGTCTATAATAGCCATCAGTAGTTTGCGGTCCATATAATCAAAACCGCTACTATCCACATCTAACATATCAAGTGCTTTACTCGCAATGTCAGGGCAAATATGACCATCGCCTTTTACTTCAGCATAGTCACGCACACGGCGTAATAACCGGTTCGCGATACGAGGCGTACCACGTGCCCTCATCGCAACTTCCATCGCCCCTTGAGACTCCAACGAAAGATTAAGACAATTAGCACTGCGCTGAACGATATCTCTTAAATCGTCTACTTTGTAATACTCAAGACGCTGGGTAATACCAAAGCGGTCACGCAGCGGTGAGGTCAACGAGCCAGCGCGGGTTGTTGCACCGATTAACGTAAATGGTGGAAGATCAATTTTAATGGAACGCGCTGCAGGCCCTTCACCGATCATAATGTCTAACTGATAGTCTTCCATTGCCGGATACAACACCTCTTCAACCTGCGGGCTTAAGCGGTGGATTTCATCAATAAATAAGACATCATTCTCTTCAAGGTTGGTCAACAACGCAGCTAAGTCACCCGCTTTTTCAAGAACAGGTCCTGATGTCGTACGAATGCTTACGCCCATTTCATTGGCAACGATATTAGCCAATGTTGTCTTACCTAAACCTGGAGGACCAAAGATCAACAGATGATCTAACGCTTCATCGCGTAGTTTTGCTGCTTGTATGAAAATTTCCATTTGGCCACGAACATGGTCTTGACCTTGGTAATCATCTAGCAGTTTAGGGCGAATCGCGCGGTCAATGACATCTTCCTCACGCGGGGTAGGAAAGTCGTTGGCAACCAGTCGGTCAGCTTCAATCATAATGACCTACCTTTAGACCATAGAACGCAGTGCATCACGAATAATCGCTTCACTTGTCATGTCTGGTTGAACAACCTGTGCTACCACTTTAGATGCCTGTTGTGGCTTATACCCTAGTGCAACCAATGCACTTACTGCCTCATCTTCCGCACGCGCGGCAGAAACAGTATCTTGTACCGGTGCGTTTGAAGCGGCAGTATCAAGCGCTGCGGTAAACAAATCGCCTTCGCCCCAGCCTTTAAGACGGTCTTTCATTTCAACCACTAAGCGTTCTGCGGTTTTCTTTCCGACACCCGGAATTTTAACCAAGGTCGTGATATCTTCGTTTTCAACGCTTAATACAAATTGACTTGCCGTCATGGCCGATAAGATGGCTAACCCTAACTTCGGCCCTACGCCATTGGCTTTAATCACTTCGCGAAAGAGCTCGCGCTCGCTCTTTTTATTAAAGCCATATAAAAGTTGAGCATCTTCACGCACAACGAAATGAATAGAGAGTACGGCTTCTTGGCCAACTTCCGGCAATTCGTAAAAACAGCTCATTGGCATTTGGACTTCATAGCCAATGCCACCGACTTCAATCAGGACTTCAGGCGGTTGTTTTTCGATTATGGTTCCACGTAGTCGGCCTATCACAGCAACTTCTCTTTATTGATTCACAAAATAGGCTTTAGGATAGTAAAGAGCTGGATATATATCCAGCTCTTTTTGAGCTCGCAGTGTATTATGACTACCTCCCACCGACTGCGGCATTCAGGCTAGAAGCGACACCTTTGAGATTCTCAACTTGCTTGGCAAGCTGGGCTCCCTGCTGAGCAACAGAATCTGACACTTGGCTGGTTTCAACTACGCCATTTGCCACCGCACTGCTGGCAACATTTAATTCTTTCAATGCTTCGACCTGATGCCCCATCGTGTCAGCCAGTTGGGCTACATCATTGGAGATAATACTGACCTGCTCGATAATACCCGACAACTCACTCGCGGTGGCCTCTACAATCGCTTTGCCCTGCTCAACCTCTTTACGGCTGGTTTCAAGTAACGCGCGGATCTCTATCGCGGAACGGTTGCTTTTTGCGGACAGCTCCCTGACTTGATCAGCCACAACAGCAAAACCACGCCCTTGGTCACCAGCACGAGCCGCTTCAATGGCAGCATTCAGTGCCAATAAATTCGTTTGTTCCGCCACAGAGGTGATCAAATCTGCGACTGACATAATTTCAGCATTACTGCTTAGAATCCGCCCAATGGCATCAGTGGATGCATATAGCGATGCAGAGCTTGTTTCCGCTTGACGGTGAATGGTGCTGCTTCGAGATTTTAACTCTGTGACAAATTTATCAGATTCATCGATACCGACAGTAAGCTGTTGTACTTGCTGATTCATTTGTTCAGCGGCACTTGCTTGTGAGTCGCAATTTAAATTTAAACCGCTGACTTGCTGGTGAAGCGTTTGCGATTGTAGATCCAAGCTATTTGCCGCTTCAGTTAGTTGGTTGGCATTATCACTGGCTTGTTGCAGCACCGTCGTTAAATGCTGCTCGCCTTCACTTGCCTTTGTCGCAATATCTTGACTCGCTTTCCTTGCGGTTTCAGCGGCATAAATGGCACTTTGCCGTTGACGAACGGTGTATGCCTGCGCAATACCAATAACAATTAATGGCATCATAATGCCAGACCAAACATCCAGTCGCTCTGCCGTTGTGGTTAGCTCAATCAACGGAAAATCATATCCAGAAAGGGCTTTATCAATCATCCAGCCAGTTGTCAGAACAACAATCGAGGTCCATATTCCGGCCATGATCGGCCTTGCCGCAAGAAAGAATGCCACCACCAATAAAGGCATCCAAAAAGCCTGAGTAGAGGCGACGACCCCTCCGCTTTGATAAACGATATTGAAGGCATGTACCACCATCCCTAAAAAACCAATATTGAGCGCAACTTCTGGTGCTCGAAATACACGTAATACCAATCCAGCGAGTAATTCACAGCCAATCAGGAAGACTGAAGTCATAATTAGTAAATCATGGCCATGATTAGACCATTTGATTAGGCTGTACAACCCAACAAATAGTGAGAGTAGAGTAAAAAAAAGAAGGGTTTCCACATAACGCGCATCTTCCTGTTTCCAGCTATGTGAAGACGGCAAAAATAATGCCCGCCATATTGCAAATGGGGTCATGAAATATGTTCCTTATATTATAGTTGTATGACCTCCGACCAATATATGCCACTAAACAATATATTAACAAACAAAAAAAGCAGCCGATGGCTGCTTTTTGATCTAAATCTCATTCTAATAAATTACATAATAACGGGTGTAATTCATTGTTATTGCTTCATTACCGATAACGGCCGCGCTTTGCTCCCCGAGCTTGCCCAGCCATCGCAATGAGTGTCTTATGCGTATGCGCATGACAAATTGCAATCGCTAATGCATCTGCGGCATCGGCTTGTGGTTTACCTGGCAGTTTTAGGACTGAACAGACCATATGTTGGACTTGCGCTTTATCAGCGCCCCCCGAGCCAACCACAGCTTGCTTAATCGAACGAGCGGCATATTCACTGACGGGTAAATCGGCATTAACTGCAGCAACAATGGCACTGCCTCGCGCTTGGCCCAGCTTAAGTGCCGAGCTGGCATTTTTACCCATGAAGACTTCTTCTATGGCAAATGCATCGGGTTGGAACTGGGTTATCACTTCGGATACACCGGCATAAATTTGCTTAAGGCGACCCGGGATATCATCAACAGAGGTACGGATACAACCACTACCAAGATATTCAAGATGACGCCCTACTTGTCGTATCACACCATAGCCGGTAATACGCGAGCCGGGGTCGATCCCTAAAATGACTGACATTCAGTCATGCTCCTTCATCAGGAGACTGCGAGAAAAAGTAACCCTGACGATTACAGTTGCTCTGCAACCTCATCAGAAATTTCACCATTATGGTAAACTTCCTGCACATCATCCAAATCTTCTAGTGCATCAATCAGACGCAGTAATTTGGGTGCTGTATCAACATCAAGTTCAGCTTTGGTTGAAGGTACTAACGTTACTTCCGCGTTCTGTGCTTCAAACCCAGCCGCGTCTAGCGCATCCTTAACAACACCAAAATCAGATGGCGTAGTGAACACGTCAATAGAACCATCATCATTGGTTTCTACATCATCAGCACCGCCTTCTAGCGCTGCTTCCATAATCGCGTCTTCATCTAGGCCCGCTGCGTAAGAGATCACACCTTTCTTATCAAACAAATAGTTTACGCTACCATCTGTACCTAGATTGCCATTGGCTTTTGAAAATGCATGGCGAACACCTGATACGGTACGGTTGCGATTGTCGGTCATACATTCAACCATAACCGCAGTACCTGCAGGGCCGTAACCTTCATAGATCACGGTCTCCATGTTATCTTCACCCTCGCCACCAGCACCACGGCTGACAGCACGGTTTACGGTATCGCGAGTCATATTGTTTGATAATGCTTTATCAATTGCAGCGCGCAAACGCGGATTGTTATCGGGCTCAGCACCGCCCTCTTTAGCAGCAACAACAATCTCACGGATTAATTTCGTGAAAATTTTACCGCGTTTCGCATCCTGTGCGGCTTTACGGTGTTTGATATTGGCAAATTTACTGTGACCAGCCATTTCATTCTCCGGATTTAATTGAGCTATCAATTGCTCAAGTTTCACACTATGTAGGGTATATACATTAGAAACAAAAACTGGCCTTTCGGCCAGTTTGTTTTCAGTGCAATTTATTATTCTTGCTCTGCGTCGTCTTTCTTCGCTAGCGCTACCGCAATCGCCAGTTCTTCTAGCGATGCTGGGTTAGCTAAACTTGGTGCATTCGTCAGAAGACATGAAGCCGCTGTTGTTTTCGGGAACGCAATAACATCGCGAATGTTATCAGTACCACATAGCAGCATCACCAAACGGTCTAAACCAAATGCTAGACCCGCATGCGGTGGAGTACCGAACTTCAGTGCATCAAGTAGGAAACCAAACTTCGCTTTTTGCTCGTCTTCTTCAATACCCAGAATGCTAAACACAGTCGACTGCATATCTGCATTGTGAATACGAACAGAACCGCCGCCCACTTCATAGCCGTTGATAACCATATCGTAAGCATTTGAGTTTGCCGCTGCAGGGTTCGACGCTAGCTCTTCAGGTGATACACCTAAAGGCGAAGTGAATGGGTGGTGCATAGCATGCAAGTTACCTTCACCATCTTCTTCGAACATTGGGAAGTCGATCACCCAAAGTGGTGCCCAAGCCTTAGTATCTGTTAGCTCTAAATCTGTACCTACTTTCAGACGAAGTGCGCCCATTGCTTCTTCAACAACACGCTTTTTGTCTGCCCCAAATAGAATGATATCGCCAGATTCCGCTTGAGTACGGTCAAGCAACTGTGCAACAACCTCTTCATTAAGGAACTTAGCCACTGGAGATTGAACACCCTCGAAGCCTGCTTCACGGTCGTTCACTTTCATCCATGCCAAGCCTTTCGCACCGTAGATACCAACAAACTTGGTGTACTCGTCGATTTGCTTACGCGATAGTTTTGCGCCACCCGGAACACGGATAACGGCAACACGGCCTTTTTCATCGTTTGCAGGACCAGAGAAAACTTTGAAGTCGACATCTTTCAAAATATCAGCAACGTCCACTAATTCTAGTGGGTTACGTAGATCTGGCTTGTCTGAACCGAAGCGGCGCATTGCTTCTGCAAATGGCATAATCGGGAATGTGCCTAGATCTACATTCAGTAGCTCTTTCCACATTTCAGTGATCATAGTCTCGGTCATGCCACGTACTTGCTCAGCAGACATGAACGATGTTTCGATATCGATCTGTGTGAATTCTGGCTGGCGATCAGCACGTAAGTCTTCATCACGGAAACACTTAACGATCTGGTAGTAACGGTCAAAACCAGACATCATCAGCAATTGCTTAAATAGCTGTGGTGATTGTGGCAGTGCGTAGAAACTACCTTTATGAACACGGCTTGGTACCAAGTAATCACGTGCACCTTCTGGTGTCGCTTTCGTCAGTACTGGCGTTTCAATATCAAGGAACTCGTTAGTGTCTAGGAAACGACGAACAAAGCTTGATGCTTTTGCACGTAGCTTAATACGATCGCTCATTTCTGGACGACGAAGATCTAGGTAACGGTACTTTAGGCGCTGCTCTTCAGTGTTTTTCTGGTTGAAGTCAAGCGGTAACACGTCAGAACGGTTGATGATTTCTAGGCCACTCGCCAGAATTTCAACTTCGCCCGTCGCCATGTCTTTGTTCACTTGGCTTTCAGGACGAACACGTACTTCACCCGTTAGACGAATACAGAATTCGTTGCGCAGTTGGTTGGCAATTTCGAATACTTCTTTCATATCCGGATCAACAACTACCTGAACAATACCTTCACGATCTCGCATATCAACGAAGATAAGACCGCCTAAATCACGGCGACGATTAACCCAGCCGCATAACTCTACTGTTTGCCCTGCTAGGGACTTGTTCAGGTGACCACAATATTGGGTGCGCATATGAAATTCCCGATCTGTTTACTAACATTCCTAAATACATGGCAGGCTAGCAACCTTTAACCATGTACCGGCTGAATCCTTCCCGGCCAATTTGGTTAAACTTCACACAATACGGTGAGTTAACAGGTGCCGAGAGACAAAAATAACGAGGTATTATATACCCAAGTACGCCTAACATGAACCTTGCATCTTGAAGTAACTATCTTGAAGTGGTCATTTCGAGGTAACTTGGATACCCGTAAAAACTCACTGTAGGTAAAATCCGGCCTCGAAATCAACTGAATTTCACCACTGTTGCTGGCAAACGTTGACCAAGCACAAATAAAATCTGCAAAATAGCCCCAAAGCTAAAAGCTTCTGGTTAATTGGCACTTAATTCAACGTACTCATATATAGCAGGAACTAACCGATGGATAAGACGACTTCCACAAACCAGCTTGATAGGAAAATTAATCAACAAAAGCTCGGCTTTATGATCAACCTTTGTTGCTCTTTGCTCCTCGCTGTACTGACCGTGTTACGCTATGCCAGCGGTAATGATGCTTGGTGGATCACTGGCATCGCTTGTGTTTTGTGTACTGTTGCCCTTAAATTTAGCCACTCGTCCTGGCAGAAAAGCATTAACCTAAAACAGTCGAAGGTTGAAAGATAATGGGAATCAATAAATTCGTTTCAAGCAGGTAATGACAATGACAGTACCTTTACCCCGTCCTATTTTACTAGGCTTGACCATGTGGTCCCACAGTCACTGGCAGCAAACGTTATATGGCAGTGGGTGTAAGCCTGGTGATCGACTCGCGAAATATGCCGAGGTATTCCATACAGTCGAGGGCAATACAACCTTCTATGCTACGCCGGCGATCCGAACGACGACCAAGTGGAATGATGCCACCCCGGATGATTTCAGTTTTACTTTCAAGCTGCCACAAGCCATTACCCATCAAAATAAACTGATGCATTGCGATCAGCTACTTGCTGATTTTTTCACCGTGATGTCCCCTGTCGCTCATAAAGTCGGGTTGTGGAAAATTCAGTTACCGGCACAATTTGGCCCAAGTTCACTGCCTGCTCTCAAGAAGTTCCTGCAACGGCTACCTAAACATTTTCCTGTTGGCGTCGAAGTTAGACACGCCGCCTTTTTTGCTAAAGGGGAAGAAGAGAAAGCGCTGAACCGCCTACTGGTCGAACATAACGTCAATCGCATTATTATGGATAGCCGGCCTGTTTTTTCTGCGCCACCAACCACCCCTGCGGTCATTGATGCCCACCAGAAAAAACCCCATGTGCCAGTACATGCTATTGCCACAGCCAATCACCCTATGGTCCGTTTTATTGGCCACCCCGACGAGGTGAGTAATGACCCGTTTTTCGCAAATTGGCTTAACCGTTTACCAAAATGGCTAGATGAAGGCAAACAGCCCTACTTATTCATTCATACCCCAGATAACAATCACGCTCCAGAGCTCGCTGTTCGGCTTTACCGCCAATTACAGCAAAAAATCACCTCAAGATTACTTCCTGATGTTGAGCTACCAACACAAGCGCCAAGCCCACAGTTCAAGTTGCTCTAACTGAAATACCAGTGACACCACGCAACAAAGAATGCAGATAAAAAAGCGCTTCACCACGAATGCTGAAGCGCTATATGCTATATGCCGTTATTACTGAAGCATTTGACCGTTGTACTCCCCAGTCAGGGTTTCCAAGTAGGCGGTAATTTTGCTGATTTCAGTTTCAGTTAACCGAACCCCTACCTGATAATAAGCCATCTTATCAACAGCCGTTTCTAGTGTCGCAACACTACCATCGTGAAAATAAGGGGCTGTCAGGGCAATATTTCGCAGTGTTGGTACCTTGAATCGGTACATATCACCAGGGTTGCCCGTCACATTATATCGACCAAAATCAACATCTGTGACGTCGCCACGATTTGCAAAGTAGTCATTCTTTAACCCCATGACTTCGAAGCCTTGGCCACCCATCGCTTCACCAACATGGCAGTTGGCACATTTATACTGTTTAAATAGTGCATAACCATCTTGCTCAGCGGCATCCAGCGCCGAAGCGTCCCCACGCAGAAATTGGTCAAAACGACTGTTAGGTGTCACCAACGTTCTTTCAAACTCAGCAATGGCATCGGTAATGGTGTGCTCTGTAATTCCTTCTTCATAGATAGCCGCAAACGCTTCAATCATTTGCTCATCATCCATCAACTTATCTGAAATTTGATGCCATGAATCAGACGCCATCTCTAGTGCGTTCAATGGTGGGCCGCCTGCCTGCTCTTGCAAATCAGCAGCTCGGCCATCCCAGAACTGGTGCGTATTGAATGCAGAGTTAAATACTGTTGGCGCATTAATTGGACCTATCGCATTATTAACACCCAGCGAAGTCGTCAGGCGATCGACTCCCCCCGTGTCTAATGAGTGACAACTTGCGCAGGAAACCGTATTGTCACCAGATAAACGCGTATCGTGAAAAAGTTTATCGCCCAGTTCAACTTTTGCGCTATCTACGTCAAACACCGTGCGAATGGGTTGAACAGCGTCATACTTAAACTCTTTTGTAATATTCACTTGGTTATGATGACGAAGACGCTCCTCCTTTACCCAACGCGTAAGTGTCGTCGTTTCTTCTACTGAAAGTTTCGAACGCCAGTGCATCGCGAGATAAAGTGCTGGCGGCATGCTGCCATCATCAAGTACCGATTCCAGCTTCGCCAGTTCTAGCTCCGAAACTCGTTCTCCGGCGTTCACCTGATCCATCATCGCTTCAATGTTGAAGTGACGCATACCCACTTCAACATCTTTATCCATCAATTGTTTTGCTACAGGAAGTTGACCATAAAAAGGCATGTCACTATCGCTGGTATGGCAGTATGAACAGCCATTATTATTCAAAATAGCAAAAGCTTCAGTCGAGAGTTCACTGATTGTCTGTGTCTGCACACGGGCTGCGCGGCTTTCACTCAAACGCTGATCATAATGATCGACGACCGCCACTGTTGCAAAATAGGCGACCACACCAAGACCGACAACGACCTTAAATTTATTCACTACCCAATCTCCCCATAGAATTTAAGGATAAAGGTAAAGATCTGCTCTAAATCTATCCAATTGAAAAAAGTGGACGCTGCCATTGAAAAATACGATAAAACAATTGGTTAACAGTCTTAATATTGACAGCACCAATCAATAGGCGGAATCTTGCTTTATTGATAAGTGCCTCATCACACCTTGGTAACATACATTTTGTTACAAACATAAAAGCGCATAACCCTATTCAGACACCATTAACACTCAGAAACTATTATTTATCGAAGAAAATCTATAAAGACAAATGCCCACATTTTCTCTACAATACGCGACCTTTCAGGGGTGATGGATCACCTTAGGTTATCGGTATCTAAAAGTGCATTTGAACTTTGAGATATCAGCCCGATACGTTGGATCCCAGTTCTTTATATAGATAAGAGGTTCGTGAGAATGGCAAGTCACGACAATATTTTTGCAGCGCCCATCGAAAAGATGGGAGATTTCACGTTTGATGAACGTGTCGCTGAAGTGTTCCCAGATATGATCCAGCGTTCAGTGCCGGGTTATAGCAATATTATTTCTGCGATTGGTATGCTTGCTGAACGCTTTGCCAAGCCTCACTCTAAAATCTATGACCTCGGTTGTTCTCTTGGTGCCGCAACGCTTTCAATGCGTCGTCATATCAACCAAGAAGGCTGCGAAATCATCGCGGTCGATAACTCAGCAGCCATGGTTGAACGTTGCCGCTTACACATCAACGCTTATCGCTCTGATACGCCAGTCTCGGTTGTAGAGGCTGATATCCGTGATATCGACATTCAAGATGCATCCGTTGTTGTACTGAACTTCACTCTACAGTTTCTTGTTCCTGAAGACCGTCAGTCACTGCTAGAAAAAATCTATGCAGGATTACGCCCTGGGGGCATCTTGATCTTGTCTGAAAAATATATTTTTGACGATGAGCGCTCTAACGAACTGCTTATCGACTTACACCACGACTTCAAACGAGCCAATGGCTATAGCGAGTTAGAAATCAGCCAAAAACGAAGCGCCATCGAAAATGTGATGCGCCCCGATAGCATTGATACCCACAAACAACGCTTTGCAAGCATTGGCTTCAGCAGTTCTGAAGTGTGGTTCCAGTGCTTTAACTTTGGCTCTATGTTCGCGATTAAATAAGGTTACCTGTTGTTTATGTTTAGTTTTTCTGAATTCTACCAACTTCTCGCTCAACACGAGACACTTCGCCCTTGGCTAAATACGTTGCCAAAACAGCTAAGTGATTGGGAGTCTGAAGCGCATGGTGATATGAACCGTTGGATGCGCGCCCTGAAAAAATTCCCAACAGATAAACCTGATATCATCGATATCAAAAATGAAGTCAGTGTTAGTAATGACGGTGGCATCGCCGATGGTGAGCAAAAACGCCTTGAAAGCTTATTGCGTCTGCTTCATCCATGGCGTAAAGGGCCTTATAACGTTCATGGCATTCACATTGATACCGAATGGCGCTCTGACTGGAAATGGGATCGTGTGCTACCTCACATTTCCCCATTAAAAGGGCGCAGTGTTTTAGATGTTGGCTGTGGTAACGGTTACCATATGTGGCGAATGCTTGGTGAAGATGCAGCATTAACCGTTGGTATTGACCCATCAAACCTATTCTTGATTCAATTTGAAGCTATTAAGCGTCTTATGGGCCAAGATAACCGTGCTTTTTTGTTGCCTTTAGGCATTGAAGATTTACCTGAACTGAGAGCTTTCGATACTGTATTTAGCATGGGGGTACTTTACCACCGTCGCTCGCCGCTTGATCATATCATCCAGTTAAAAAACCAACTGCGTAAAGATGGTGAAGTCATTCTGGAAACATTGGTCATCGATGGCGATGAAAATACGGTATTAGTACCTACTCATCGTTATGCCCAAATGCACAATGTGTACTTTTTCCCTTCTGCAAAAGCGCTTAAGGTATGGATGGAAAAATGCGGTTTTGTTGATGTGAAAATTGTCGACGAATGTGTCACGAGTATCAACGAACAGCGCTCAACGGAGTGGATGACAAACAATTCATTACCTGAATATTTAGACCAAAATGATCCAACTAAAACTATTGAAGGATACCCTGCACCGAAACGTGCCGTGCTAATCGCTCGAAATCCTGACTAAGTACTGACAAGGGGGTGCTGTTAGCATCCCTTTTTCTAAGATAAAATATTGCCGACTATAGAAAAATAATTCCTTCCGGGAGACATAATGCTTCGCCGCTATGTGCCATTACTTACCCTAGCTATCCTTTCTGGTTGCACCCTAACACCGCAACAAGATCAAGAAAAAACCATGCTTGCCATCAATACGATGGAAGATCGCGTTAATTTCCAACTTGCTACTATGATTAAGCAAATAGATGAGCAAAATGAATATATTGCAAACTTGGAAAAAGAACTATCATCAATATCAAAGGAAATGACTCTCAGTAACGCTAACTCGCTAGCCTTTGAACCCCTTCAAGTTGAAGAGGAAGAGCCAATCGCTGTTGAAGCTGCTGCAGTCAACACACGTGTTGCCCATGGTAAAGTAATTTTAGGTGAAGAAGAATGGGTCTGGATTGACTCAATGACATCATTCTTTAAGGCTCGAATTGATACAGGTGCTACAACCTCATCACTGAGTGCAACGGATATTCAAATATTCGAACGTGATGGTAAAAAATGGGCGCGTTTCAGTTTAAATCACACCTCTGATGAGACTGCTGAAAAAGCTGAAGTTGTTGAAGCCCCCGTTATCCGCTGGGTGAAAATTCGACAAGTCAATGCAAGTGAAGCCGTTCGCCGCCCTGTTATTGAAGCATGGATAAAATTAGGTGATCTTCACGAAAAAGCACAATTTACCTTGGCAGATCGCAGTCAAATGACCTATCCAGTATTATTAGGTCGTGAATTTTTCAAAGACATCGCTTTAGTTGATGTCGGTAAAAAATTCGTTCAAGGAATGAATGAACAGCAAGTACAAAAAAACTAATAACAATTTGATGAGGATGTCATGACGTCAAGAATTCCGTTTTACTTTTTAATCACCCTGCTAGTCATTGCGGGTACTGCTCTAAGCATGTACCGCCATGATATTTATGGCGTGCCGTGGACGCCAGGTGAAGAGCGCGCAATGTGGGAGCTCGAATCCCGTATTGAATTTGATGCTATTGGTGACCCAGTCAAAGTTTCAATGGCGGCACCAGAAACTCAACAAGGTTTTACTCAAATAGATGAAAGCACCTCATCGCCAGGTTATGGCGTAGCGCTCATTGACACCGATAAAGGCCGCCGAGCTGAATGGTCCATCAGACAAGCCAGCGGTAAACAGATCCTGTATTACAAAACGCAGATGTTAGTCGATGATCAAGCCAGCTTTAAAGCTCAACCTCCAAAAGGAGACACTGTTGCTGTTAGCTTAGATAACCCTCAACAAACAGCAGCAACCGCTCTATTGGATCAAGCTCGCAACCTTTCTGCAGATAACACCACCCTAACCCGTGAGCTCATTAAACAATTTAACGACCGCAACAATCAAAATGCATCGCTACTGCTTAATAATCTCAGCCGTGAAGATGCCATTATTAACCTTCTCTCGCTAGAAAGTATTCACGCCCGAATTGTGGGTGGTTTACAACTAGAAGATGGTCGCCGTCGTCAAAGTATCAGCCCAATGGTTGAGGTTTGGGATGGTCAAATCTGGCAGCTCTTTAACCTTCAAACCGGTCAAGAAGGTAAACCTGATAATATTTTATTATGGAATCAACAAGGCCATTCACTGCTTGATGTTATTGGCGGTCGCAATTCAAATATCAGCTTCTCTATTATTGCGCAAGATATTACCCCGCAACAAGCAACCCGCGAAAAGGTACAAGCAGAAGACTTACTGAACTTCTCGATTCATAGCCTTCCGGTTGAAGAACAAGCTATGTTCAAAACCATTATGCTGGTGCCTATCGGTGCACTGATCGTTGTGTTCCTGCGTATTATTATCGGCTTGAAAACCTCGGGAACCTTCATGCCGGTGTTGATTGCCGTTGCGTTTGTTCAAACACAGCTCGTCACCGGTATTCTGGGTTTCTTACTCATCGTCGGTACAGGCTTGGTTATTCGCAGCTACCTATCGAAACTGAACCTATTACTGGTGGCGCGAATATCCGCGGTGATCATAACGGTCATAATGATCATCTCTGTCTTCACCGTTGTCGCCTTTAAGATTGGTTTGGTTGAAGGGCTTTCGATTACGTTCTTCCCGATGATCATTCTTTCTTGGACCATTGAACGTATGTCGATTCTTTGGGAAGAAGAAGGGGCAAAAGAAGTATTAATCCAAGGTGGTGGTTCATTACTTACCGCTATATTGGTTTACCTCGCAATGACTAACCCGCTGGTTCGCCACCTGACGTTCAATTTCATCGGTATTCAGCTGATTATTCTGGCGTTAATTTTAATGCTCGGTAATTACACCGGCTACCGTTTAAGTGAACTTCGCCGCTTCAAACCACTTGTGGAGGACTAACGATGTCACTGTTATCACAGTTTACGTCTCCATTTAAGTTACGCGACCGCGGCATTATGGGGATGAACCAACGTAATCACAGCTACATTGGTCGTTACAATGATCGTAGCCTTTACCCACTTGTTGATGACAAGCTAAAAACCAAGCTCATCGCTAAACAAGCGGGTGCGACAGTGCCGGAATTGATTGGTGTCATCGATAGCCAAGTGTACGTTAGACGCGTTCACGATATGGTGAAGAACTGGCCGGGTTTTGTCATAAAACCAGCACAGGGATCGGGTGGCAAAGGCATATTGGTTATCATTCGTCATAAAGATGGTGTTTATGTCAAACCATCTGGTGCCGAAATCAACAAGCAGGATGTTGAGCGTCACATTACCAATACCTTAGCGGGCTTGTTCTCGCTAGGTGGTAAAAACGATGTTGCGATGGTTGAGAACCTCATCCAATTTGATGATGTCTTCGATGGTTTTAGTTATGAAGGTGTGCCTGATGTGCGAGTGATCGTATTTAAAGGCTACCCTGTAATGGCAATGATGCGTTGTTCAACATCCGCTTCAGATGGCAAAGCTAATTTGCACCAAGGTGCTGTTGGCGTTGGTATTGATATTGCGACAGGAAAGGCTGTTCGTGCTGTACAGTTTGATCAGCCCATTGAGCATCACCCTGATACCGACCGCTTACTGAGTGAGCTCGCGGTACCTGATTGGCACAAACTATTGGCCCTTGCATCAAGTGCATGGGAAATGACAGGGCTAGGCTACATGGGTACCGATATGGTACTCGATAAAGTCTACGGCCCCATGGTACTTGAACTCAATGCGAGGCCAGGGTTGGCGATTCAAACGGCTAATGGTGCAGGCTTATTACCTCGCCTTCGACATATTGAAAATTTGGGTGTTCCCGCTAAGCCACCGACACCTGAAGAGCGTGTAGCCTACGCTGCAGATCAATTTGGCATGAAACCTACATTCTAAGCTGCAAAGTTATCAATAACTAAGCAAAGATAGGGAATGCAAATATAAAGCCTTGGCATTATTGACCAAGGCTTTTTTATATCTGTTTTTTGTGGCAATAATACACATGGAGATCGCTGGAATTACTCACCGTCAAGGAACTCACCATGGCAGAAACACCTTTGAACCACCTGTTTGAACAACCCGTCGATAGAACCCAAAGCAACAGTATCAAGTGGAATAAATACAAAGGGCAAGATATCTTGCCCATGTGGATAGCAGACAGTGATTTCAAAGTACCAGAGGCCATAACGGCAGCACTACACCGACATGTCGACCATGGTGTCTTTGGCTACGGCAGCGCCCCAGAATCACTGACAACACTGTTAGTCGAGCGAATGGCTGATCTTTACCAATGGCATATCGAGCCAGAATGGATTGTATATTTACCGGGGCTGGTTTGCGGGATCAACTTGGCTGTACGCTCACAGACCTCGCCTGAGCAAAGTGTACTATGTCCAAGCCCTATATATCCTCCCTTCAAATCATCCATCAAACTTGCTAACCGACAGCTTTCAACTCTTACGGTTAACCTTGAGCAACAGCGTTGGTTGATGTCGCTTGATGATGGTGCTGTAACCCCAAACTCAACGTTAATGCTCTTTTGTAACCCATTAAACCCAGGCGGTACGGTTTACAATAAAAGTGATCTTGAGTCAGTATTGGCGTTTACCGAGAAACATAACCTCACAGTATGTTCCGATGAAATCCATAGCGATCTCATTCTTGACCCAAGCTGCAAGCACATTCCATTTGCAAGTTTAAATGACAGTGCAGCTAATCGTTCAATTACCCTGATAGCGCCCAGCAAAACATTCAATATCGCAGGTCTAGGCGCTTCAATGGCAATAATTCCAAATCCACAAATACGTCGACAGTTTATCAAAACCAAGGCGGGCATTGTTCCCGGTGTAAATGTGTTGGCTTATACGGCAGCAGAGGCCGCTTATGCGCACGGTCAGCTATGGTTAGATAATCAGCTCTCTTTCTTACAGAATCATAAAACGAAGCTTGAGAACGCCATCAATAGCATGCCCTATTTAACACTCCACCCAATTGAAGGGACTTACCTCGCATGGATTGACGCTTCACCGCTGCCGGTACCTTCCCCGTTTAAATTTTTTGAGCAGGCAGGTATAGGGCTTTCACCAGGTGCTGATTTTGGTAATTCAAAATTTGTCCGGCTAAATTTTGCCTGCCGCACCGAGATACTGGATGAAGCCTTACACCGAATGCGTGTAGCAATCGCCTCACTTGAAAAATAAACCTCTTTTTCACTAAAGAAATTCCAACTCGCACCGATATACCTCTAAGTAGCAAACTCTTTGCTACCTTAATTCCGGTGCGATTGAATGCAGATCCATACATTAGACAAAGCACAGCTGATAAGCGAAGTGCAGCTAGGTACTCACCTCAACCATGCGGTTGAAGGTGGACGCCGTGCTGACTTTGGATTAATGCTTGCGATGTTGTCGCCCGACTACCTTGAAACAACCCCTGTTGATGCACTGCCCAAACCCGGAAAAACAGAATCAGAGCTTCGCGCTTATTTTGAGCTGCAAGATCCACAACCTTTAACGACCTCTGAACGCTGTTATGAGAATGGCGCACGGCAAGCCCAATTATTTCAAGATAGTGGCTTAGCAGATGTACGTTTACTGCAAGGCCTACAACCAACAGCCCTTACTTTTCCACCGCAAGGGACTAAAGGCATGCCAGAGGAGATTTACCACAACCTTTCAGGTCATGAACGCCGTCTTTTACCGCCGAAAGAAGACGCAACCATTCAAGCATCACCACAAGATTTATACCTATCACTGATTCAAGCAAAACGATTTGCTGAGATGCATCAAAGCTAGCGTGCTCGCCAGTTTAACCCTAGGTGCATCAGCCCGCGAATATGTACAATTAATTACACAAACACAACAAATGCAACCAATTGCATTTAAATCTATCATTTATCACAAAATCGTTCATTTCGTGACCACCCTCATAGCTTTGCAACCAAGACCCCGCACTACGATCACAGTTCACTAACATTTAAAAACAGACAACGGCACTTTGGGCGCATTTTCACAGTTATGTTACTGATAACGCCGTAATGTTAGGTTAATTATTTGTAAGCAGGTTGATTCAACCTTAGTGCTGAATACTCGACTAAAACTAAATTTCAGCCAAATTGAGATAGGAAGAGTTATGAATATTGCTCAATCAGTCATACTCATTACTGCTGCAGGCAGCCCTTTAGGCAAGGCAATTTCACTTCACTTTGCCTCTTTAGGGGCAAAGCTTGCATTGGTTGATGTACGTCAGTATGAACTACATCAAACGCTGAAAGCTTGCCAAGCGATTGGGGCACAGTGTCAATCTTATCTTATTGCCGATCAGTCAGAACCTTCTATCGCCACCATGATAGGTAACGTCCATCAGCACTATGGTCAAATTGATGTACTCACCAACTGCTGGCTAGGCGCTGAACTACCGTCACTACTAAGCCCGTCAGCCGTTGATCAGTTCAGTCGATCAATGGCAGAAGAAGCGACGTCATTTTTCACTTTTGGCAAGCAAACAGCCCACTACATGCGTGAGCACGAATGCCGGGGAGTCATTATTAACCTCGCAGTTAATGAGGGAAACTCACAAAACATGCTCAACTCTGGCTCTAAAGCGATGGTGTCTGGCTTAACCCAAAGCTGGGCCAAAGAATTAGCGGAGTTCAACATTCGTGTAGGGGGTGTTGTCCCGCTGACGATTAATTGTTCATCTTGCCAGTCAGAACACAACAGCAATGTCGTGAGCTTGCCTATGCAGTATGAAATAGTGAGAAGTGCGGAGTACATCGTTGCTAACGACTACTTCAACGGCAGAATGATTGAAGCGGAAGTCAGTTGATCTGTTGGTTATGCAAACGGAGCCTCAACGATAAAGCGACTCTTATTTTGTTTAATCAATAAATACACAGATATAAAAAGCCCGCCAAAGTGGCGGGCTAAATAATAACTGCATTATGCGCTAGCAATAATGGTGATTAAGCTTCAGCTTTCTCTTTCTTTGCTTTCGCTGTTGGTTTTACAACAACTGGCTCAGATTTTTTGATAACAGTCGTACCTTCGAAAGTTTCACCTTCAACATACGGAGTACCGTAGTAAGCCGACGTTAGAACTTCTTTCAGCTCGCTGATAAGAGGGTAACGTGGGTTAGCACCAGTACACTGGTCATCAAACGCTTCAACTGAAAGTGTATCAATCTTCGCGAAGAAATCAGCTTCTGCAACACCTGCACCTTGAATAGATGTTGGGATGTCTAGGTCAATCTTCAGCTCTTCTAACCAAGTTAGTAGACGCTCAATTTTCTGAGCTGTACGGTCGCCAGCTTGCGACAGACCCAAGTGGTCAGCAACTTCAGCATAACGACGGCGAGCCTGAGGGCTAGCATACTGAGAGAATGCTGTTTGTTTCGTTGGGTTGTCATTCGCGTTGTAACGAACAACGTTAGAGATTAGTAGTGCATTCGCCAAACCATGTGGAATGTGGAATTCAGCACCAATCTTATGCGCCATTGAGTGACACACACCTAGGAAGGCATTCGCAAACGCGATACCAGCGATAGTCGCAGCATTGTGTACTTTCTCACGAGCGATTGGGTCGTTTGCACCATTCGCATAGCTTGAAGGTAAGTATTCTTTTAGCATCTTAAGTGCTTGAAGTGCCTGACCATCAGAGTATTCGTTAGCAAGAACAGACACGTAGGCTTCTAGTGCGTGAGTTACTGCATCGTAGCCACCGAAAGCCGTTAGCGACTTAGGCATGTTCATTACCAAGTTCGCATCAACGATAGCCATTTGTGGTGTTAGCTCGTAGTCTGCAAGTGGGTACTTAGCACCAGTCTTGTCGTCAGTAACAACAGCGAAAGGTGTAACTTCAGAACCTGTACCAGATGTAGTAGTGATACATACAAGCTCAGCTTTCTTGCCCATCTTAGGGAACTTGTAAATACGCTTACGGATATCCATAAAGCGCATTGCTAGTTCTTCAAAGTGAGTATCTGGGTGCTCATACATTACCCACATGATCTTAGCTGCATCCATCGGAGAACCACCACCAAGAGCGATGATCACGTCAGGTTGGAAGCTCTTCATTGCTTCAGCGCCTTTCTCAACAACAGATAGCGTTGGATCCGCTTCTACGTCGAAGAAAGTGTGAACTTCAATACCTTGTGCTTTAAGCAGTGATACTACTTCGTCAGCGTAGCCATTGTTGAATAAGAAACGGTCTGTTACTAGGAATGCACGTTTCTTGTCTTCTAGATCGCTCATTGCGATTGGAAGGCTACCACGACGGAAGTAAATAGACTTAGGTAGTTTATGCCACAACATGTTCTCAGCTCGCTTCGCTACAGTTTTCTTGTTGATAAGGTGCTTAGGACCTACGTTCTCAGAGATAGAGTTACCACCCCATGAACCACAACCAAGAGTTAGAGAAGGTGCAACGTTGAAGTTGTAAAGGTCACCGATACCACCGTGAGTCGTCGGAATGTTTACAAGAATACGCGCAGTCTTCATTTTGTCGCCGAAGTACTTGATACGATCTTTATTTACATCTTGATTAGTGTAAAGACCCGATGTGTGACCGATGCCGCCGATATCAACCATAGTACAAGCTTGTTCTACTGCATTTTCAAAAGAAGTTGCGCGGAACATACCCAATGTTGGAGATAGTTTTTCGTGTGCGAATTCGTCTTCGTACTTAACTTCAACGCCTTCACCGATAAGGATCTTAGTATCAGAAGGAACAGTAACACCTGCCATTTCAGCAATTTTAGTCGCTGGCTGGCCTACGATATCTGCGTTTAGGTTACCGTTGATAAGCAATATTTTACGTACTTTATCCGCTTCAGATTTAGACAATACGTAACCGTTGTGAGAAGCAAAACGTGCTTTCACTTCGTCATACACTTCGTCCATAACGATAACTGCTTGCTCAGAAGCACATACAACACCGTTATCGAATGTCTTAGACATAAGTACAGATGCTACAGCACGCTTAATATCAGCCGTTTCATCAATAACAACAGGTACGTTACCCGCACCAACACCGATAGCTGGCTTACCTGAAGAGTAAGCTGCTTTAACCATACCTGGACCACCAGTCGCAAGGATAAGGTTGATGTCGTCATGCTTCATCAGTGCATTTGAAAGCTCAACTGAAGGTTGGTCAATCCAACCAATGATGTCTTTTGGTGCACCAGCAGCAACAGCAGCATCAAGTACTAATTTAGCAGCATCATTCGTTGAGTTTTTAGCACGCGGGTGTGGCGAGAAGATAATTGCGTTACGTGTTTTAAGGGAGATTAGAGATTTGAAGATTGCAGTAGATGTTGGGTTAGTTGTCGGTACGATACCGCAAATGATACCTACTGGCTCAGCGATAGTCATGGTGCCGAACTCGTCGTTCTCTTCCAAAATACCGCAAGTTGGTTCGTCTTTGTATTTGTTGTAGATAAATTCTGAAGCGAAGTGGTTTTTGATAACCTTATCTTCAACAATACCCATACCAGATTCTGCTACAGCTTGTTGAGCTAGTGGAATACGCGCGTTGTTCGCAGCAAGAGAAGCTGCGCGAAAGATTTTATCAACCTGCTCTTGAGAAAAAGTTGAAAACTCTTTCTGAGCAGCTTTGACGCGGGCAACCATTGCATCTAGTTCAGCCATATTTGTTACAGGCATAGTTAACTCCTAACTTAATATTGAAAATTCTTTAGTAAGGATACGTCTTAAATCCTTTAAGGCGGCTGGATGGAGGAAATGCATCATTTCAACAATCCCGCAACACACATACTTAGTAAATTGCTTTCAAAACTGATTATATTATTTCACGCCGTGAAAATAATTGATTTAGATCACTTGTAACCATTTAGGATTACACTTTACCAAAATTTGATCTCAACCACTCTAATCCAATAACTTTAAAGGCGACTATGAGACCTCATCGGTTGAAAAGTAACCTTTTGCGATTTTCAGAAGCATTAATCTGCGTTCTATATTACGTAATAATTCTACATAAACGATCATATTCAGATTTATTCGTGATCATCATCACGTTATCAAATCTTTGCAAGAGTGATTTGTTTCATCTTTGTAGCACAAAACTTACCCACTAAGAGTAACCGCAAAAAGTAATCGTTCACAGGGCGGTAACAACACATTTATAAATTACTTAAAATAACGGGGGATATAACTATTTTTAATTGGTACTCAGCAATCGTTTGGCTTAAAGTATCGCCGATCAATAACTCATCACTGTATTACTCGAAAGTTTACTCTATGGATCGACATGCTTTTCGCCTGCCTTTCTTTCTGTAAACTAACAACGGTTGCCTATACTGATGGATGTTGAGTAACGAAGCCTGCTTCTTTATATAATTCAATTAGAATACTAAAAATGCAAACACTCGAACTTGCCATTTTTCTGCAATTTTTTGTCGGCTTAATTGCTGCCGTTAACCCAATCGGCATTATGCCCATTTTCGTTTCGCTTACCGCTCACATGAGTAAAGAAGAACGAAATAAAACGGCTTATACTGCCAATATTGCCGTTACTATTATCCTGACGGTTTCATTGCTAGCAGGCCAGTTTCTACTGGACATGTTTAGCATCTCGCTGGATTCATTTCGTGTTGCTGGTGGATTGCTACTACTGACTATCGCCTTCTCAATGATGAGCGGTAAGTTGGGTGAAGATAAACAGAATAAACAAGAAAAGTCGGAATCAATTAGCCGCGAGCAAATCGGTGTTGTACCTCTCGCTATGCCACTAATGGCTGGCCCTGGTGCAATAAGTTCCACCATTGTTTACGGCTCACGTTATCCGAGTGTTTCCAATACACTCGGTATCGCCGCCACCATTGTGATATTTGCGTTCAGTTGTTGGCTACTCTTTAGGGCCGCCCCCATTATTGTTCGTTTCCTAGGTCAAACAGGAATCAACGTAATCACTCGTATAATGGGCTTGATTTTGGCAGCATTAGGTATTGAGTTTATCGCCAATGGTCTGCGGGCATTATTCCCCGGCCTCGCATAGCTGTCGGCTCGGCTAAGCTTAATATAAAGAGGCAAGGCAGCTTGCCTCTCGTAATTTCTGCCTCTCATTACAGCCTCTCGCTTCATAGTTTTACCATTTGCTTATATCCTTAGTAATTATCACCTAAGAAACAAGGCACTATGGTTACTCTCAATCGGCGTCAGAAAATTTACCAAGTTATTTTCGGCACCCAAACCAAAGCAGGACAGCGCTTCGATGTTGCACTGATTATCGCAATCCTCTGCTCTGAACTGGTTCTGATTCTGTCATCGGTTAGCAGTATAGAAACCCACTATCCAACGGCACTTTTTGCTCTTGAGTGGCTATTTACTATTCTATTTACCATTGAATACCTATTTCGCCTCTATTGCTCTCCCAAGCCATGGGCCTATGCCCGTAGCTTTTATGGCGTCATCGATTTAATCGCCATACTGCCTAGCTACCTTGCTTTCCTTTTCCCTGGTTCAAATTACCTATTGATTGTTCGCTTGATCAGGGTAATGCGGATATTCCGGATATTGAAGCTCGCACGCTTTCTAAGAGATTCTAATATTCTGTTGCGTTCGTTATTGATGGCTCAGCGGAAAATACTCGTCTTCTTCAGTACCGTCGCTATTCTCGTGACTGTATTAGGATCATTACTTTATGTGATTGAAGGGCCAGACAATGGCTTCACCAGTATTCCTACCAGCATTTACTGGGCTATCGTCACCATAACAACGGTAGGTTATGGCGATATCGTACCGCAGACAGATCTAGGTAAAGCCTTAGCATCTTTCACCATGCTATTGGGCTATTCTATTCTGGCAGTACCAACGGGGATCATTACCGCAGAACTAAGCCAAGAAATGAAAACCCAGCGAAATCTCATTCGCTGTATGAACTGCTCGACCAGCGGCCATGAAGAAGATGCCGATTATTGCAAGAAATGCGGCGCCGAGCTGCCAGAGAAAATATAATTCACAATAACAGGCATTAAAAAGCCGGAGTAAAAACTCCGGCTTTTAGAACGCTAATTTAACGATGACTCAGAGGCTTATTTACGACGCCAAGTGGTACCTTGTGGGCCATCTTCTAAGATGATTCCCATCGCAAGTAGCTTGTCACGTGCATCATCGGCAGCGGCCCAGTCTTTGGCAGCACGCGCATCAAGGCGCTGTTGGATCAGCGATTCAATTTCAGCGACATCATCATCTTCACCAGCACCACCTTGAAGGAAAGCTTCTGGCTCTTGTGCAAGCAAGCCAAGAATGTCTGCCAATTCACGCAGACGTGCGCCCAATGCTGAAGCGGCAGCTACGTCATCTGTTTTTAGGCGGTTAGTTTCACGCGCCATATCAAACAGTACTGAGTATGCTTCTGGCGTGTTGAAATCATCATCCATTGCTTCTTTAAAGCGAGCAACAAACTCTTCACCACCAGCAGCTTCAACTGACGAATCTAAACCACGTAATGACGTGTAAAGACGCTCGAGTGCAGAGCGAGCTTGCTTAAGGTTATCTTCGCTGTAGTTCAACTGGCTGCGGTAGTGGCCAGACATAAGGAAGTAACGAACTGTTTCAGCATCAAAGTGACCTAGTACATCACGAATAGTGAAGAAGTTACCTAAAGACTTAGACATCTTTTCACGGTCAACCATAACCATGCCGCTGTGCATCCAAGTATTTACATACTGAGAGCCCGTCGCACAGCACGATTGCGCAATTTCGTTTTCATGGTGCGGGAACTGAAGATCTGAACCACCACCATGGATATCAAAGTGATCACCCAAAATTGCTGAATTCATCGCTGAACACTCAATGTGCCAACCCGGACGGCCAGCGCCCCATGGTGATTCCCATGTTGGCTCACCCGGCTTCGACATTTTCCACAGTACGAAATCAAGTGGGCTACGTTTAGCTGTTTCAATATCAACACGAGCACCCGCTTGAAGCTGGTCAAGATCTTGCTTAGACAAGCGACCGTATTCTTCAAACTTGCTCACTTCGAACATGACATCGCCGTTACTCGCAACGTATGCAAAACCACGCTCAATCAAACGCTCACACATCGTAATGATTTCAGCAATGAATTCTGTCGCACGTGGTTCGATATCAGGACGTTTCATACCTAGCGCATCAAAGTCAGTGTGCATTTCACCGATCAAACGTTCAGTCAAAGAATCACAGCTTTCACCATTTTCAGCCGCACGCTTGATGATCTTATCGTCGATATCAGTAATGTTACGCACGAACGTTAAATCGTAGCCTGAGTAGCGTAGGTAACGAGAAACCACGTCAAAAGAAACAAAAGTACGACCGTGACCGATGTGACATAAATCGTAGATGGTAACCCCACAGACGTACATGCCTACTTTACCAGGCTGGATGGGTTGGAATGCCTCTTTCTGTCTTGTAAGTGAGTTATAGATCTTCAACATGTCTCTTCGGTACTCATTTTGGGGGTTACGATATAAGGGGGTAATTACACCTTTATTGGCTGTTTAAGGCAAGGAAAAATGCCGTTCTAACGAATTATGGCTGCGTAAAGAATACAGACCGACCATATATTCAACCATCAATCCTCCCCTTTAGATCCATGCCAACTAAACACCCATCATCTATAGTTAGGCAAAAGGCTAAATTTTCACCTATTTAAGCCTGAGATCGCTATCAATACGAGTTAATATTGACGCTCAAACCGAGTAGGATAGAATCCAAGACTTAAAGCAATGTACATCCATTAAAGGACAATCTCATGGTAACGCTTCACACTACTTTTGGTGACATCAAAATTCAGCTTAACACAGAAAAAGCGCCTGAAACGTGTGCAAACTTCTTGCAATACTGTCGTGAAGATTTCTACAACGGCACTATCTTCCACCGTGTAATCGACGGCTTTATGGTTCAGGGCGGCGGTATGGCACCTGGCATGGAAGAAAAAGAGTCGCGTGCTCCAATCAAAAATGAAGCAAGCAATGGCCTAAGCAACAAAGTAGGTACATTGGCAATGGCTCGCACAATGGAACCGCATTCTGCAAGCTCTCAGTTCTTCATCAACGTTAATGACAACAAATTCCTAGACTTCAAATCAGAGACGCCTGATGGCTGGGGCTACTGTGTATTTGCAGAAGTTGTTGAAGGTATGGACGTAGTAAACAAAATCAAAGCTGTTTCTACTGGCAACTGGGGTTATGTACACCAAGACGTGCCTGTTGAAGATATTGTTATCAACAACGTAACTATCGAAGAGTAATTCTTCACAAAGGGTGGCCTCTGTGTCACCCTTCATTCCTATGACAACTCTTTTTATTTCAGATCTGCACCTAAGTGCTGACCGTCCAGATATTACCGCTTGCTTCCTCCAATTTATGCAGCAGGAAACCCAAGGCATTGATGCACTCTATGTACTTGGGGATTTGTTCGAAATGTGGATTGGCGATGATGACGACTCTCCTTTTCATCAGAAAATCAAACACGCCTTCAAGCAAGTAACCGATAGCGGTGTATCTTGCTACTTCATTCATGGCAACCGAGATTTTCTGGTTGGTAAGCGTTTTAGCCAAGAGACCGGTGTGCAACTTCTGCCTGAGCATACGGTTGTCGACCTGTATGGACAGCCAACCCTACTCTTACACGGAGATACCTTGTGTACCCTAGACGAAGGCTATCAACGCTATCGAAAAAAAGTACACAATCGCATTATTCAATGGCTGTTCTTTCGTTTGCCTCTACGCTATCGCCAGCAAATCGGCAATAAAATGCGCAGCGGCAGCAACCAAAATAACCAGATGAAAAGTCTCAGCATTATGGATGTTACTGCTGAAGAAGTTGAGAAAGTCATGGCTGATAACGGTGTTC
Source organism: Photobacterium minamisatsumaniensis (assembly GCF_050336695.1). NCBI lineage: Bacteria > Pseudomonadati > Pseudomonadota > Gammaproteobacteria > Vibrionales > Vibrionaceae > Photobacterium > Photobacterium minamisatsumaniensis. Next base: position 31,436 of record NZ_JAKJSI010000010.1, on the reverse strand, counting down.
AGCAAATGATCCACGGACACACTCATCGCCCCGCAGTCCACCAACTTCAAGTCGCAGGCCTTCCCGCTGAACGGATCGTACTGGGTGACTGGTATGATCATGGTTCAGTATTGGTTTATTCCGCGGAAGGCTATCAACTTGAAACGCGCGACTTCCTGTTAAACGGTACGAATAAATAGCAAAAAGGTACGCATTGCGTACCTTTTTTATAATAATTACCCGATAACTTAGGATTCTGCCAGCTGCTGCGAGGACACGCTTTTCTCTTTGAGCCATGAGCGATACATGGTGATAGAAGTATATAACACCACTCCAATCACTAACCAAGCCAGCAAGTGCATATCTAGCGATTTCACCAAATACGCCGCAATCACCACACCTATAGGGCCAGTAATTGCGACTATTAGTGCCGCGCGGCTATTGATCCGGTTCATACGAATGAAACCACCGGCAGAGAAAAAGCTTAAGAAAGCACATGAGCACATCATAATAGGAAAAGCAGCCAACGGGTGCATGCCCAGCAAATAGACCAAAGTCATACATGGTGCATATAAGCCAATACCGACGGTCATCAATGCCCCGAACAAGAAGTTACCCAGGATAGCGGCGGCCAACTTCCAACCCGATAAACCTAACGCCATCCCACCCAGCGGGAACAACTCTAGCTGACCGGCCAGCATCAGACTGGCAACCACCAGCAAAGCCCCTGCCATCACGATCCGGATCAACTGACGGTCCCAGCTAGACACCAAACGAGCACCAACGGTCGCACCTAAGCATGCAGCAACCACCATTGAAACCAAAGTAATCGGATCAACGTCAACTGCTGTTAGGAAAATCAGAGACTGTATGACCGTTGCCAACACCGCCTGGCAATTCAATGTACCGGGCAGTAGCTTGTCATCAACCAATTTGAATTGTTTATAACCTGCCGTTTTAATGGCAAAACTACCGACACCAAGTGTGTCGCAAAAATTGGCAAAGCCACCAATAAGCCCAATAGGGAGGATTTTAGTTTGAGCTTCCTGCTTTCGGTTCTTGCGCCATGCCATTAATAACATCGTCACAAACACACCAGCACCTACAAGCAATCCCGCTTGTATGACCATAAATACAGTCATGAATCATTTATAATTTTAGCGAACGAAGTACCATTATTTATCATTACGATAAATAATTCCATGTTCTAAATCAGTTGTGCTTGCTCTTACATAAGTAACTCTGTTTATATGTGCAAATATCTGTAATACTAATACCAATTGTTCAGACATATCTTTGTATGAATAACAGCATACAATTTTTCATCTGATCGTTTCTATTTGACAGTTTTTCATGAAATCATACCTTGCTCGCCAACCAGTGATGAACAGGAACAAGGAAACCATTGGCTACGAATTATTATTTCGGGATGGCCCAAACAACGCCTTCCCCAATATTGCCGATGAACAAGCGACTAACCGCTTACTAGCAGATAACTTTCTGTCTTCGAGTACAACAGATATTACTGCAGGCCGAAAAGCGTTTGTTAATTTTCCTTACACCAGCCTTGTTAACCGCACACCACTCCTATTTAAAAAACAATGTTTCATTATTGAAATACTGGAAACATGTGAGCCGACGGATGAATTACTAGAAGCGATCATTGAATTAAACCAAAAAGGGTACACCTTAGCTCTTGATGATTTTGTTCCGTCACCACAGTGGAACCGTTTTCTGCCCTATGTTCATATCATTAAATTCGATGTTCGAGTTACTCCGATCGAAAAAGCTAGCTTTTTTATTCAATATCACAAAAAAAGTAAACTGATATTTCTGGCAGAAAAAGTTGAGACCCAAGCGGAGTTTCAACAGTGCTACGATGCGGGGTTCCATCTTTTCCAAGGTTACTTTTTTAGTAAGCCAGAAATGGTGCGCCGTAAAACATTGTCACCTTCGGCACTGACGACACTACGGTTATACAAAGAGATAAGTCAACATAACGTTGATTTCGATAAAATAGAAAAGATTATTGCAACCGATGTATCGCTTTCATACAAGCTACTCCATCATGTTAATAACATAACCTACACCCGTGCAAAGCCAATATCTTCATTCAAACAAGCCTTGGTATACCTCGGAGAAGAAAAGCTCAGGCGCTTTATTATGTTTGTGGCAACATCACATGCCACTGAAGATAAGCCAGCCTCTTTATATAACCTATCGATACAACGAGCACGCTTTTGTGAACGCCTCTCGCAGCACCTTGAGCCGAAGATAAGCCGTAATCACGCCTTTTTAACCGGATTATTTTCGCTACTAGATTCAATGCTAGATCAACCTATTGAAGTATTGATAGAACAACTGCCTCTGGAAGTAATTGTTCGCCAAGCGCTCGTGTTCCAACAAGGTAAACTCGGCTGTTTATTGCGCTTAGCAATCGCCTATGACAATGCTGACTGGCAAAAAATCAAACTTATTTGTCAATCATTGAACCTCAGTGAATCTATCGTTGCAGAACTGTACTTAGAGTCCTTAAAATGGGCGACTATTTTTGAGCGAACAGTAACAGAGTAAACCATGGCCCAGCAAAGTTTGTTATGCCCCTGCGGCAGTCAACGCCCTCTCGCAGAGTGCTGTCAACCTATCCATCAAAATCCAGCGAATGCCCAACACCCTGAACAACTGATGCGCTCACGATACAGCGCGCATGTACTTGGTCTTGTTGATTATGTCGTTGCTACTTATCACCCAAGCTGTGAAGCAGAACAACACCGAGACGCAATTGCCGATTCGGTACATAGTGAATGGCTTGGTCTTGAAATAATCACGAGTGAAATTGCTAATTCTGGCGAAGGTTTCGTCGAGTTCAAAGCCTACTACCGTGACGGAGAAAACGAATACTGCCTTCAAGAGCGCTCGCGTTTTTTACAAGAAGACATTAATGGTCAGCGTCAATGGTATTACATTGATGGCGAATACCCTGAACCAGCTCCCGCATCAGAAGTAGAAAGTCGCCCAGCTGTTAACGAAAAAATCGGTCGTAATGACCCTTGCCCATGCGGCAGTGGCAAAAAACACAAAAAGTGCTGCGGCTAATCCTCATTAAAGTTCCCTACCTTACTTTTGCTAAGGTAGGGTCTCGCTCTTTCATATAGCCCCCCCCCCACTAAAACGTCGATCTTCCCCACAAAAATCACATTTTCGAACAAATTTTATTCAACCTTTTCCTTTATTTGCCGACTAAATAGTGACCAGCACTTTTATTCTGAAGCGATGATGATGAGGTAATGACATGATAAACCCTAATAGCAATCTCCCACTGTCTGCCCAGAAACAATTAAAAAAAGTCACACAAGCATCACTTATCAACGAGCGAAAACAAAAAGTTGAGCCAAAAACTGAACCTGAAAATGAGGATCAAAAACAGCAGCCCAAAAAACGACCACCTAAAGGCCTGCTAGATATCTATGTATAAAAACCAAATATCTCCACCCATTCTATGTTAACCACTTGTAATGCGCCCTTATTTAACAGCCTTGTTCCACATTAAAACCCATGGTAAATAAGGCTAACTTTTGAGCTAAATACGATAAATCCAGATATGAATTCCTAAGCCTCGAAGAAATTTAATAAATCCGTAAAAATACCATTGCAAAATAAATCCAGCTTGGTTAATGTGATTAACAAGCAAGCGTTAATAAAGATTTATACAGAGTACATATTTATGCGTATCCCAATGGTTAACCTACATCACCATCATCATCCTGATTAGTCTTTCGGGAGGATACGCCTCGCTCTGGAAGACGCAAAATTCTCTTCCAGCGGTCAGCGAAAAATAAAATTCAGACCCCCGGAAGAGCAATCTTCCGGGGGTTTTTCAATTTTAAGCTCAACATCGAGTATAGGGATTAATACAATGCAGACACAACGACTTCGAATTGCAATTCAAAAGAAAGGACGCTTAAGTAAAGAGTGCCAAAACCTACTCAAGCGCTGTGGCGTAAAATTCAATATGGTGGGCGAGCGTTTAGTCGTTCACGCCGAAAACATGCCTATCGACCTACTCCTTGTACGAGATGATGATATTCCAGGTTTAATCATGGATGGTGTGGTTGACCTTGGTGTCATTGGTGAAAATGAGCTTGAAGAAGTCGGTTTAGAGCGAATTGCTCGTGGTGAACCTGCAGAATATACCAAACTACGACGTCTAGATTTTGGTGGTTGCCGCCTGTCTATCGCTGTCGATAAAGATGCTGACTACAACGGCCCGCAAGATCTACAAGGTAAGCGTATTGCAACGACTTACCCGCAGCTTGTTAAACGCTACATGGATGAGCTAGGCGTAGAGTTTAGTACTTGTATGCTCAATGGTTCAGTTGAAGTCGCTCCACGTGCTGGCTTAGCCGATGCGATTTGTGATTTGGTTTCAACTGGTGCAACACTTGAAGCTAATGGCTTAAAAGAAGCCGAAGTGATTCTTCGTTCGAAAGCGGTTTTAATTCAACGTACAGGTGAATTCTCTACAGATAAGCAAGCGCTTATCGAGCGCCTATTAACCCGTATGCAAGGTGTTATTCAAGCGAAAGAATCGAAGTACATCATGCTACACGCGCCAACAGATCGCCTTGATCAAATCAAAGACCTATTACCTGGCGCAGAAGATCCAACTGTAATGCCACTATCACAAGATAAAACTCGCGTAGCGATTCACTTAGTGAGTTCAGAAAACCTATTTTGGGAAACCATGGAGCAACTTAAAGAGCTTGGTGCAAGCTCCATTCTTGTTCTACCAATCGAAAAAATGATGGAGTAAGCCATGAAAACGGTTGTATGGCAATCACTCAGCGAAAGCCAACAAGAAAGCCTGCTTGAACGCCCCGCTATCACTGAAGGGGCTAACATCACAGCAATTGTTGCTAATGTGATTAACGATGTTCGTCAACGTGGCGATCAGGCTTTGCTTGAGCTAACTGAGAAGTTTGATGGTGTAAAGCCAGACTCAATTAAAGTCAGTCAAGAGGAAGTATCTGCGGCATCGGCACGTTTAACGAGCACGATGAAGCAGGCGCTCCAGCAGGCTTATCAGAATATTGCGACGTTTCACAAAGCACAAAAGCAGCCAACACTACGTGTTGAAACTCAGCCAGGAGTTGTGTGTGAGCAAGTCACTCGCCCGATTAACTCTGTGGGTCTATATATTCCAGGCGGAAGTGCACCATTACCATCAACCGTATTAATGTTAGGCGTACCATCACAAATTGCGGGTTGTCGTGAAGTTGTTCTTTGCTCACCACCACCGATTGCCGATGAAATTCTGTATGTGGCCGAACTATGTGGCATTACTGAAATCTACAATGCTGGCGGCTCACAAGCGGTTGCTGCAATGGCTTACGGTACTGAAACCGTAGCGAAAGTAGATAAGATTTTTGGTCCGGGTAATGCTTTCGTCACCGAGGCAAAGCGCCAAGTCAGCAACGACTTTCGAGGTGCGGCTATCGACATGCCAGCAGGTCCTTCAGAAGTATTAGTCATCGCGGACAGTACAGCGGATCCCGACTTCATCGCCGCAGATTTACTTAGCCAAGCCGAGCACGGACCTGATTCTCAAGTCGTGCTTGTGACACCCGACCCGAGTATTGCCGATCGCACCGCTGATGCCATTCAACAGCAGCTTAAGCAATTATCACGAGCCGACATTGCCCGTGAAGCACTTGGCTCAAGTATTCTAATCATTGCTGATAGTCTCACCCAGTGTGTGTCAATTTCGAACCACTATGGTCCTGAGCACCTTATTGTGCAGACACGTAACCCTCGAGAGTTAGTGTCGCAACTAGACAACGCGGGTTCGATTTTCCTAGGTAATTGGTCGCCAGAATCGGTCGGCGATTACGCTTCAGGTACAAACCACGTGCTTCCGACATACGGCTATACCCGTACCTATTCTAGTCTTGGCTTAGCTGATTTTTCTAAGCGTATGACGGTACAAGAACTTTCAGCAAGTGGCTTAAGTGAATTAGCTCCAACAGTTGTCACTATTGCCGAAGCTGAAGGCCTTGATGCACATAAGCGAGCAGTCACCATTCGTATGGAAAAATTGGCCGCACAAGCTGACAAACAAGCTAATTAAGGGATATACGATGAGTATTGAACAACTCGCAAGAAAAACAATACGAGAACTCACGCCTTATCAGTCAGCTCGACGATTAGGTGGAAATGGTGATATCTGGCTAAATGCCAACGAGTCTCCTTTTGTGAACGAATACAATATCAAATGTGAACGCCTTAATCGCTATAGCACATGCCAGCCAACAGAATTAATTGAAGCCTATGCTGACTACGCAAGTGTTCGCACAGAGCAGGTGCTCACTTCACGTGGTGCCGATGAAGGTATTGAACTACTAATCCGCGCTTTCTGTGAACCAAACCAAGACAGTATTATTTATTGTCCTCCTACTTATGGCATGTATGCCATAAGTGCAGAAACCTTTGATGTAAAAACCAAAACCGTTCCACTAACCGGTGAGTGGCAACTTGATCTTGACGGTATTCAAGCCAACTTAGACAACACCAAGCTGGTTTTTGTCTGTAGCCCAAATAACCCAACAGGCAACCTAATCAACCGCAAGGATATCGAAGCGCTACTCGATATGACTGCGAATAAAGCACTGGTTGTGGTTGATGAAGCGTATATCGATTTCTGCCCAGAGGCGACGACAGCCAATTTACTCGACAGCTACCCTAACCTCGTCATTTTACGAACGTTATCAAAGGCATTTGCACTTGCAGGGCTTCGTTGTGGTTTTACCCTTGCGAACCCAGACGTTATAGAGTTGCTGCTTAAGGTTATTGCCCCTTACCCCGTGCCTGTTCCCGTAGCAGATATCGCAGTACAGGCACTGTCACCTGCAGGCAAGGCTAAAACTAAATTCCAAGTACTGGATATCAGTGCAAACCGTGCATATTTGCAAGCCGGTCTCGGCATGCTCGAAGGCGTCACCGTTTATGACGGCTACGGCAACTATCTACTCGTGAAATTCCTCGATGCCGATGCCTTATTCAACGCACTGTGGAATCACGGTATTATTCTACGCCGTTCACCCATTGAAAACTGCATTCGCATCAGTGTCGGCAACCGTGACGAATGCGAAAAGACGCTGGCCTTTATTCGCGAGCAGCTAGGAAAGAATTAAGTATTAAGGACGTACATTGTGAGCAAGCAAAACATTTTATTTATTGATCGTGACGGTACACTGATTGTTGAACCACCAGTCGATTTTCAAGTTGACCGTCTTGATAAGCTAAAGCTAGAGCCTTTTGTTATCCCAGCCCTACTGCAACTGCAAGATGCTGGCTATAAACTGGTAATGGTAACCAACCAAGATGGCCTTGGTACCGACAGCTACCCGCAGGCTGATTTTGATGCCCCGCATGACATGATGATGGAGATCTTTGAGTCGCAAGGGGTCAAATTCGACGATGTATTGATCTGCCCGCACTTCGAAGAAGACAACTGCAGTTGCCGCAAACCCAAACTGGGTATGGTGAAAGATTACCTGCAGCAAGGCAAAGTCAACTTTGAAACCTCAGCGGTAATAGGAGATCGCCAAACAGATCTTCAATTAGCTGAAAATATGGCTATTCGAGGTATTCAATACAACCCTGAGACTTTAGGCTGGCAACAGATCGTTAAAGATCTTACTACTCGCCCTCGGATCGCAGAAGTCGTGCGTACAACCAAAGAGACTGACATCCGGGTTAAAGTGAACCTTGATGAGTCAGGCGGTAACCGTATTGAAACAGGCCTTGGTTTCTTCGACCATATGTTAGATCAAATTGCCACTCACGGTGGTTTCCGTATGGAGCTAACGGTTGATGGTGACTTGCACATTGATGATCATCACAGTGTGGAAGATGCCGCATTGGCATTAGGGGAAGCCCTAAAACGTGCGCTAGGAGATAAACGCGGCATCGGTCGCTTTGGCTTTAGCCTGCCGATGGATGAATGCCTAGCACAATGTGCATTAGATTTATCTGGACGCCCTTATTTGAAGTTTGATGCGCAGTTCAGCCGCGAACAAGTTGGTGATTTATCAACAGAGATGGTATCGCACTTCTTCCGCTCTCTCACCGACACGCTAGCGTGTACACTGCACCTCTCCTCAGACGGCAACAATGATCACCACATTGTTGAAAGCTTATTCAAAGCCTTTGGCCGTACATTACGTCAGGCTATTCGGGTTGAAGGTAATGAGCTACCAAGCAGCAAGGGAGTGTTGTAATGAGTACCACAAACCAACAGGTTGTGATCATTGATACTGGCTGTGCCAATGTCTCCTCTGTTCGCTTCGCAATCGAGCGACTTGGTTATGCCGTCACGGTCAGCAAAGACTCAACGGTTGTACTGGCTGCTGATAAGCTGTTCCTTCCCGGTGTGGGAACAGCAAGTGAAGCGATGAAAAACCTCGAGGAGCGTGATCTGATCAATCTGGTAAAACAGGTTGATAAACCACTGTTGGGCATTTGTCTCGGTATGCAGTTACTCGGCCAGCTATCTGAAGAGCAAGGCCAAAATGGGACGGAACTTGTATCATGCCTTGGTCTATGTGATGCGCCCGTGAAAAAGATGGAGGTCGGTGAGTTACCACTACCTCACATGGGCTGGAACACTATCACGCCAGAAGCAGATCACCCGCTATTTAAAGATATACCTGCGGGCAGTTATTTTTACTTTGTTCATAGCTACGCCATGCCAGTCTTTAATATGGAAAATAGCCAAACCAATGGCGGCCGTACTATAGCCCGTAGTGATTATGGCAATGCCTTCACCGCCGCAGTGCAGAGCGGTAATTACTTTGGCGTACAATTTCACCCAGAGCGTTCAAGTAAAGCAGGCTCACAGCTGATTCAGAATTTTCTTGAAATGTAAGGACACCAAAAGGATTTGTTATGATTATTCCCGCGCTAGATTTAATTGAAGGTCAGGTTGTCCGCCTGTTTCAAGGTGACTATGGCAAGGTAACCGAATATAAGGTCGACCCAGCCGAGCAATTTAATCTCTATCATCAAGCTGGTGCAAACTGGCTTCACCTCGTTGACCTTACTGGTGCCAAAGATACTTCAGCTCGTCAGCTTGATTTAATTCAGCAGCTACTTGCCAGCACACCAGCCAATATTCAAATTGGTGGTGGTGTTCGCACCGAGCAAGACGTCGCAGATTTGCTCAATGCTGGCGCACAACGTGTCGTAATCGGCTCCACGGCGGTTAAACAGCCTGAGCTTGTTAAAGGCTGGATGGAAAAATATGGTCCTGAGCACATCGTGCTAGCACTGGATGTCAACATTGATGCTAACGGCAATCGTAAAGTCGCAGTATCTGGCTGGCAGGAAGATTCAGGAGTGACGATTGAAGCACTACTGGACGATTTTCTCAAAGTCGGATTAAAGCACGTGCTGTGCACCGACATTTCACGCGACGGTACACTGGAAGGTTCTAACGTAGAGCTGTACATCGATCTGTGTCAGCAATACCCGCAAGTACAGTTTCAATCATCTGGTGGCATTGGCTCACTGGATGATATTGCTGCCCTGAAAGGCTCCGGCGTGGCAGGTGTCATCGTTGGTCGTGCGCTATTAGACGGTAAGTTTACTGCAGAGCAAGCTTTTACTTGCTGGAATGAATAAGGCAAAGGAGTAACACCATGCTAGCAAGACGTATTATTCCCTGCCTTGATGTCCGTGACGGTCAAGTCGTGAAAGGCGTGCAGTTTCGTAACCATGAAATCATCGGTGATATTGTACCTCTCGCCAAACGCTATGCCGAAGAAGGCGCCGATGAGTTAGTTTTCTATGATATTACCGCGTCGAGCGATGGTCGCGTAGTGGATAAGAGTTGGGTCGCCCGTGTCGCAGAGGTGATCGATATCCCATTCTGTGTCGCAGGTGGGATCAAGTCAGCTGAAGACGCGAGCCGTATTTTGCAGTTTGGGGCTGACAAGGTATCAATCAACTCACCAGCTCTGGCCAATCCTGAACTCATCACCCAGCTTGCTGATAAGTTTGGTGTGCAGTGCATTGTTGTTGGTATCGATTCGTACTTCGATGCCGACACGGGTAAGTATCAAGTCTACCAATTTACTGGTGACGAAAGCCGTACCAAAGCAACACGTTGGGAAACCCGTGACTGGGTTGAAGAAGTTCAGCGTCGTGGCGCAGGTGAAATTGTACTAAATATGATGAACCAAGACGGCGTTCGTAATGGCTATGACCTTACCCAGCTGAATATGGTGCGCGATGTTTGCCATGTGCCACTTATTGCCTCGGGTGGTGCCGGTGAAATGGTGCACTTTGCCGATGCCTTCAACAAAGCGAATGTTGATGGCGCATTAGCAGCTTCAGTGTTCCATAAACAAATCATTAATATCAATGAACTTAAGCAATACCTGAAACATCAAGATGTGGAGATCCGACTATGAGCCTAACAAGCAGTATTAATTGGGATAAAGTAGACGGATTAGTCCCTGCTATTGTCCAAGACAACACCAGTGGCCAAGTCTTAATGCTTGGCTACATGAATGACGAAGCGCTAAACAAAACGCTTGAAACCAAGCAAGTGACATTCTGGTCGCGTACCAAAGAACGCCTTTGGACAAAAGGGGAAACCTCTGGCAATGTGCTGCAACTAAAAAGCATCAAGCTCGATTGCGATCAAGACACATTACTAGTACAAGTTGACCCTATTGGTCCAACTTGCCACTTAAACACTACGACCTGTTTTGATGGAGATAGCGCGCAAGAAGGCGAAGTACAACAGCCAGCCTTGGTGTTCCTTCATCAACTTGAACAAGTCTTATCTGCTCGTAAAGGTGCAGATCCTGACTCTTCATACACCGCAAGCCTTTATGCCCGCGGTACCAAACGTATTTCGCAAAAAGTGGGCGAAGAAGGCGTTGAAGTCGCGCTTGCGGCAACGTCGGGTGACAAGGCGGAGTTAGTTAACGAATCAGCAGATCTGATTTATCACCTTGTTGTCTTGCTACAAGATCAAGGGCTATCGTTGGCGGACATCACGAAGCGTTTAGAAGAAAGACACAACAAAGCATAACGCTTGCTGTCCACGTCACGAACAAGACGACCTCATAAGCAAAAACAGCCAAGAGAGTGGCTATTGGCTGTTTTTCTTCCCAACATCAGCGTCTAACTTTGGTGCGATAAAGAGAATAAGACAGCGCTAAAAATAAACAAAAGCTCGCTGGAACATACAACGCATAAAATTGAAGGTAATTAAAGGAGTAGGCCCCAAGCGCACCGCCAGAAATAAAGCCCAAGATAATTAACAGAAACAGTAATGCCTTTCTTTTATCAAATTGCTCACCCCTTATTTTTGCGCCAAGCATAATGCCTAAATCGGTAAATATTCCCGTCACATGCGTGGTTCGAATGACGGCACCACTATATTTGGTCGCGAGTGCATTTTGTAGTCCACAAGCCGCAGAAGCCCAATAGAGCCCACCAAAAGAGTTTTTAGTTAACAAATAAGCGGCACAAAAAAGAAAAATGGCTTCTAACGTCAGTACACCACTGTAATTACGACTTAACTTTAGTGTGCCACCATGTAGAAAGTAGCCTGATATTGCAGAGCCAATAAGAAAACTAAATATGATCGCAAATAAATAAAATACATCACTCATTGAAGAGTTTACAAACCCAGTGCCTACCAATGTCGCTGTACCGGATAAGTGTGAAACTGATTGATGCTGGAAACCCAATAACCCTGCAGCATTAATAAAACCAGCAACCAATGCGAGTACGAAAGCCCCAGACTCGACCCAACGGGGTAATTTAGATATCACGATATTCCTTAGATTTCAGGCCTCGTTTAGCGATATAGAGATGGCTAAATTTAGAGCGTGAGAAAAAGTGGGCTATCTTAAATCTGTTCAAGTAACTTGTTAAGTAATAATTATTGAGCGTAATACTCCCCAAAAACATCACCTCGGATAACTATGCGCTATTCTCCGGATAAAACATCAGCTTACCCGCATATGCATAGTTATGAGTAATTTTACATGGCAAAATCAGAAAACTAAGATTAAGAAAAGTGGGAGAATTTACGAGGGAATAAATAAATAAGCCTCACGATTGTAAGGCTTATTTGTTTAAAGAAGCGAGTTAAACAAAAACGTAAGTGAACGGCTTACATTACATTCATCATTATTTGATTAACGACCTAGTGCTTCTTTGTAGTGTTTGCGACACACTGAGACATAGCGATCATTACCACCAATCTCAACTTGATCACCATCGGCAATTGCACGGCCAGTTTCATCTTGGCGGATCACCATATTTGCTTTGCGACCACAATGACAAATGGTTTTTAACTCAACCAACTTATCTGCCCAAGCCAGCAAGTAGCGGCTTCCGTCAAACAACTCACCACGGAAATCACTGCGTAAGCCATAACACAACACAGGAATATGGAGCTTATCGACGACTTCAGTTAATTGATATACCTGCTCTTTGGTTAAGAATTGGCATTCATCGATTAAAACACAGTCTATCTTTTGTGCATGCTGAATATCTTGAAGGCGTGCATACAAGTCATCGGCTGAGTTAAATAATTCAGCTTCTTCTTGCAAGCCAATACGTGAGCTAACTTTACCTTTGCCAAAACGATCGTCGATAGAGGCAGTAAAAATGACAGGTGTCATTCCGCGCTCGCGATAGTTAAAAGAAGACTGTAACAGTGTGGTTGACTTACCCGCATTCATTGCAGAGTAATAGAAATACATCTGGGCCATTAAGCTTCCCTAGTCATACGATTGGTGCATAAAAACTGCCGAGATGCTACAGAAAAGCCATAGAAATTGAAAGGAGCAAGCGCAAGAGTCAGCACATTTCTTACAATTTTCATCGCGTTCTACTACTCATGCCGGCCAGTCATTAAGCAGCGCTTTACGGTGAGCGATTGTAGTTATTCACCCTAAGCCGTAACCATAAAAAAAGCCTGCAAAACGCAGGCTTTTTATTAACAATGTGGTTTAAGCAATTAAGCTTTCGCTGTCGCAACTTGTGGGCGACGAGACAACCAAGATAACGCTACACACGCTAAGATAAAGGCGAGTGTTGCCGTCATAAAGGCCACAGCAAGTGAACCTGTAAAGCCTAATACTAAGAAACCAATCGACGATACAACAGCCACAGACAACGCATAAGGTAGCTGAGTAGATACGTGATCGATATGGTGACAGCGTGCGCCCGTCGACGACAAGATAGTCGTATCAGAAATCGGAGAACAGTGGTCACCAAAAACTGAACCGGCTAGTACAGCGCCCAGCATTGGTAGCATCAGCATAATATCGGTTGCCGCTGCTAAGTCACCAGCGATTGGCAACATAATACCGAACGTACCCCATGACGTACCGGTCGAAAATGCCATAAAGCCAGCAAGCATAAATAAGATAACAGGTAGAAACATTGGGTTAATGCTACCTTCAACCAAGGTTGATAGGTATTTACCTGTTGCCATGTCACTGATCACGCTACCGATACACCACGCAAACAATAAGATCAGAATCGCACCAAACATTGACTTAGCACCAATCCACAATGTTACAGCAACATCTGAAGCAGGAAGACGCTGACGCAGCACTGGAATAAGGGCAGCAATAAATCCGATAGTACCACCATAAACGAGTGACATACCTACATCGGTATTTTCAAAAGCGCCAAGAAGGTTAAATGCTAAACCATCAGCTGCAAGTGCTTGGTATCCTGTAAAGATCATAAAGAAGAAAGTGGCAAGGATAAGAGCAACAATTGGCATAACCAAATCAGAAACACGGCCATTTTTGCTTTCTTCAATTTCTAGCTCGTCATTTAAGTCTTTAGCACGCTTGTCTTCATCACCTTCATCGAAGCCGCGGCAATGACTCGCGTTTAGCTCATGCTTTCTCATTGGGCCCACATCAATCTGGAACCAAGCCACAACAAACACCATGATCAATGCAAAGACAGCATAAAAGTTCATCGGAGCCAACTGAACAAACGCGCCTAATGGCGTATATTCAGTCACACCATGTGATGCCAGAATGCCGCCAATCAACGTAATAATGTATGCACCCCAGCTTGATGCCGGCATTAGTACACACATTGGTGCAGCAGTTGAATCCAAAATATAAGCAAGCTTTGCACGTGAAACGTAATAGCGATCTGTCACTGGGCGCGAAATCGAGCCAACAGCTAAACTATTGAAGTAATCATCAACAAAAATGAAGACACCCAAGAATGCTGCTAATAACTTCGCACCACGCTTACTTTTAATTTTAGTCTGCGCCCACTCAGCAAATGCTCGTGTACCACCAGAAAGCGTTAGCAATGCTGTCGTCATTCCTAACAACACCAAAAATGCAACAATGCTCATATTCCAGCTATTAATAGCACCGTCATCGATAAATAGTCCGAATGCCGTTGTACCAATATAACTAGCTGTGTTTCCAATAGAAAAGTCTGTCAGCAAGAATGCACCAAGCACTACGCCAACACCCAAAGACACTAAGACGCGTCGGGTTAAAATCGCAAGAGCCAATGCTACCAAAGGTGGTAACAACGACATTGAGGAATGTGAAAAATCTACAATATTCATGATCTCTACTACAACCGATCCTGGTTGGAGATCTACTGTTGGCACGACATCATGTCGTGATTAAGAGAGTGTAAGGAAGAGAAGTTACCCTTTTCCGACTCCACAGTAGCGCTCCATAGTTAATGTAATTATATACTATGGCAGTGCTGTCCCTATTCGGTGACAACCCCAGCAAACAAAGTTCGATAGCTTTATTTACTTCGGCATTAGCTCCTTTCATAAACCCTCATCGGAATCACCTCCGGTTTATTACTTATAGATAATGCGCCTCTACCCTTAGTCAAGGAATGGTTGATTCTACGGAATAGAAATCCGATTGCAACAACTTAACGTGAAAAAATTAACAGAAATAGTGAATAGTCTTGCTACTATGGTTAAAAAAGAAACAATGGCGAAGTGATGTTAAAAATAATTTAAAATACGCTTTTTAATATGAAACAAATGGCAAACATAGTCACAAAAAAAGTCTTTTACTGAAGGATCTGACTGTAAATACCCATTACAATTTATTACAAATGAGAATTCTCCCCGCTAAATACAAAAAAAACAAATCAAGAATACATTTTTTATTTGTCATTCACTGATTAAAAGTATTATTATTGCAATTATAGAATTGTCACTGCTATTATTATTTTTATAGTTTTAGACCAACAGGAAATAAAAAAATGTCTGATGCAATGAAAGCACTATTGAACCTTCGTAGTCTTCGCGCACTTTCTCGTGAATATTCTCTAGAACAACTTCAGGAAGCACTAGAAAAGCTTCAAACAGTTGTTACTGAGCGTGAAGAATCTGAAGCTGAAGAAATCGCGAAAGAAAAAGAACGTACAGATAAACTAGCTCAATACCGTGAAATGCTTCTAGCTGATGGTATCGACCCAGAAGAATTACTTTCTAGCCTAAATAAATCTCCAAAAGCAAAACGAGCTCAGCGTCCAGCTAAATATAAGTTCATCGATGAAAACGGTGAAGAAAAAACGTGGACTGGTCAAGGTCGTACACCAAGCGCATTGAAAAAAGCACTTGATGAAGGTAAGTCTCTAGAAGATTTCGAACTTTAATAACTTTACTCTTGTTGTTAAATTCTAATAAAAACCCAGCTTAAAGCTGGGTTTTTTGTTTCTAACTCATTAAATAACAACCATTTAGTGCTTACAGGGCACATTGTAAAATCATTCACAGTATGAATTGCTTGCCTTTTCACCCTGTTTTTTTTTCTTAAACATTGTTATATTCCTTTACCGCACTCAGTTATTTCCGTTTATATATATAGATTAATATATTCACAAAGAATAACCTTTCCTGACACGTCATTGCGCGACAGGTATAAAAAACCAGACAATGAAGTCTGGTTTAGTCTGCTATGTAATTGCTGCGTATTGTTAGCGTATCTGATCTGCTAAGTGACTCACCGCTAGTGCAAAATAGTGAGATCGATTCCATTTGAGTAACGACTGATAGTTACCATAAACCAAATAAGCCCTGCCTTTACCATCATCTGGTTGAATAAGCCAAGCGTCTATATCAACTTGAGGTAATGCTTGCCCATTAAGGCGCCTAACACCTTGCTCTTGCCAATCAGAAAGGGATCGGCCCTTCTCTTTATCGGTGCCTAATGCATCACGGTTAATACTATTTGGAATGCTAACTTGGCGCCCCCAAGTATAATCATCATTCCAACCAGCCTGCTTTAAGTAATTAGCGGCAGAGGCAAAAACATCGGCTTCTGTTTGCCAAATATCAACTTTCCCGTCGTTATTACCGTCAACGGCATAAGATAAAAACGAGGTTGGCATAAACTGTGGCTGCCCCATTGCTCCCGCCCATGAACCTTTCATATTTTCTGGGCTGATATGTTTGGCATCTAATATTTCTAATGCCGCCATAACTTGGGTACGGAAGAAGGACTCTCTACGCCCTTCGTACGCTAATGTTGATAAAGCTTCTATAACATTATAATTTCCCATTAAGCGACCGAAATTACTTTCAACCCCCCAAAGGGCAACAATAAACCGTGGTTGTACACCATATTGTGTTCCAATCCGGTCGAGTACTGTTTTATGCTTTTGATAAAGATCATTAGCTTGTTTTACTTTCCAATCGGGTACCGCTCTTGGGATATATTCATCCAGCGTTAATTTTCGCTCAGGTTGGTTTTTATCCGCTTTTACAGCACGCTCAATAAAAGTAATTCCGTCGAAAGCAGAATTGATAATTGGCTCTGAAATTCCTTTTTCTTTAGCTTCTGCTTTTAGCCCTTCAACATACTTATTGAAGCCATCATCTGCAGCCATTGCTGCAGATGAAAATCCTATTCCTAGGGCCACTAAGGCCGATATCAATCGCTTTTGCATACATTTACCTTTATGTATTTTTTGCTGCTTTCTCAGCTTTATACTCTTCAAGCAAATTCGTTATAGGAGGCGGAACTTGCAGATAATACCCCGTACTACCCAATGCCGCCTTTACCTTCTCTATATCAGCTTGAGCTAACTTCCGCTCACCTTCAAGTTTCAGCACCATCACAAACTGAGGTATACCAAAGGTTGTCATCAACTCTTGTGGTACCGCAGTAAAGTCATCTTTCTTATTAATGTACAAATATGTACCGTCTTTTTTCGGGCTTTTATAAATAGAACACAACATACGAATCTAACCTATTCGTTATAATGACTCATCATTCAGACCACAATATCAAAGAATCATTCCCTTCCTAAGGGCAATCTACCATTTGGATGAGACGGTTGTCTGAATTTCCAACGCAAAAGCAAGGATAGCTTGCTGATATACGCTTGGGAATATAACATGCTAAGTACCTAGAGATAACGTACCCGAACGGCTAATTTAGCGTCAGTCGTCCTACTTATATGGCAAAGACAGCAGAATTTAAAGGAGGGTCATTCACCCTCTCCGCTCTCCACCTAGTGGATAGCGACATAGAAAAAGCAGCCGACTTTTTAAAAAAGAAAGTCGAACAGGCACCTAATTTTTTTGCTGCTGCACCTGTCGTTATTGATATCAGTCAGGCAGGAAATGGCATTGACTTTTTACGGTTAAAAGAAAGTGTGCAACTTGCAGGTATGATCCCTGTTGGCATCAGCGGCTGTAAAGGTGCTGATCGACAAGAAGCGGCTAAAAAGGCCGGCTTTGCCATCATGAATGCAGCCAAACAAGTAAATGCCGCTGAACCAATGATGGAGCCAACAAGAATAATCCGAAACCCGGTACGCTCTGGCCAACAGATTTATGCAAAAAATTGTGATTTAGTGGTAATGAGCCATGTAAGCGCCGGCGCTGAAATCATTGCTGATGGCTGTATTCATATTTACGGTACATTACGTGGGCGTGCAATTGCAGGTGCAAATGGCCAGCAACAGGCCACAATTTTTTGTAAAAACGTCCAATCAGAACTAATCTCGATAGCTGGTAACTACTGGTTAAGCGATAAAATTCAGGACGAATTTTGGGGTAAAGGTGTCGTTATCTCACTTGCTGAAAATAATTTAAACATAGAGCATTTGGCTCTATAACGTTTGATAAGGAATTAAAGATGGCACGTATTATCGTTGTTACCTCTGGTAAGGGTGGCGTGGGTAAAACAACCTCAAGTGCAGCTATTGCATCAGGCCTTGCCTTAACGGGCAAGAAAACAGCGGTGATCGATTTCGATATCGGCCTGCGTAATCTTGACCTGATCATGGGCTGTGAACGCCGAGTAGTATATGACTTTGTTAACGTGATTAATGGTGAAGCAAACCTTAATCAAGCATTAATCAAAGACAAGCGCGTGGACAACCTTTTCGTACTACCTGCTTCTCAAACTCGTGATAAAGACGCGTTGAGCAGGGATGGGGTTGAACGCGTATTTAATGACATGGCTGAAATGGGCTTTGAATTCATTATTTGCGATTCACCTGCAGGCATCGAAACTGGTGCGCTCATGGCATTGTACTTTGCTGACGAAGCCATTGTGACCACGAATCCTGAAGTCTCTTCTGTGCGAGATTCTGACCGAATCCTAGGTATTCTAGATTCCAAGTCTCGCCGTGCTGAAAATGCCGAAGCCCCAGTGAAAACGCATCTGCTACTCACTCGCTATAACCCGGCGCGTGTCACCTTAGGTGAGATGCTAAGCGTCACTGATGTGGAAGAAATTCTCCATATCCCTCTTTTAGGTGTTATCCCTGAAAGTCAGGCAGTCTTAAACGCATCAAACAAAGGTGAACCCGTTATTTTCGATAAAGAATCTGACGCCGGCATAGCATATGAAGATACTGTTGCTCGCCTGCTTGGAGAAGAACGCCCATTCCGTTTTCTTGATGAAGAAAAGAAAGGCTTCCTAAAACGTCTATTTGGAGGGTAATGAACTATGGCTTTGCTAGAATTCTTCCGTCCCAAAAAAACAACAACTGCGAGCTTAGCCAAAGAGCGGCTACAAATTATTGTTGCTGAGCGTCGTTCAGGTGATCACAGTACGCCAAGCTATTTACCTCAGTTGAAAAAAGACATTTTGGACGTGATCCGAAAATACGTTGAGATCCGCCCTGAGCAAGTAACAGTCAACTTAGACCAAAAAGAAGAAGACTTATCAGTGCTAGAACTGAACGTAACGCTCCCAGACGAAGATAAATAGTCGAATAGAGCAATACCACTGAAAATAAAAAAGCCCTCATAACTATTAAGTTGCAGCAAATTAATAGTCGTGAGGGCTTTTTTGCTCAATATCGAATCGAGTGCTTATTTATCTAGCAAAGGCAGTACTTTTTCTTCAAACAATGCCTTACGCCAAGTTTTAAGCATATCGGGTAAATCATCTTGTGGACGCTGCTTCTTCCATGCCCAAGAAATAAGCTGATTTATTTGTTTTTTTGAGGCTAAAAATTCTGGCATTAAACCCGTTTCAGATTCAACGCGAGTAACAACATCTTTTAGCGTTTTCACCTTTTGCTTATAACCTGTTAAATCTACCAAGCGAACAATTTTATCTGGATATTGCTCTGGCGACATATCGTCAGTGTCATAAACCATTTTTAATAAACGGGTACCATGGCGCTGCACTTCCATTGGTTCAAACCCTTCACTGCCCATTACGGCTTTAGATTTAATGTTGTAACGCGCTAGTTTCCAAAGGTTGAGTTCTTTCACAACAAAGTTCAACGCTAAATCACGCTTACGGGCTTCTAATACTCGCCACCTTGCTACTTTCTGCAAAATGGCCAGTTGTTGAGGGTTCAGTTGCCATGCATTTTTGATATCAAGGTAGGCTTTATCAGGATCAACAGTTTTGATGCGCTTTAACATCAACCCTGCACACTCTTGCTCTAATGCTTCAGACCAGCCCTTTTCTTCTACCAGTGGTAGCAGCTTTTGATATAGCGGCATCAAGTAGTAAACATCAGCAGCAGCGTAGTCTAATTGCTTATCGGTAAGAGGGCGAGCCATCCAATTGGTGCGCGCCTCGCCTTTATCAAGCTCAACACCAAGGAAGTCTTTCACCAACGTTCCAAAGCCAGCAGAGACACCATAACCTAAGAAAGATGCCATCAATTGTGTATCGATCATCGGCACTGGTAGGCAGCCCGCATAATGCTGGAACACCTCTAAGTCTTCACCGCAAGCATGTAGCACTTTAATGACAGACTGGTCACGCAGCAAATCCCAAAGCGGTGTCATGTCTTCGATCTCAAGTGGATCGATTAATGACAGTAATTCACCATCGAATAACTGAATTAAACCCAGCTTTGGATATAAAGTACGGGTTCGAACAAACTCGGTATCAAGCATTACCGCAGTTTGGTTTCGAGCATGCAAGCACACAGTTTCCAAACGGGTTGTACTTGTGATTATTTCAAAATTCACTATCAAATCACCAATAAAATGCCGGCGTATAGCCGGCATTAGAATATGTTAACAATACGCTAAGCCTTAGGCTTGTTGTTCTTGCTTTTCAGACTCTTCACGCAAAACACGGCGCAAGATTTTACCAACATTTGTTTTCGGTAGTTCGTCATGGAACTCAACAATTTTCGGTATTTTATAACCCGTTAAGTGCTCACGACAATGGTCGAGTAGTTCTTCACGTGTAAGGCTTTGATCGCGCTTCACGATACAAACCTTAACCACTTCACCTGAAATTTCATGCGGCTGGCCAATCGCTGCAACTTCTAACACTTTACTGTTAAGCGCAACAACGTCTTCAATTTCATTCGGATAGACATTAAAACCAGAGACCAAAATCATGTCTTTTTTACGGTCAACAATATGCAAGAAACCTTCATCATCGAAACGTACAACATCACCAGTAGACAGCCAACCATCATCTGTCAATACTTCTTTGGTTGCTTCAGGGCGTTGCCAGTAGCCTTGCATAACCTGTGGGCCACGAACCTGCAGCTCACCTACCTGATCATTGGCTAATACTTGTCCTTCATCATCAACAATTCGTACCTCTGTTGATGGAACAGGTAAACCAATAGATCCATTATAGTCTACTAGATCATAAGGGTATGCCGCGACAAGTGGGGAACACTCAGTTAGACCATAACCCTCAAGCAAATAGTTATTCGTGGTTTCTTTCCATTTTTCAGCGACAGCACGTTGCACCGCCATGCCGCCACCAACAGACAAGCGAAGGTTGCTGAAGTCGATTTCATGGAAATCTTCATTATTCACAAGTGCATTAAATAAGGTATTAACACCCGTGATCGCGGTAAACGGATAACGTTGCAGCTCTTTCACAAACGTTGGAATATCACGCGGGTTAGTGATCAGTAGATTTCGACCACCCATTTCAACAAATAGTAAGCAGTTTACGGTCAACGCAAAAACATGGTAGAGCGGCAATGCGGTCACAATCAGCTCACGGCCTTCGGTCAGCACTGGTGCATACGCACCTTTCGCTTGCATGACGTTCGCCAACATATTGCGGTGCGTTAAAATAGCGCCTTTTGCTACACCTGTTGTACCACCGGTGTACTGAAGAAAGGCAGTATCCTCACCAGACATAAACGGCTTAACATATTGCATACGGCGGCCTTTTTTCAGCGCCATACGCATCGAGGTAGCATGCGGTAAATGATACTTAGGTACCATCTTTTTGATGTACTTCACCACAAAGTTTACCACTGTACGCTTCGGACGAGACAGCTGATCACCAAGGCTAGTCAACACAACATGTTGAACATTGGTGTTCTTAACCACCGTTTCTAACGTATGAGCAAAGTTTGAGACGATGACAATGGCTTTCGCGCCAGAATCATTTAACTGATGCTCCAACTCTCGCGGGGTGTACAACGGGTTAACGTTAACCACAACACAGCCAGCACGTAAAATACCAAACAACGCAATTGGGTATTGCAGTAGGTTTGGCATCATTACTGCGACACGGTCGCCTTTTTGCAGTTTAAGGTCATTTTGCAGATAAGCAGCAAATGCACGGCTACGCTCTTCCAATTTACGGAATGTCATAACCTGCCCCATGTTAATGAAGGCAGTCTGATCAGCATATTTTTGTACTGATTGTTCAAACATTTCAACTAACGACGGGTACTGATCAGGGTTTATTTCTGCCGGTACATCTTCCGGATAGCGGTTAAGCCACACCTTATCCACTTTGCACTCTCCTCATTTTTATTGGTGACACGCCACCACTATGCTATAGGGTATATAAGTCATCTAATTACGACATACTACAGCACGTTTACTGAATAATTAGCACCTAACAATTATACTAGGGCGTTAAATTGTGAACTAAACAGAGTAATCTGCTGGCTCACTGCTCGCGGGCTTTCAAGGTGACAATGATGTCCACCATCCACCTCATGCTGGATCATATTTTGCCAATTCGCTTGCTCAAACGGGTCAAGTTTCAGCTGGCGATAGCCTTGACGGCCTATGATTGATAATACGGGGCATGCCACTGAAGCTACCATCGCTAAAGCGTGATCTTCTGCCATACGGTAGAGAGAATCACAACGTAGCCGATTATCATGCCGCCAGTACCAACGACCACCTTTTTGGTAAGTGGCCCTTTGTACTAACGGATAAAGTTGTTCTGATGTCAGGTTGTTAATATTACAGCGCAAATCCAATGCCTGCTCAAATGACGCCATTGACCGCTTTTGTCTATGTGTTTCTCGATCACGAAAACGCTGACGGCTGAGCAACCCTTGCCTCAAGCGCTGGGGAGCTAAGCTGGCTCCTTCATGCAGTGGAGCAAGACCTTCAATAAGGATCAGCCCCTGCACTTTTTCGCTAAATGCTGCGGCATAACACAGCGCAACTAGTGCCCCCAGAGAGTGCCCTAAAATAAATACGGGACTCTCTGATAACAAATCGACCACTTGGTTTAGATCATCAACATAATCTACAAAATGATAGTAATTGTCGTTCGATCTAGCTTCAGACAAGCCGTGACCAGGCCAATCAAGTGCAATTAAGCGATAACTTTCGGCTAATGATGTAAACAACGGCGAAAAGCTCGCCGCGTTATCTTGCCAGCCATGAAGCAGCAACATAATTGGTTTATTGGTAGGAATAGCCTGCAATGGCATAGCCATGCTCACGACCTGCTGTGGATACTCAAATGAACACAAACCTTCAAGCTTGGTGGCAGGTAAATGAAATTGAATACGCTGCATATATTGGCTCATTTACTGTGTTACTCGCTCCCGGACTTCACCGCGTGATAGGCCGTAACCCAGCTGATTCACTGGACAGCGAGTACCAATGCAATTGTTAAAGCGGTCGAAGTCATCAAACCAAATTTCTTGTTTTACTTGCCACAGCTGGTTGCCAGTTACGTCAATAACAGGGAATTGATAAGCAAATTGCCCCACTGTGCCCTGCTCTTCACCTGCAACCTTACCAGCAACAGAAATTAACTTGCCCATGCTGTACTCAAGTGGCTCGAGGAAACCATCAACATAAGCAACAAAGCGGTGTTGTGGCTTTGCGTTCAATTTCGGCTTACCATCTTTGCCAATAGGTAACGCCACGATTTCTAATCGGGTACGTTCCTTACCATTACTCAGTGCGGCAATAATACCGCCTAACCGTACTTCATGGCCTGTATTCGCTTCAAGATCACTCATCAATACGTTTACATCGGTAACGGGTGTCTCCGTTGTCGTATGGAGGCTTGGCGGCAACGATGCGCAGCCTACCATAAAGGCTGTAACCAGCCCAAGAAATAGCGTTCTAAACATCAGAAACTCCGATATAAGTGGTGAAGATACAAACAACCTCCCATAGATACTCTATGGGCTTAAACATAGAGATCGACCCCGACCATCGCAGACAGTTCATCTTTGCGTTGCTGGTGCATAACCCCCATGTAAGATGCCATCGCATCGCGGTTCTTACCTTCAGGCTGATCATACTGAATACGAGAGTGGGCATCTTGAATTAATTCAGGATCGCGAACGGTTTGAGCAACGGCTTGCGCAACAACAGTCGGCTTAGAGGAAATGGGGGCCGATGATGGGCTTGCTTTTGCCTTCGGTTGGGGCTGGATTGTTACGGGTAAGCGCTGAATAGAAACCATAGAGACTGTCCAGTTAGCCTAGTTAAGCTTCATCAAGGCCGTACCATAAAGATGACACAGCCTTGCTCGTTTTTTAATGCGGCCGTTTATTCACGACCTGGCAACTTCTTCCATGTCACGGTATCACGTACATAAACGGGGCTGGCTTCTTCTGCTGCCACCGTCTCACCACGGGCTAATGCGTACCGAGCTAAATGCACCATATCCACTGAATCTGGATACAAAATAGAACCTTTTACCTGTACTGCGTGTAACTGTGCTAACAATTCAGCATAGCTATCCCAGCCTGTACCAGCCGTGAACCAAGTACCATTTCCGGCTTGGAATTGCTCAAGCAAGATCTCTGGTTTGACAACAATTTCACGATCTTTAATCGCCCAATCACCATCATTTTGACGGATATACTGTCCCCAGTAGATTTCCCCCATACGGGCATCAATAGCGGCGAGTACTTGTTCTGCTTGGTGAGTGCGGTAAGTGCCTTGAGCCATGGCCGCAAGTGTTGAAACCCCAAGCATGGGTAAGTCAGCGCCAAACGCAAGCCCTTGAGCAATACCAATGCCGATACGTACACCCGTAAAACTACCTGGGCCACGGCCAAATGCCAATGCATCCAGTTGACTGAGGCTTACACCACCATCAGCTAAGACGGCATCAACCATTGGTAAAATCTTAGTCGTATGCTCACGCGGAGCATACTCACAGCGAGAAATAATGTCGTTACCTACCATAAGGGCAACGGAACAGTTTTCAGTTGCAGTATCGACTGCAAGAATTTTGGTGCTCATTCAAGCCTCTGAATGCTGGTCTTCATGGTTAACTGGCACTGTAGCGCCATTCACCGAAGACAAAAATTGGCCAACGCTTTCCACATCGCGAGTACGTGGAATGGGCGGTAGACTGCGTAAAAATACTGCGCCATAAGGGCGAGTAACCAAACGGTTATCACAAATCACTAATACACCTTTATCTTTTTTATCTCGAATCAGGCGGCCAACCCCTTGTTTAAGGGTTATCACGGCATCAGGGATTTGCACTTGCGAAAAGGGATCGCCACCACGTAAGCGGCAATCTTCTATTCGTGCTTTCAGCAACGGGTCATCCGGTGCCGTAAACGGTAATTTGTCGATAATAACACAGCTTAATGCCTGTCCTCTAACATCAACCCCTTCCCAAAAGGCTCCCGTAGCAACTAACAAAGCATTACCACGTTCAAGGTATTCGGCTAATAGCTTCTGTTTTGTTGTTTCGCCTTGGGCTAAAACCGGTAAATCGAGCCTTGCTCGGAAACCTTCGGCTAAATCTCTGACCATTTGGTGTGATGTACACAAGAAGAAACAACGACCATTATTTTCTTCAATTAACGGTGAGAGCATATCCACCAATCGATCTGCGATTCCCATACTGTTAGGCTCAGGCAAAAATCGAGGAACACAGAGCAGGGCCTGCTCCGCATAATCGAAAGGGCTTTCTAAGGAAAACTGTTGCTTGGGTGTTAAGCCAAGCCGCTGGCTAAAGTGGCTAAAGTCGTCATTTACCGCGAGTGTCGCAGAGGTGAAAATCCATGCTCCACCCTGCTGCTCCATTTGCTCATGGAACTTCTCTGCCACCGATAGCGGTGTAATATTCAGACTAAAATGACGGGGGGTACATTCATACCAATACGAATAACCGGTTATGGAAGTGTCACACACACGCTTCAAACGCGCTTTTAATAACGTTGCCCGTTCAAAAGCGGTATCCAATAACTGGCTTCGACCTAACGCAAGTTTTAACACTTCATGAGTTAGATCTAAGGCATCAGTCAAACGGGTGATCTCACGCTGAATCGCGGGGCTGGTGATCACTTCTCGCCAATTACCGCGAAAACCAGGGTCACCCAGTACAATGCGCATATCAGCCGCCGCTTGTGATAGGCGATCAGCCGTTTTTTGCAACTGCCTCATATCTTTGGCTTCAGTGCGATAGCCAATCTCAACGTCTTTTGCCAGCTCTTGAATTTGGCGGCTCGACAAACTTTGGCCAAAATACTGGCTCGCAATATCAGGCATTTGATGAGCTTCATCAAAAATAAAGACTTCAGCCTCAGGGATCAGCTCGCCAAACCCCGTTTCTTTAATGGCCAAGTCAGCCAGAAATAGATGATGGTTAACCACCACGACATCCGACTCCATCGCTTGACGCCGGGCTCTGACAACGAAGCATTCTTCATAAGATGGGCACTCTCGCCCAATACAATTATCATTGCTTGAGGTGATCATCGGGATCACTGGGCTATCTTCTGCAATAATTTCACACTCACCTAAATCGCCGCTCTTAGTCGATGATGACCAAGTGCGTACCTGAACCAACTGGCTCAATAATTTAGGATCGGAATGTATACCGTGGCTCTCAGTGATTTGTCGGCTCATTCGATCGAGACACAAATAGTTAGAGCGACCTTTTAGCAATGACACGCGCCCGGTAAAACCCAGTGCATCTGTCATTAACGGTAAATCACGATGAAACAATTGCTCTTGCAGGTTCTTTGAACCTGTTGAAATAATGGTTTTCTTACCGCTAACCAAGGCCGGCACCAAGTAGGCGAACGTTTTCCCCGTTCCTGTTCCCGCTTCAACCACCAGCTGATCTTCTGCTTTTATCGCATCGGCGACAGCCTGAGCCATGTCGATTTGAGGCTGACGAGCTTGGAATCCGGGAATGGCTTTATCGAGTGCGCCACCTGAAGCAAAAAATTTAGCTATCATCGCAATATGAGTATTGGTTATTTATACAGTAAGACAGCTGCCCATTATGCCAACTATACACAGTGCCGACCACGACTAATTCAAACAGCACCGCCCAACTCGCAATTCCCATTGACTCAACAAGGCACAAGTTACTGATTTAACCTATCGCCAGCCAGTAACTGGTGCTTGCCGCTAGTCGCCTATTTTTCCATGACAATGTCATCTTGGGTGGAATCAACAATAGCGAGCAGCTCTTGTTGTTCTTGCTCTGGTACTTCATATTTATCAAAGACCCCTTTAAGCAACACCACCATATGTTGCCACTCTGCAACCGAAATATTTAAGTGGCTATGTGACTCTTTCATTGCACGGCCATGGTACTGACAAGGGCCTCCGGTTGCCTGGCAGACCATACTGGTAACGTGATATTTTAAATAAGCAGCGGGTATATTTTTGCGTGCAGCATCAATCGCAGGGTTCGCATTCAACGTGTCATCGACCACCATGACATCAATAAAATCATTCACAACCACAGTAATAGGTGCCAAACCACCTAAACGGTTATATAACGATGTTGGATCATCTGCGGCCTTTGTTTCGGCAACAGCTGTATTCATCAAGGTAAATGAAACTAATAAACTAAAAAATAATGCTCGTTTTCGCAGAAGGCCTAACATAGGTCGATCCTCATTAATGTCATTATCACCATGCATTAAATCCATTAACTCAATACGTTTTTCTTTGACCCTGAAAACAATCCCCTGTAAATAAAAGAAAGGAACTCCTCTATTTTAGTGCAAGGAACAGCATGGATAAGAAAACTCTCCTGACAGATTGCCCTGACGCAATGGGTCTGATCTCGAAAATCACCAATATTTGCTACAAACATCAGCTCAATATTGTGCATAACAATGAATTTGTTGATCACTCCCATAGCCGTTTCTTTATGCGCACAGAGCTTGAAGGGTATTTCAACGACGAAACCTTCCTGTTTGATCTCGACCGTGCTTTACCAGAAAACAGCCACCGCCAACTCGTTGGCCCCGAGCGTAAACGCGTCGTAATAATGGTGACCAAAGAGGCGCACTGCCTTGGCGATATTTTGGTTAAAGCATTTGATGGGACATTAGACATTGATATTACGGCGATTGTGGGTAACTACGATCACCTGTCCAAGCTGGCAAAAAACTTTGATATTCCCTTCCACCACGTTAGCCATGAAGGGATAAGCCGAGAGGAACATGAAGCGCGCTTACTCGATGCAGTGAATCAATACGATCCTGATTATGTCGTTTTGGCAAAGTACATGCGAATTCTAACCCCGCACTTTGTTGCTCAATTCCCCCATAAAATCATCAATATTCATCACAGCTTCTTACCAGCATTCATTGGGGCGAAGCCATATCAACAAGCTTTTGAACGTGGCGTAAAAATTATTGGCGCCACGGCCCACTTTGTGACCAACGATCTTGATGAAGGCCCAATCATTACGCAAAACGTCATCCCTATCGATCATAACTTCAGTGCCACTGATATGGCACGAGCAGGGCGTGATGTCGAAAAATCGGTACTCAGTAAAGCGCTTGGATTAGTACTTGATGACAAAGTCTTTGTTCACGGAAACCGCACAGTAATCCTTTAGGTCTGAGCGTAATGATAAAAAGCGAAAGACCGGTCTTTCGCTTTTCTCTTTACCAATACCAGTAACCATTTTGGTAACCGTTATGCTTGCTCACTCTCGATAACGGCTTTTAAGGAACAAGGGTGTAGCTTGATACATACCCCCCCTTTTTTGAATGCATAAGTTGGGTTTGCTAAACGCTCATGCTCCCCCGATGGACAACTGGCCTTCACTTTTATACCTTTATCGCCGAGTGTATTCCACGAAGCTTTAAGAACGGGAAACGTTTCATCCAGCACTACCTTCAATGCATCAGTACTGGCAGCCTTAGCAGGCACCACAAACTCAACATGCTCCCACCCTTCTTGCGGATAGGCTTTATCACCAGGATAAGGCAACTCTAACGCCTCAATAGTCCAGTTTTTAACCGTTATCGGTGAATGAAAGCCTATAACAATAATTGGCCGGCCATTAATTTCATTATTTGACCATTCTTCACCATAGGATAACCAAGCTTGGTGTAATTGCTCCGCGGCTTTCCAATCATTAACACGCAGTGCAATATGGTCAGCTTGGTGGTTCTCTAGCGATATGCCTATTTCACTCGCAAGTTGCTCAATCTTAGCCATAAACGTTGGTAGTTGTTCCAACATCTGGGCGGGTAACAAGCCTTTTTGCTCAAGCGTCTGCATGTTTTTTCTCCAATATTGTTCTCATGAAGCGGGAAGCCTTTTATATCAAAAATAAACCACTTAAACGCCCCATTGTTTCGAACGCATAATTATCCATAGTTTTCATCTTGATGAAAGTGCGAACTACGCCAGCACAGGCCTTGTGGTATCTTGACTCGTGCATAATTTTCACCCGCTTAGGAATGTAAAAAAAAAATCGCCAACATTCGCCTTTTCACCTTGCCAAACGACCTAAATTTGTGGGTATTATTAGGGTAATGCAACCAACGTATTCAAGATGCCCTCCTCGACGCCTTTGAGGTGGCTCCGTCAACAATACTCACGTTAACTAAAAACCCTTTGGTGCTATCTTTATAGATCAAAGAACGTGATTATTTTTGACGGCAATTACACTTGAATACGATGACGTTTTTGCCTCGCTAATATTTATTGGCGTTACGAATGATTTAAAGGATAAGCGTGTGAACATTCAAGCACTAATTAACGACAAAGTCTCCCAGGCTCTAGAAGCTGCAGGAGCACCTGCGGGTAGCCCTGCTGCTGTTCGCCAGTCTGCGAAAGCTCAGTTTGGTGATTACCAAGCTAACGGTGTAATGGGCGTAGCCAAAAAAATTGGTACTAACCCTCGTGAGTTCGCACAAAAAGTTATCGAACAACTAGACCTTGATGGTATTGCTGAAAAAGTTGAAATTGCAGGCCCTGGCTTCATCAACATTTTCCTAAGCAAAACTTGGCTTGCCGAGCAAGCTGAAAAAGCACTTGCTGATGTACGCCTTGGTGTCGCTAAAGAAACGCAACAAACCATTGTTGTCGATTATTCTGCACCCAACGTGGCAAAAGAAATGCACGTTGGTCACCTACGTTCGACCATTATCGGTGATGCTGTTGTACGTACGCTTGAGCACCTTGGCCACAACGTTATTCGTGCCAACCATATCGGTGACTGGGGTACACAGTTTGGTATGCTTATCGCAAACCTTGAACGTGTTCAGAAAGAATCTGGCGAAGTTTCAATGGAGCTATCAGACCTAGAAACCTTCTACCGTGAATCTAAAAAGCTATACGACGAAGATGAAGAGTTCGCAGCACGCGCTCGTGGCTACGTTGTAAAACTACAGGGCGGTGACGAATACTGCGCTGATATGTGGAAAAAGCTTGTTGATGTTACGATGATCCAAAACCAACGTAACTACGATCGCCTAAACGTATCACTAACACGTGAGCACGTTATGGGTGAGTCAATGTACAACGACATGCTGCCAACGATCGTTGCTGATCTTAAAGAAAAAGGCCTAGCCGTTGAAAGTGATGGCGCACAGGTTGTTTTCCTTAATGAGTACAAGAACAAAGACGGCGAGCCTATGGGTGTTATCATCCAGAAGCGTGACGGTGGCTTCTTGTACACCACGACCGATATTGCTTGTGCAAAATACCGCTACGAGCAACTTGGCGCCGATCGTGTACTTTACTTCATCGATTCACGTCAGCACCAGCACCTAATGCAAGCATGGACAATTGTTCGTAAAGCAGATTATATCCCTGAAAGCATGAGCCTAGAGCACCACGCATTCGGTATGATGCTAGGTAAAGATGGTCGCCCATTTAAGACCCGTGCAGGTGGTACTGTTCGCCTTGCTGATCTTCTTGATGAGTCAGAAATTCGTGCCGCTAAGCTAATCGAAGAGAAAAACCCTGATCTAGATGCTGCAGAGAAAGCGAAAATCGCAAGCACTGTAGCAATGGCTGCCGTGAAGTATGCCGATCTGTCTAAGCACCGCACAACAGATTACATCTTCGATTGGGATAATATGCTAGCGTTTGAAGGTAACACTGCACCGTACATGCAATATGCATATACCCGCGTTGCGTCTATCTTTAAGCGTGCTGACGTAAAACAAGCTGATCTTACTCATCCTGTTGTTATCACAGATGAAAAAGAGCAAGCGCTGCTGTCTACGCTTCTTCAGTTCGAAGAATCTATTCTTGCGGTAGCACGTGAAGGTCAACCACACCTGATGTGTACTTACCTGTTTGAATTGGCTGGTAAATTCTCTAGCTTCTACGAGGCTTGCCCAATTCTAAATGCTGAAGAAGACGTAAAACAAAGCCGTCTAAAATTAGCACTATTAACAGCAAATACAATCAAACAGGGTCTTGACCTTCTAGGTATCGAAACCCTAGAGCGTATGTAAGCAAATTAAAGCTTTAATTTATAATTAAATCACTAATA
>NZ_JAKJSI010000009.1:0-7162 GCF_050336695.1 Photobacterium minamisatsumaniensis | reverse complement strand
TCATAATACAATGTATAAAAATAAATAATAACAGATACAATTGGAATAAAACAAAGTAATTCTTTATCAAAACTAAATGATTTATTTTTCTTTCCTTCCAATAATGCTCTCGCAAAAGGAATACCAAAACTACCTAAAATAAATGAAAATTGAGCACCTGTAATCATTAACTGGTATACGGCTCTATCTTCAACACTTAATAACCGAACAACCAATATTGAAAATATAAGTGAAAATATAACTCCAGAAAGACCTAGAAATATTTTTAACAACATTGACTTTTACTACCATATGCCTTTTGTATCAATAATGATGCCTTTAGGTACTTTGTTATTTTTAAAAGAATGATGATCAACTAATAATAAATGTATATCTGCTTCTTTTAAAGCAAGTTGAAAATCTACAAGCTCAACATTTTTTACTCTCAGAGGTAATACACTAATATTTGGCTCGACTACTATTACCCGACCGCTGTGAATAATAGAGACTTCTTTTGTAATCGCCATTGCTGGACTTTCACGCAAATCATCAATATCAGGTTTAAATGCTAGACCGTAACAAGCGATGGTTACTTCACGTGCAGTTTTTTCAGGGTTTGCTTGAAGGAAGTCAGCAATGGCCATTTTTACTTTGTTTACTACCCACTCAGGCTTACCATCATTCACGTTACGTGCTGTGTGAATAATTTGCGCTTCTTCTGGTGTTTTTGAAACGATAAACCAAGGGTCAACCGCGATACAATGTCCACCAACACCAGGACCAGGTTGTAAGATATTTACACGTGGATGTCGGTTAGCTAATGCGATTAATTCCCATACATTAATATCTAGCTTGTCACAGATAATTGACAGCTCATTGGCAAATGCTATTTGTACATCACGCGAGCTATTCTCTGTTAATTTGGCCATTTCAGCGGTACGTGCATTGGTAACAACACAATCACCTTGAACAAATGTCTTGTAAAGCTCAATCGAACGCTTTGAACAACGTGGTGTCATGCCACCAATAACACGGTCGTTTTCGACTAATTCGCGAACTACATGTCCCGGTAAAACACGCTCAGGGCAGTGTGCGATATTTATATCGGCACTTTCACCATGCGTCTGTGGAAAGCTTAATTCTGGACGCGCTTCTGCCAGCCATGCCGCCATTTGCTCTGTTGCACCAACAGGCGAAGTTGACTCTAAAATAACCAAATCACCTTTCTTTAGAACTGGGGCAATCGCTTTACTGGCAGATTCAATGTAAGACAGATCAGGCGCTGGAACTTCCCCCTCTTTACATGGTAAAAAAGGTGTTGGTACCGCAATTAGAAACGCATCCGCAGGTTCTGGTGTCGTCACAGCTTTTAAATAACCTGCGCTAACAGCTGCACTCACAATCATATCAAGCTCTGGCTCAACGATATGAATTTCACCTTGGTTAATGGTATCTACAGCATGTTGACTTACATCAACACCAATAACTTTTTTCTTTCTCGACGCAAACATGGCAGCGGTTGGCAAACCAATATAGCCCAAGCCAACTACAGAAACTGTTTCAAATGACATTTTCTTTCCTTTAATCTTTTAAGCAAGTAGACAATACTACTTAGCTAATTCATTCAGAATGCGTTCACATGCTTTGCCGTCACCGTATGGATTATGGGCATAGCTCATTGCCTTATATGCAATATCATCAGTCAGTAATTCATTCAAACTACTCACTATTTTTTCAACGTCGGTTCCAACAAGCTTCACCGTGCCTGCAGATACTGCTTCTGGTCGTTCTGTGGTATCACGCATAACTAATACTGGCTTACCCAACGAAGGCGCTTCTTCTTGAATACCGCCAGAGTCAGTTAAAATAATATATGCACGACTCATTAAATAAATAAATGGTAGATATTGTTGAGGTTCTATCAGATAAATATTGTCAATACCCGCAAGAATACGATTTACCGGCTCTCGCACATTAGGGTTTAAGTGCATTGGATAAAGAATTTGTGATTCTGGGTGCTGCTTTGCTGTTTCCGCTAATGCTTGGCAGATACGTTCAAAACCTCCACCAAAACTTTCACGACGATGTCCCGTTACAAGAATTAACTTTTTGTCTGAATCAAGTAATGGAAATTGTGCTGCTAAGGTTGCATTCAAATCAGCATCGTTTTCTATTTTGCTTTTCACCATTAGCAATGCATCAATAACGGTGTTACCTGTTACTGAAATATATTCAGGATCAACATTTTCTTTCAACAGATTCTCTTTTGATGTATTAGTGGGTGCAAAGTGGTACT
This sequence comes from Photobacterium minamisatsumaniensis, assembly GCF_050336695.1. NCBI lineage: Bacteria > Pseudomonadati > Pseudomonadota > Gammaproteobacteria > Vibrionales > Vibrionaceae > Photobacterium > Photobacterium minamisatsumaniensis. The sequence goes on along the minus strand of NZ_JAKJSI010000009.1, from coordinate 4,887 downwards.
TTGTTAATGCGCCGGTTAACTTACGATTCGCTTCTTCAGGCCACGGCGAATAAATATTTCCAGTACGTAGCCCAGCCTCAACGTGTCCCACTGCAATTTGTTCATAATACGCAGCTAAGCTTGATGCAAAAGTTGTTGCAGTATCGCCATGAACTAATACCACATCTGGTTTAAACTCCTGTAATACAGGCTTTAATTCCAGTAAAACACCTGCAGTAACATCATTAAGCGTCTGGCCTGCTTTCATCAAGTTCAAGTCAAAGTCTGGGCTGATTTCAAAAAGGCCTAACACTTGGTCTAGCATTTCACGGTGCTGGGCTGTTACACACACTTTTGCGTCAAAGCGTTTGTCGGCAGCCAAAGCATGTACTAATGGTGCCATTTTTATTGCTTCTGGGCGAGTACCAAAAACCGTTAATACGCGTTTCTTTTCCATTTTATTTCCACTATATTTATCCAAGATAGTCTGAATTAGTGACTCTAAGAATAATCTGTAACACTTCAGTTAGAATGTAATTAGTATGAAAAAGGCACTGTCTCCAGTGCCTTTGCAATAAGTTAAGATCTAACCTACCATTTAATTATTTAGACGATTCATAACTATAATTGTAATAGCCATAGTTACCACCGTAATAACTACTTGCTTTACGAATAACTGCATTAAGAATAAAACCTTTTACTTCTATTCCACTTTGTTCAAAACGATGCTTGGTGACTTCAATTTCCTTCACTGCATTTTGACCAAAGCGACCGACAAGTAACGTCGTACCAGCATGGGCACCGACAATAGCAGGGTCAGTAACAGCTAGAATTGGTGGTGTATCTACTATTACAATATCGTAGTTATCTGACGCCCAATCCATTAATGCTTTAAAGCGGGGATGCATTAATAGTTCTGATGGGTTAGGTGGCACGTCACCGCGACCAATAAAGTCTAAGTTTTCTACACCGGGTTGTTTAAGCAAACTTTCAATGCTTGTTTGCCCGCTTAAATAGTCTGAAAGGCCTGGTTTCGGGTTAACCGCCATTTGCTTTTCCATCCGGCCTTTACGCATATCGGCATCAATCACCAATACTTTAGAGCCCGATTTAGCCACAACGGCTGCCATATTAGCCGAAACAAACGATTTACCAATGCCAGGACTAGGGCCTGAAATCATCAGAATATTGTTTTTCGCTTCCATCATTGCGAAATGCAAGCTGGTGCGCAGACTGCGCAATGCTTCAATTGACAGGTCGGCTGGGTTAGAAACAGCCAATAAGGTATCTTCAACGCTAAGTTGTTTCTTCCCTTTTTGTTTTTTCTCTAGCTCTATCTGCCAATCAGACATTGGTACACTAGCATATACAGGTAGTCCAATTGCTTCAATTTCATCTGGGTTTTCAACACCACGATGAAAAGCCGCGCGTAGCAATGCGATAGCGGCAGAAAGCATACCGCCAAGTAATGTCGCTAATACCACAATTAATGGTTTTTTAGGCTTAACTGCGTTTGTATAGGATTGTGCAGCATCTAGAATGCGCACATTACCCACAGTGCTTGCCTTAACAATGTTTAATTCTTGCACTTTATTCAGAAGTTGAACATAAATTTGCTGATTAACTTCAACATCTCGTGTTAAACGTAAAACTTCACGTTGCGTTTTCGGTAACTTCTGGATCTGTTTATTTAAACGATCACGCTCACCTAGCAGGGTTTTCCGCTTATCAAGTAACGAAAGGTATGCAGGGTGTTCTTTGGTAAAACGCTGCGAAATTTCACTTTCTTTAAACGTCAGTTCATTCAACTGTGATTCAATCGACACCATTACATCAAGGGTCGATTTCGCCTCTAACCCCAAATCGATAGACTCATTGTCTTGACGGAAGCTATTTAGCTTATCTTCTGAACTGGTCAGCTCTATTTTAATATCAGGTAAGTGAGCGCGCAAAAATTGCAAGCTATTTTCCGCCTCAGCTGAATTTCGCTCCACATTCTGTAAAAAGTAATTTTGGCTGATATCATTAAGTGTTTTTTCAATCGTCTTGCGGTTTTCACCTTCTAGCGACAACTGTAAAATGCCGGTTTGCTTACCACGTTCACTCACCGTCAAATTACTTTGTAATGATTGAATTGCATCTAAGCGTGAACGTTTTGCCAGTGTAAATGTATCACCATTGTCTGCTAATAGGTCAGTAACAAACAGCGTAAAATTACTCTTTTGTACTAGCTCACCCACTTTACCGTTAAGCACGCTCCGTTCATTACTATCAATTAACTCAAACGTGCCTTTTTGACCATCCGTTACCACTAATGTAAAGACGGGAACACCAATATAGCTCGGTATATCAAAACGGCTAACCGAAATCTTATGTTGTGTTCCTTGGATACGCGCTAGCCCTTTACCGATAACAGGCAAGTAGTTAGGCGTAGCAACCGTAGTTTGGTTTAGCTTATCGACGGTTTGGCCTAGAATCATGCGTGATTTAATGATTTCAATTTCTGTAGATGACGAAGACTCACTAGAAAATAGTTCGCCCATATCACCTAATGCAGACATACCAGAGCTTTTTTGCTCTACCTGTAGTAAGCCATCGGCTTTATAAATTGGAGAGGCTAATAAAGCATAGGCTATTCCTAAAATAGCAAAAACAAAAGTGGTTGCTATAATGCTCCAACGGTTGTCAAGTAAAATACCGAACAGCTTTCCCAAATCGATCTCATCTGAGTCGTTATTTTTTACCGGGATATTTTGGGTAACACTCATAAATAGTTTCAACTTAATATCAAATGTTAAGCAACGATGTACACGGTATTACATCGTCCTTTAAGTTTCGCATAATAGCTAAATCAGTAGACTTTCATACATATGACAGTTTTCTACCATGTTCTTACACGATTTACACCTTCAGTGAGGTTATTAAAGCCACTGATTGTTGGTAGTAATTGAGCGATAACACGATTCCAACGCGTTAATGGCGCTGCAGTGACATACACAATATCGTAAGGTTGCAAGTCAAATTCCGTACCTATTACCAATGCTGATGCATCTTTAATATTTAATTGATATACATCAGCCAATGAACCATCATTTTTATTGGCATTCACATTGCTACGAATAACAAATACGCCAGTAGCATCAGCAGACAATTCGTTTATGCCACCAACATTGCTCAGTGCTTCAGTCAGGCTCATACCTGCGCGATCAATTTTTAGTAATTTGGGGTCGTTAACTTCACCCATCACAAATACTTTTTGTGCATCGTTTCGTGGGACATGTACAATATCACCAGGGCGAAGTAAGCGGTTTTGGGTTAAATCGCCACGTTGCATTAAGGCATACAAAGAAAGACTTTCTTCTGTGCCATTACGGGTTAAGGTCACGTTACGCCAATCTGCATCTTCTGCTAAACCACCCGCGCGGTTAATCGCATCTAATAATGTTAACGGTACATTGGTGATGGCTTGCTGTCCGGCTTTATCGACCTCGCCGGTAATGTACGCTTTTTGTGAACGAAAAGACGCTACATTTACATCAACTTGTGGGCTTTCAATAAATTCGGCCAACCGCTTCGCCATTTCGTTACGAACTTCGGTAACCGTTTTGCCTTCAACTTTTACCAAGCCTATATAAGGGTAAAATATAGTACCGTCGGCATGTACCCAGTTACCCGCTTCGGTAGAACTACGGTAAGAACCCGCAGGAATAGTTAATTCAGGATGATCCCAAATTGTTACGTTTAGAATATCACCAGGGCCAATACGGTACTGGTAACGTGCCAATTCCGCATCAAGAGCGGTATTGATTTGTGAATACGTTTTTGGCGCTTTGAATTGATTAACGGCACTGGCGGTTAATGGGTATACATTAATCTGTTCCGAAATATCTGAATTTTCACCTTGATTTGTGGCGACAACGTTCTTGTTATCTACACTCAAGTGCGATCCAGGCACAGTACAGCCCGCAAGCATGGCCGTCGCCATCGCGGTAATTATAAGCTTCTTTGTGAAATGCATATTATTTAATAATCGAAATGAAAGTAATGGGTGCTAGGTGCTAGGTGCTAGGTGCTAGGTGCTAGGTGCTAGGTGCTAGGTGCTAGGTGCTAGGTGCTAGGTGCTAGGTAGCATATAGCCTCATTGAGAATATCAACAAGACACGAAAATTAATTTACGATTAAACATTAATCAACGGATTCTACTACCGTTAACTGGGTACTGGGTACTGGGTACTGGGTACTGGGTACTGGGTACTGGGTACTGGGTATGTTGTTTAACCAAGGTGGTTAAGTCAACATAAGAAGACATTTTTCCATGCTACCGCCCTTAGGTTATGGCTCCTAAAGACCGAATAAAATAGAAAATGTTATGTGGTAAATCACTTAAAAAACTGGTGGCTATTTTACACATTTTTTTAAGATATTGAAGTGTGAATTTCACTGTTCTAAGTGTTAAATAGCTTCTACATAAAGTTCTGCTTATAAAACACCTGCGATCGTCAAACAGCTTTAGTCGTCGCAGTTTACATTTAAACTGCTGAGCTTAAACGTTTAGTTAAATTACACCGTTACTCTATACTAAGATTAAGTCTCGATTATTGCTTTTAATATACTGTTATCAATCGTTCCGAATGAGGCTTAGCCCACAGCGAGCAAAAGTTGTTAACGAGAAGTGCTCCACCCTCATTTTTAACCAACATTTTGATGTTTTTTGAGCCAATTACATAATTTATAACTAAAATAGTTTTATGACAATACCGCAGATTGATTGCGCTATTTCGTTAATAGCCATACTATTGCATTAAAGGCGTTTTAGCTTTTTTTAGGTGATGGCTTTTACCATTTATCATTTATCATTTATCATTTGTTAAAAAACATAAGGGAATAGTATGAAAAAAACCACAATAG
>NZ_JAKJSI010000008.1:0-4029 GCF_050336695.1 Photobacterium minamisatsumaniensis | reverse complement strand
AAAAAAACCCGAGTCGTTAGACTCGGGTTTAGTATAAGTGGCGGAGCGGACGGGACTCGAACCCGCGACCCCCGGCGTGACAGGCCGGTATTCTAACCAACTGAACTACCGCTCCACACGGTGATAAATACTYRCGTATCTATCCGATATCCATCGTTCAATATGAATATCTAAATTGGGAGCCTGGCGATGTCCTACTCTCACATGGGGAAACCCCACACTACCATCGGCGCTATTACGTTTCACTACTGAGTTCGGCATGGGATCAGGTGGGTCCATAATGCTATGGCCGCCAAGCAAATTCTGTTTTATCTACYGCCTTATGGCAGCAAATAGCAATCTGGGAAAATCTGACTAGTTCTCAAACACCATTCAAGTGCTTCGTGGAGTCCGTAAAAAACCCCTTGGGTGTTGTATGGTTAAGCCTCACGGGCAATTAGTATCAGTTAGCTCAATGCCTCGCAGCACTTACACACCTGACCTATCTACGTCGTAGTCTCCAACAACCCTTTAGGATACTTAAAGTATCAGGGATGACTCATCTCAGGGCTCGCTTCGCGCTTAGATGCTTTCAGCGCTTATCGATTCCGAACTTAGCTACCGGGCAATGCCACTGGCGTGACAACCCGAACACCAGAGGTTCGTCCACTCCGGTCCTCTCGTACTAGGAGCAGCCCCCTTCAATCATCCAACGCCCACGGCAGATAGGGACCGAACTGTCTCACGACGTTCTAAACCCAGCTCGCGTACCACTTTAAATGGCGAACAGCCATACCCTTGGGACCGACTTCAGCCCCAGGATGTGATGAGCCGACATCGAGGTGCCAAACACCGCCGTCGATATGAACTCTTGGGCGGTATCAGCCTGTTATCCCCGGAGTACCTTTTATCCGTTGAGCGATGGCCCTTCCATTCAGAACCACCGGATCACTATGACCTGCTTTCGCACCTGCTCGAATTGTCATTCTCGCAGTCAAGCGGGCTTATGCCATTGCACTAACCTCACGATGTCCGACCGTGATTAGCCCACCTTCGTGCTCCTCCGTTACGCTTTGGGAGGAGACCGCCCCAGTCAAACTACCCACCAGGCACTGTCCGCACCCCCGATAAGGGGGCGACGTTAGAACATCAAGCATACAAGGGTGGTATTTCAAGATTGCCTCCACATCATCTAGCGACAATGCTTCAAAGGCTCCCACCTATCCTACACATGTAGGGTCAATGTTCAGTGCCAAGCTGTAGTAAAGGTTCACGGGGTCTTTCCGTCTAGCCGCGGGTACACAGCATCTTCACTGCGATTTCAATTTCACTGAGTCTCGGGTGGAGACAGCGTGGCCATCATTACGCCATTCGTGCAGGTCGGAACTTACCCGACAAGGAATTTCGCTACCTTAGGACCGTTATAGTTACGGCCGCCGTTTACCGGGGCTTCGATCAAGAGCGTCGACCGAAGTCTAACCCCATCAATTAACCTTCCGGCACCGGGCAGGCGTCACACCGTATACGTCATCTTTCGATTTTGCACAGTGCTGTGTTTTTAATAAACAGTTGCAGCCACCTGGTATCTGCGACTNCCRGCAGCTTAGRGAGCAAGTCYCRTCACCGYCRGCAGCGTACCTTCTCCCGAAGTTACGGTACCATTTTGCCTAGTTCCTTCACCCGAGTTCTCTCAAGCGCCTTGGTATTCTCTACCTGATCACCTGTGTCGGTTTGGGGTACGATTGCTTACAACCTATCGCTTAGAGGCTTTTCCCGGAAGCATGGCATCAATGGCTTCACCGCCGTAGCGGCTCGACATCGGGTCTCAGCCTAGTGTANTCCCGGATTTGCCTAAGANTACAGCCTACACCCTTGAACTTGGACAACCGTCGCCAAGCCCACCTAGCCTTCTCCGTCCCCCCATCGCAGTTGCAAGCAGTACGGGAATATTAACCCGTTTCCCATCGACTACGCCTTTCGGCCTCGCCTTAGGGGTCGACTCACCCTGCCCCGATTAACGTTGGACAGGAACCCTTGATCTTCCGGCGAGGGAGTTTTTCACTCCCTTTATCGTTACTCATGTCAGCATTCGCACTTCTGATACCTCCAGCATGCCTTACGACACACCTTCAACGGCTTACAGAACGCTCCCCTACCCAATRTGACAAGTCAYATTGCCGCAGCTTCGGTGTATAGCTTAGCCCCGTTAAATCTTCCGCGCAGGCCGACTCGACCAGTGAGCTATTACGCTTTCTTTAAATGATGGCTGCTTCTAAGCCAACATCCTGGCTGTCTGAGCCTTCCCACATCGTTTCCCACTTAGCTATAACTTTGGGACCTTAGCTGGCGGTCTGGGTTGTTTCCCTCTCCACGACGGACGTTAGCACCCGCCGTGTGTCTCCCGGATAGTACTTACTGGTATTCGGAGTTTGCAAAGGGTTGGTAAGTCGGGATGACCCCCTAGCCTTAACAGTGCTCTACCCCCAGTAGTATTCGTCCGAGGCGCTACCTAAATAGCTTTCGGGGAGAACCAGCTATCTCCAGGTTTGATTGGCCTTTCACCCCTAGCCACAAGTCATCCGCTAATTTTTCAACATTAGTCGGTTCGGTCCTCCAGTAAGTGTTACCTCACCTTCAACCTGCCCATGGCTAGATCACCTGGTTTCGGGTCTAATCCTAGCAACTGTACGCCCAGTTAAGACTCGGTTTCCCTACGGCTCCCCTAATCGGTTAACCTTGCTACTAAAATTAAGTCGCTGACCCATTATACAAAAGGTACGCAGTCACACCACGAAGGTGCTCCTACTGCTTGTACGTACACGGTTTCAGGTTCTATTTCACTCCCCTCACAGGGGTTCTTTTCGCCTTTCCCTCACGGTACTGGTTCACTATCGGTCAGTCAGGAGTATTTAGCCTTGGAGGATGGTCCCCCCATGTTCAAACAGGATATCACGTGTCCCGTCCTACTCGATTTCACGACTAAAGCATTGTCGGTTACGGGGCTATCACCCTGTATCGCTGTGTTTTCCAACACCTTCACCTAACGCTAAAGCCGCTTAAGGGCTAATCCGGTTTCGCTCGCCGCTACTGCCGGAATCTCGGTTGATTTCTCTTCCTCGGGGTACTTAGATGTTTCAGTTCCCCCGGTTCGCCTCGTTACGCTATGTATTCACGTAACGATAACTGCTTATGCAGCTGGGTTTCCCCATTCGGAAATCGTAGACTCAAGTGGCTTTTACTGCCTAATCTACGCTTATCGCAAGTTAATACGTCCTTCATCGCCTCTGACTGCCCAGGCATCCACCGTGTACGCTTAGTCACTTAACCATACAACCCCAAGAGGTTTCGTATGGCAACAACCAAGGTTCACTCTCTATAAAAGAGAATTATTTGTTTTCGCCGGACTCTTACACAAGACACTTGAATGTGTTTGTTTTGAGAACTCGTATTTTGTTCTTATTAAAAGATGGAAGATACATTTGTAATTGAATCTCTAAGATTCAATTTACTAGTCAGCTTTCCAGATTGTTAAAGAACATGTGTTGACCTTCGAAAAGGTTTCCACTTTTTAAGGACACTCATTTCATCACGAAATGCGCTTAAAGAGTGGTGGAGCTATGCGGGATCGAACCGCAGACCTCCTGCGTGCAAGGCAGGCGCTCTCCCAGCTGAGCTATAACCCCAACGTTTGAAAAACTCTCACACACTTTCTCTGGGAGAGAAAGTGGTGGGTCTGAGTGGACTYGAACCACCGACCTCACCCTTATCAGGGGTGCGCTCTAACCACCTGAGCTACAGACCCAAGTCTTTCACGTTCTTTTACATTTTAACCAAGCAATCTGTGTGGACACTGCATAAAACAGCAGGTCATATCGTTAAGGAGGTGATCCAGCCCCAGGTTCCCCTAGGGCTACCTTGTTACGACTTCACCCCAGTCATGAACCACACCGTGGTAAACGCCCTCCCCGAAGGGTTAAGCTATCTACTTCTGGTGCAGCCCACTCCCATGGTGTGACGGGCGGTGTGTACAAGGCCCGGGAACGTATTCAC
>NZ_JAKJSI010000007.1:0-981 GCF_050336695.1 Photobacterium minamisatsumaniensis | reverse complement strand
TCGTAGACTCAAGTGGCTTTTACTGCCTAATCTACGCTTATCGCAAGTTAATACGTCCTTCATCGCCTCTGACTGCCCAGGCATCCACCGTGTACGCTTAGTCACTTAACCATACAACCCCAAGAGGTTTCGTATGGCAACAACCAAGGTTCACTCTCTAATTAAAGAGAATTATTTGTTTTCGCCGGACTCTTACACAAGACACTTGAATGTGTTTGTTTTGAGAACTCGTTTTTATCTTTCGATAAAAACTATTGTAATCCAATCATTCGATTGAATTTACTAGTCAGCTTTCCAGATTGTTAAAGAGCATGTGTTTTTTCTATCTCTACAGAGACAAATATTCCACTTTCTAATCACACTCATAAGAATGTATTTAGAAAGTGGTGGAGCTATGCGGGATCGAACCGCAGACCTCCTGCGTGCAAGGCAGGCGCTCTCCCAGCTGAGCTATAGCCCCAACGTTTTACTTCTTTGGTAGAAGTTTTCTCAAAAGAGAAGATGGTGGGCGATACCGGGCTCGAACCAGTGACCCCCTCCTTGTAAGGGAGGTGCTCTCCCAACTGAGCTAATCGCCCTCGGTTGTTTTACTTCCTTCGTGGGGAAGAATGGTGGGTCGTGCAGGATTCGAACCTGCGACCAATTGATTAAAAGTCAACTGCTCTACCAACTGAGCTAACGACCCGTGGCGTCCCATAGGGGAGTCGAACCCCTGTTACCGCCGTGAAAGGGCGGTGTCCTAGGCCTCTAGACGAATGGGACTAAGTGTTACTTGCGAATGTTGTTGGGCAACATTCGCGCTCTCTTACATTTCGACCAAGCAATCTGTGTGGACACTGCATAAAACAGCAGGTCATATCGTTAAGGAGGTGATCCAGCCCCAGGTTCCCCTAGGGCTACCTTGTTACGACTTCACCCCAGTCATGAACCACACCGTGGTAAACGCCCTCCCCGAAGGGTTAAGCTATCTACTTCTGGTGC
>NZ_JAKJSI010000006.1:0-3034 GCF_050336695.1 Photobacterium minamisatsumaniensis | reverse complement strand
CGCTACTGCCGGAATCTCGGTTGATTTCTCTTCCTCGGGGTACTTAGATGTTTCAGTTCCCCCGGTTCGCCTCGTTACACTATGTATTCATGTAACGATAACTGCTTATGCAGCTGGGTTTCCCCATTCGGAAATCGTAGACTCAAGTGGCTTTTACTGCCTAATCTACGCTTATCGCAAGTTAATACGTCCTTCATCGCCTCTGACTGCCCAGGCATCCACCGTGTACGCTTAGTCACTTAACCATACAACCCCAAGAGGTTTCGTATGGCAACAACCAAGGTTCACTCTCTAATTAAAGAGAATTATTTGTTTTCGCCGGACTCTTACACAAGACACTTGAATGTGTTTGTTTTGAGAACTCGTTTTTATCTTTCGATAAAAACTATTGTAATCCAATCATTCGATTGAATTTACTAGTCAGCTTTCCAGATTGTTAAAGAGCATAACGCAAAAAGCGTTAATCAATAACTGACGTTATTCATTAGCGCTTTTGCCATTCTTTGACATTTTACCAAGCAATCTGTGTGGACACTGCATAAAACAGCAGGTCATATCGTTAAGGAGGTGATCCAGCCCCAGGTTCCCCTAGGGCTACCTTGTTACGACTTCACCCCAGTCATGAACCACACCGTGGTAAACGCCCTCCCCGAARGGTTAAGCTATCTACTTCTGGTGCAGCCCACTCCCATGGTGTGACGGGCGGTGTGTACAAGGCCCGGGAACGTATTCACCGTAGCATTCTGATCTACGATTACTAGCGATTCCGACTTCATGGAGTCGAGTTGCAGACTCCAATCCGGACTACGACGTACTTTGTGGGATTCGCTCACCATCGCTGGTTGGCAGCCCTCTGTATACGCCATTGTAGCACGTGTGTAGCCCTACTCGTAAGGGCCATGATGACTTGACGTCGTCCCCACCTTCCTCCGGTTTATCACCGGCAGTCTCCCTGGAGTTCCCACCATTACGYGCTGGCAAACAAGGATAGGGGTTGCGCTCGTTGCGGGACTTAACCCAACATTTCACAACACGAGCTGACGACAGCCATGCAGCACCTGTCTCAGAGYTCCCGAAGGCACACCTGCATCTCTGCTGGCTTCTCTGGATGTCAAGAGTAGGTAAGGTTCTTCGCGTTGCATCGAATTAAACCACATGCTCCACCGCTTGTGCGGGCCCCCGTCAATTCATTTGAGTTTTAATCTTGCGACCGTACTCCCCAGGCGGTCTACTTAACGCGTTAGCTCCGAAAGCCACTCCTCAAGGGAACAGCCTCCAAGTAGACATCGTTTACGGCGTGGACTACCAGGGTATCTAATCCTGTTTGCTCCCCACGCTTTCGCATCTGAGCGTCAGTCTTTGTCCAGGGGGCCGCCTTCGCCACCGGTATTCCTTCAGATCTCTACGCATTTCACCGCTACACCTGAAATTCTACCCCCCTCTACAAGACTCTAGTCTGCCAGTTCAAAATGCGGTTCCGAGGTTGAGCCCCGGGCTTTCACATCTTGCTTAACAGACCGCCTGCATGCGCTTTACGCCCAGTAATTCCGATTAACGCTCGCACCCTCCGTATTACCGCGGCTGCTGGCACGGAGTTAGCCGGTGCTTCTTCTGTCGCTAACGTCAAAGGCARCCACTATTAATGACTACCCCTTCCTCACGACTGAAAGTACTTTACAACCCGAAGGCCTTCTTCATACACGCGGCATGGCTGCATCAGGGTTTCCCCCATTGTGCAATATTCCCCACTGCTGCCTCCCGTAGGAGTCTGGACCGTGTCTCAGTTCCAGTGTGGCTGATCATCCTCTCAAACCAGCTAGGGATCGTCGCCTTGGTGAGCCATTACCCCACCAACTAGCTAATCCCACCTGGGCTAATCTTAGCGCGAGAGGCCCGAAGGTCCCCCTCTTTGGTCCGAAGACGTTATGCGGTATTAGCTATCGTTTCCAATAGTTATCCCCCACACTAAGGCATATTCCCAGGCATTACTCACCCGTCCGCCGCTCGCCGCCCATTAACGCCCCCGAAGGATTGTTGTTGTCGCTGCCGCTCGACTTGCATGTGTTAGGCCTGCCGCCAGCGTTCAATCTGAGCCATGATCAAACTCTTCAATTAGAATTTTTGTGGTCTCTCGACCGGCTCAACGAATACTGATTGAACATCAATAACTAGAAGCTAGTCATGACATTCGAATTGACTGTGCCGAAGCTTCGTTATCTACTATAGCTGGCGTTATTTTGTATTGGTCACTCAGTTCATTGATAAATCTTTTGACTTAACTTTTTCACGAGTGCCCACACAGATTGCATGGTCAAATTGTTAAAGAACGTTGACTTTCAATGCCTTGGCACGTTGTGCTTTAGCCAGTCAGGAGGCGTATAATACGCGTTTCTGATATCCAGTCAAGACAAAATTTTCAACTTTTTCATCGCTTGATTGAAAAGTAAAAACCTTCTGTTGACGTCGCTCACATTACAATCAGTGGGAGCGAAATAAAAGCCCGTTGTTGCCAACGGGCTCTCAAATTGGGAGCCTGGCGATGTCCTACTCTCACATGGGGAAACCCCACACTACCATCGGCGCTATTACGTTTCACTACTGAGTTCGGCATGGGATCAGGTGGGTCCATAATGCTATGGCCGCCAAGCAAATTCTGTTTTTATTTACCGCCTTCTGGCAGTCAATAAGCAATCTGGGAAAATCTGACTAGTTCTCGCTTCCCATTCAAGTGTTTGTTGGGTTCGTTAAAAACCCCTTGGGTGTTGTATGGTTAAGCCTCACGGGCAATTAGTATCAGTTAGCTCAATGCCTCGCAGCACTTACACACCTGACCTATCTACGTCGTAGTCTCCAACAACCCTTTAGGATACTTAAAGTATCAGGGATGACTCATCTCAGGGCTCGCTTCGCGCTTAGATGCTTTCAGCGCTTATCGATTCCGAACTTAGCTACCGGGCAATGCCACTGGCGTGACAACCCGAACACCAGAGGTTCGTCCACTCCGGTCCTCTCGTACTAGGAGCAGCCCCAGCCC
>NZ_JAKJSI010000005.1:0-9234 GCF_050336695.1 Photobacterium minamisatsumaniensis | reverse complement strand
ATGTTGTTTAAATGAAATTTGTCAATTTGTAAATTTATCAGCATTACCTTCTCATGCAGTGATGGCTGTTAAAAATGCGATGAGGCTATTCTTAAACAATGTAGCTACTAGTTCATCGTTGTATATCATACTGGTTGATGACTTTCTTGATCCTAATATTAATGATTTAAAGATAAAGACTGATTTTATTGTTGTTAAAACCAGCGGGCAAAGTCTATGGGTTAGCTCCAAGTTTTCCAACGATGAAATAGGCTTGTTTAATCAATTCCAAAAATTGATTTTAGATAATCAACCTGTCAGAAAGTGGTTGATGAAAAAGTGGCCAGAGCGTACTCATAGCTATGCTTTTAAAGCCGACTCTATGTTGAATGATGAACAGTGCCAAGAGCTTGTAAATATGCTGGTTTCTCAGTATAGAAACCAGCAACATCAATTAGCTATTTATGATGTTGATACAAGGGATGCTCAGTTACATTGCTTTCCACCAAAGATCGATGAGTCTAAAACATTATTAGCACGTTTTAATGTCCCATTAAGGCTTGAAAGTTGCCTAAGTCACTTCAGAAAAGACGGAGGTTCTAGAAGTATTCATGCTGATTTTACCGTCAGTAAACTAATGCCTTTCGTTAGTCCTGTGACTGGGGTTATTAATCATTTAGATCTATTTAACGTGACAAAAAATACCGCGATAAAAATTTATCGTACAGGTTTTTTTAAATCACCAATAAGTACTGAATTGGCGGAGTTTGATCAAAATAGCTTTGTGCAAATTTGTTTGGGTAAAGGCGTTAGCCGTGAACAATCACAAGCGAGTGCTTTATGTGAGGCTATCGAGCGGTCAAATGCACAGTTTAAGGGGGACGAGCCGCTATATAAAGCTCGACCAGTTGAGTTAACGAAACGCCATGTGAGCTTTCAGGATCTTACTCCTTATAGTATTAAACAATATCGACGGTTTGCAGATAGTAATGATAGTGAAGCAGAGCGAGTACAAGCCTCAATACCGTATAAAAACGAACCTATACACTGGCTAGCGACTTGGTCATTGACTAATGATGAACACGTTTACGTACCACTGACATGCTGTTTTTCAAATATTGAAATACCACAAAAACAGACAACGACTCAGCGTTTTGATGATGAAAAATTTGGTCGCTGGCACTCAAATGGTGCTGCTGCTGGTAACACTCTGGAAGAAGCAATTTTGCAAGGGTTGTATGAGTTAATCGAACGTGATGCCACTGCGATTTGGTGGTATAACCAAATAGAGCGTCCCGCTTTTGACTTATCACGAATTGACCGCGACTTTTATGTACCTCTTGAGCAAACATTAAGTAAAACGTATCACTTTTGGGTTTTAGATGTTACTCACGATTTAGGTGTGCCAGCAATGGTGGCTGTCGGGCGGCATAAGGAGAATGGTGGTTACATATTTGGGTTTGGCTGTCATCTACAACCTGAATTAGCGGCTCAGCGTGCACTGACTGAATTATGCCAATTAATACCCATTCGAAACCAGCAAGGGGCACCATTCATATTCGATGAGATAGAGGATGGCGCTTATTTACACCCGAATGATGCGCTTGAAGCAGAAGTACCATTTACGACTAGTTCAGACGATATGAAAGAGGACATCTTAGCGATTGTTGAGAAACTGAGTAATGTACAACTTGAAACTTTAGTACTTGATTACAGTCGTGCTCCTATACCTCTTCATACAGTAAAAGTTTTTGTTCCTGGGTTTTGTCATATTTGGCCTCAGCTAGCGAATGAGCGTTTGTATCAAGTGCCACTAAAATTAAAATGGTTAAATGAAGCGAAAAATGAAAATAGTATTAATCCGTTAGGGTTATATATTTAAATTAACGATAAAGTTGAGGTTAGCGAATGATGTGTAATATTGTCGTAATAGACGTTGAACAAGAGTCAAACTAGGATGTAATTATAAGGTTATTAACAGGCCTGAGATTAAGTTACTCAATAGCTTACAGCAAGGATGAACTATGGCATACCTGACTTCGTTAAATTCAAGTTATCCACTATTTTTAAAAACGTTTCATCAATTTGGCCGCTTAGCGACGGCGGTAGATACGTTGGTTGATAACCCTGAGATTTCTAGAATACATGCAGTTATTGAGTGGATTGATGATAAGTGGTACCTAAGAGACCTCAGTAAAAATGGTGTGTGGGTTAACAATAAAGCAATTCAACCGAATAAACTCTATCAACTTGCTGTTAACGATAGTATCTGTTTTGCCAATAAAAAGAATATTACATTTATCGTTACTAACCTTGATGAGCCTAAAGATGTATTAGTTCCCTTTGTTTCTGACAAAGAACAAAATTCTCTCGAATCGCCTCCTATATTGCTTGAGCACTATCACTTCTTACCATCTGAAGACTCTCCAGAAGTTATCATATTTTATGATGTGGTTGAAAAATGTTGGTACTGTGAAACGATTAATGATTCAACGCCCACTAAATTATATGATGGCGAGCTACTTGAATTTTCCGACTCGATGTGGAAATTAATTAAAGGGGCAGATGCCGCAGATAAAGAAACACTTGTTACAAATGATAATGTAGACAATGACCTATGCTATATCTTCAACATTAGCCAAGATGAAGAGCTTACCGAACTTACGTTAAAAAACAGTCGCGCTGATATAGATTGTGAAACCCGTAGCCATCATTACTTAACCGCCTTATTAGCTCGATATAAAGGTCAGGACAAACAAGACCAACTTCCAGAACATTTGCAAGGTTGGCGTACGATAGAGCAATTAACCAAAGATATTGGTTTGTCAGAAAATCATGTCAATATTCAAATCCATCGAGCAAGAAAGCAACTTGCCGATAAATTGCAATCCGAAGGAATCTTCGGACCATTACTCATAGAACGCAAAAGAGGCCGTGTTCGATTTGCTGCAAGCGACTTTAAAGTGTTTAAAGGACAAGAGTTAGAAGTTGATTCGATGCTGGTATGATGAATTTTCTTCAATTAACTGCACAGGAAGTGCAGCTATTGTCTAATTCGCAGTGGTGTAGTACCGCAAAAATCGACGATAGACAATGGTTAATGCATGTTAACAAAGTATGTTTTGAAGGTGAGTGGAGCGTTATTCCTTTGAGGGGGTTACGGAAGTATAAGATGCACTCACCTATATTACAGGCGTTTAGTTTAGAAGCCTCCTCAGATCCTGAGCAGTTCGAAAACTATTTAGCATTAGAACATTTTGCTGATATTAATAGGTTCTTTCACCGTTTTCCTTGTTCTATTTTGTCTGCAAGGTTGATGAAGCTTACTCCTGGGGCCGTCATAAAGCCACATCGTGATAAAGGGCTATCGCCGAAAAATGGTCAGGTGCGCCTTCATTATTGCTTACAAGGTGATCCGAAGGTTGAATTCGTTGTTGGTGGCGAAAGTTTGGTTATTAGGGAAGGGGAGTTGTGGTTCATTAATGCAGATATTGAACATTCGGTTTACCACCGTGGCTCACAGCCGAGAATTCATTTGGTTTTCGATTGTGTAGTCAACCATTGGCTTAAGAAGCAACTTGGAATGGAATTTTGAGAGGTTCATATGTATGACCATCAACATTAATCAGGTCTTAAATGACAGAAGTTAGAAGTTGATTCGGTAATGGTATGATGATTTGTTAGATTATTACAATATATGCAGTATTGTTTAATAACAACCGCATTGGTTTTTCCATTGCGGTTATTTTTATTGATTCTTTGGGTATAAAAGGATGTTCAATGAATAAGCCGAAGAAACAAAAGGAGGCTCTGGAGCCTTGTGATATAAAGATGAACCCCATACTTTCGACAGGTTTATTAAACGATGAATTGCGTCAACAGTTGGCTGGGGGGAATGTCATTAACCCATCGACTGAAACTCCTCGAGTCGAGAGCAATGATAATTGTTTATCTGAAAATTTAAACCAGCTTGTTGATGACATGTTAAGTAATAAATCGTTAGATAAAAAGGGGTTAGATTTACAGTTAAAGGTAATATTCAAACAGTTGAAAATGATATATACGCACGCTGATATATCGCCTATGTATCGCTCACGTCAGTTCATTTCTCGTCATGGTCTAATTATTTCACCTGATAATTGTATAACATCAGTGAAAGATACGCTTCGAGTACGAGCATATCTTAGATCAGTACATCAAGCCGTTTCTCAATTAAAGTTAGATAATAACTCTCCGGTTCATATTGTTTATCCGGCCTGTGGGCCTTTTGCACCGTTGCTATTACCCCTATTAAGTTATTATAAAACTAATGGGCTATATAATGGGAATGATATACAGGTAACGTTTATCGACCTTCAACCTGGTGCCGTTTTGAGCTTAAAGGCTGTGACCAATGAGCTTGGTTTACATGAATTTATTCGTAATTTCTATTGTCAAGATGCCTGTAAATATGAGTCCAGTACCTCAATTAATATAGTTGTATTAGAATCATTGCAGCATGGCCTGAGTAGGGAAGGGCATGTGGCTATAGCACGTCACTTTGCTAGGATTATGGATCCAAATGGTATCTTTCTTCCACAAGATATTATGTTATATGCTGTTTTAACTGTAGGGCAGAAAGAGTTTATCGAAAAGTGGAAAGAGGAAAATGGTCGTGCGTGTGATGTTAGTCAGGAAATTATTGGTTGTAATCAAAGAGTAGAACTCGGTGAAATCTTACGCTTAAACACGAAGACACTCATTGATCTTAAAGATTATGTTGTAGATAGTTCAACTAGCCTTATTGAGTGTGAAGAAATAGTTATTCCATCTGAAAGCGTAATACCAGAACAGCCTTTGATTATTATTTGCACTCAAATAAAGGTCTACAACGAAGAGGTATTAAACGAATATGAATCCGGCATCACACATCCATTACCAGATATGCAAGTTTGTATAAATTATACGCCTCAAGATGCTAAGCCAGGAGACTTAATGGTAAAAAGTGGTGATAAATTGAAATTTTATTATCGACTGAATGGATTACCAGGTTTCATGGCAACGATAGCGAAGTAAGCTAATTTTGAAAAGGAAGCAATAATGTCTGAACTAAATCAAAAGGTTGTCATTTTTGCCGCAAGTAGTGCTGTAATTCCAGTGATTAATTCACTTTTAGCGAAAGATACATTGGTTGGTGTTGTATTAAATGGTCGAGTTGATACTGATTCCTATCAGTTAGAACTGCAATTGCAACAAGCAAAGATCCCCTATATTCGATACCAGCCCGGTGCCCCTGAGCAAGTTGTTTTCCAAGTAGAAATATGGGGGGCTAATATTGGGTTGGTTTATACTTTTTCACACCGGTTACCTTCGATTATTCTCGATAGCTTTACTATAGGAACCTATAACCTACATGCTTCTTACCTTCCTAAATACCGGGGCGCGATGCCACTGTATTGGCAGATTAGAAACAATGAAACGCAGACAGCAATCAGTATCATAAAAGTTGAGCCAGAACTTGATGCTGGCGATATGATGTTTCAAGAATCATTGCCATTGCACCCCAATGATACTTTTAACAGCCTTGGTCATACCATTGCCCAGCGGTCGCCAGCCTTGGTGACAAAATTTTTAAAAACATTAAGTGCCGGGACACTTGAAGGGGTACCTCAACAAGGTGAAATTAGTGTTGCTCCTATACCAAGTCAGCAAGATTTAATGGTTAATTGGCAAACGATGACAGCCGCCGATATTACGGCAATGGCCAGAGCTGGAAATCCGTTATTCAATGGTGCACTTGTTGTTTGGAAACAATCATATATTGGATTGTTACAAGCAACTTTAGTCGACCATGCTGATTATGGCGTTCCTTTTGGGACTGTTTTGCACATTGGCGAACCCGAGGGGTTAGTCATATCAGCTAGGGGCGGGGCATTGCGCTTTGATATACTCTCGGTCAATGAGGGTGTTTTTTCGGGTGGGGCATTCGCTGAACGTTTCCAGTTAACAGCAGGAGAGCAATTTAGCTCTCCATAATGCAGGTGTTATATTAACTATATCGTTTAGCACACGGCTGATTCATGTGGAAGGTTGCTGATGTATAATATTACTTTCGCTTTAGTTCCTAGAAGGGAAAGTCCCCTGTATTGCAATAATATAGTTTATTCCTAATGTCGGCTGGATGGTGCTAAATTTCTCCCCATTACCAGTTACTCCGACAGTAACCGTGCCACCAGTACTACCTGTTCCAGTAATAGTTGTTGTGGTATTAACCTCAACATCTATTGCCTGTTCAGCAAGAAATGATGTTCCCTTACTATCGTTATAGATATTGTCGCCGTCATTTCGACCATCTTTGGTCGTCGCTAAATAATTGCCTGTAGGTTGATTGGTTGCGCCGTCTGAATCAGAGACAAACATTTTTGCAGTTGCTTCTGATTGGGAAGTCGCTGTAAGCGAGGGACTTCCTCCTGACGGTGAAAATTGCGCAGTATGTGAGTGGTTAGGCATATGTTTAATGGATAATTGGGTCAAGTCATTACCAAACATACGACCCTCTATTGTTTCGACGGTTATACCAGGAGCTTTCCCTGGACCTGATGGAACGCGACTTCGTAAATCAGGGAGAGCGAAATTAGTACGTCCATCACCTCCCCATGTAGTCCCTAAGATTGCAAAAAGAGCCTGATTTTCACTGATTGATATTAGTTGTCCACCGCAAAAAGCCCAATCTTTTGGAGCGAAATTACCACCAAATAATATTGTGCCGCCCATTATAAATTCCATGAAAATCCCTCTATCTCTTAGTTAGTTAATTACAAGTATTGCTGAGTTTTCGGCATAAATGCCTCGGTGTAAGGAAGCGGTAATATTTCAAACTGTGCTATACGTTTATTCTATATGCAATTGGGTGCTTTTGCTGTGCGCGATGATATTTCTTGAAACGAGGTAGGGATTACAATGGATTGTCGACAGTACTTTGGACAAGTAGGATCTGCTTTATCGAACCTGCTGTTTCTTCTCATTTTGATTCTATCGGGCACTGTTGCGACAGCAAATGCTATGACTTTAGGCACTAGCGATGGTACTTATGACTTTGGGAACTTAGGAGGTACTGATTCAGGGGGAGTAGGTTTTAAAACGCAGGGCGATAAGTTCATTGTCAGTAATGGTTTTGACGGTGTCGATAATATCCTTTACTGGCTAGATACTAATCAGGCAACAAACACGGTCACTTTTCAAGCTGAAGGTGGCAATACAATGAAGTCGTTTACGCTTGTTGACATCGCTGTGGGTGATTTTGGTGGTGGTCAAGATATTCCTCGTTTCGATATAACCCTTTATAACTATAGTGGTGAGATAATTGCTACCCATGTTCTATTTAGCGACTACGAAAATATCCCATCTCCTGTTATCTCATACCCTGGCGTTTTAATTAGTGAATTTGCATTTAGTCCGGCTTGGCCAAGTTCGGGATATGATCTTGTTACAAAAATTGAAGTAACCTATGAAGCTCAAGATAGTGCACAAGTTCAGAATTTCGAATTTCAAAGGATAACGTTGGCAAATATTTCTGCTGATATCGTTCCAACAAATACTCCACCCGTAATTAGTGGTACTCCTGCCACTACAGTCAATCAAGATGCGGTATACAGATTCACCCCAATAGGCAGTGATGCCGACAGTGATGATCTGACGTACAGCATTGAAAACCAGCCGAGCTGGACGAATTTCAATCCCGCGACTGGGTTGTTATCAGGCCTGCCGACCAATGGTGATGTCGGTACCAGTTCAAACATTGTCATCAGCATCTCGGATGGAATAGAGACCGCCAGCCTTGCTGCATTCAACCTCGAAGTGGTGAATGTGAATGATGCCCCAACTATTTCAGGGGCTCCAGCTACAACCGTTAACCAAGATGCGAGTTACAGCTTCACCCCAACGGTTAGTGATGCGGACAGTGATGACTTGACGTTTAGCATTGACAACCAACCGGCGTGGGCAAGTTTCAGCAGTGCGAGTGGCGTGTTGTCGGGCCCGCCGACTAATGGTGATGTCGGTACCAGCTCGAATATTGTGATCAGGGTCTGTGATGGCATCGAGACGGTGAGCTTTGCTGCATTCAATCTTGAAGTGGTGAATGTCAATGATGCGCCGGTGATATTGGGTTCTCCAGCTACCTCCGTTAACCAAGATGCGGGTTATAGTTTCAGCCCGAGTGTTAATGATGTGGACAGTGATGATTTGGCTTTTAGCATTGACAACCAGCCGTCGTGGTCAAGTTTCCGTAGTGGGAGTGGCGTGTTGTCGGGCCTGCCAACTAATGATGATGT
The DNA here is from genome assembly GCF_050336695.1 of Photobacterium minamisatsumaniensis. Taxonomy (NCBI): domain Bacteria; kingdom Pseudomonadati; phylum Pseudomonadota; class Gammaproteobacteria; order Vibrionales; family Vibrionaceae; genus Photobacterium; species Photobacterium minamisatsumaniensis. The sequence goes on along the minus strand of NZ_JAKJSI010000005.1, from coordinate 943 downwards.
TGGCATTACGTCGAATATCGTGATCAAGGTGAGTGACGGTACCGAGACGGTGAGTTTGGCAGCGTTCAATTTGGCAGTGGTGAATGTGAATGATGCGCCGGTGATATCGGGTTCTCCAGCTACCTCAGTTAACCAAGACGCGGTGTATAGTTTTAGCCCGAGTGCCAATGATGCTGACAGTGATGATTTAGCTTTTAGCATTGAAAACCAGCCTTGGTGGACGAATTTTAATCCTGCGACTGGGGTGTTATCGGGCCTGCCGACTAATGGTGATGTCGGTACCAGTTCAAACATTGTCATTAGCGTCTCGGATGGTATTGAGACTGCCAGCCTTGCTGCCTTCAATCTCGAAGTGGTGAATGTGAATGATGCCCCAACTATTTCAGGTGCTCCTGCTACGTGCGTTAACCAAGATGCGGTGTATAGCTTTAGTCCAAGTTATAGCGACGTGGACAGTGATGATTTAACCTTCAGCATTGAAAACCAGCCTTCGTGGACGAATTTCAATCCCGGGACTGGGTTGTTATCAGGCCTGCCGACCAATGGTGATGTCGGTACCAGCTCAAACATTGTCATTAGCGTCTCGGATGGAATAGAGGCCGCCAGCCTTGCTGCATTCAGCCTCGAAGTGGTGAAYGTCAATGATGCACCAGTGATATCGGGTTCTCCAGCTACAACCGTTAACCAAGATGCGGYGTATARCTTCAGYCCAAGTTATAGCGAYGYNGACAGTGATGATTTAACCTTCAGCATTGAAAACCAGCCGAGCTGGACGAATTTCAATCCCGCGACTGGGTTGTTATCAGGCCTGCCGACCAATGGTGATGTCGGTACCAGCTCAAACATTGTCATCAGCGTCTCGGATGGTGTTGAGACCGCCAGCCTTGCTGCATTCAACCTTGAAGTGGTGAATGTCAATGATGCACCAGTGATATCGGGTTCT
>NZ_JAKJSI010000004.1:0-1337 GCF_050336695.1 Photobacterium minamisatsumaniensis | reverse complement strand
AGGGAGACTGCCGGTGATAAACCGGAGGAAGGTGGGGACGACGTCAAGTCATCATGGCCCTTACGAGTAGGGCTACACACGTGCTACAATGGCGTATACAGAGGGCTGCCAACCAGCGATGGTGAGCGAATCCCACAAAGTACGTCGTAGTCCGGATTGGAGTCTGCAACTCGACTCCATGAAGTCGGAATCGCTAGTAATCGTAGATCAGAATGCTACGGTGAATACGTTCCCGGGCCTTGTACACACCGCCCGTCACACCATGGGAGTGGGCTGCACCAGAAGTAGATAGCTTAACCTTCGGGAGGGCGTTTACCACGGTGTGGTTCATGACTGGGGTGAAGTCGTAACAAGGTAGCCCTAGGGGAACCTGGGGCTGGATCACCTCCTTAACGATATGACCTGCTGTTTTATGCAGTGTCCACACAGATTGCTTGGTCGAAATGTAAGAGAGCGCGAATGTTGCCCAACAACATTCGCAAGAAAYACTTAGTCCCATTCGTCTAGAGGCCTAGGACACCGCCCTTTCACGGCGGTAACAGGGGTTCGACTCCCCTATGGGACGCCACGGGTCGTTAGCTCAGTTGGTAGAGCAGTTGACTTTTAATCAATTGGTCGCAGGTTCGAATCCTGCACGACCCACCATTCTTTCTCACGAAGGAATTAAAACTATCGTGGGCGATTAGCTCAGTTGGGAGAGCACCTCCCTTACAAGGAGGGGGTCACTGGTTCGAGCCCGGTATCGCCCACCACTCTCTAAGAGTTTTCTGCACGGAATCGCAGATTCAATAAAGGTTAACTTTGTTGAGTCCGTTTTTTGACGCTGAAAATTATTAGAAAGTGGTTCTTGTATCTCTTNTGAGATAGTGGAACACTATGCTCTTTAACAATCTGGAAAGCTGACTAGTAAATTGAATCTTTTAGATTCAATTACAAATGTTTTTTCTTCTTTTTATATAAAGGAGGGAAGTACGAGTTCTCAAAACAAACACATTCAAGTGTCTTGTGTAAGAGTCCGGCGAAAACAAATAATTCTCTTTAATTAGAGAGTGAACCTTGGTTGTTGCCATACGAAACCTCTTGGGGTTGTATGGTTAAGTGACTAAGCGTACACGGTGGATGCCTGGGCAGTCAGAGGCGATGAAGGACGTATTAACTTGCGATAAGCGTAGATTAGGCAGTAAAAGCCACTTGAGTCTACGATTTCCGAATGGGGAAACCCAGCTGCATAAGCAGTTATCGTTACGTGAATACATAGTGTAACGAGGCGAACCGGGGGAACTGAAACATCTAAGTACCCCGAGGAAGAGAAATCAACCGAGATTCCGGCAGTAGCG
>NZ_JAKJSI010000003.1:0-3292 GCF_050336695.1 Photobacterium minamisatsumaniensis | reverse complement strand
GCTAAGTAAGGTAATCAATTGTTGGTAGCGTGGTGATCGCGGTTACAGTCAGCATTGTGAGTTTGGGGTTGTTCACCTGTTGTCTCGGTGGGGCGGCCAAGCCGCTTTGGTTTCAGTTTTCCATATAACAAACTGTGCAAGTTGACCCTTAACACGCGGCATTTTCACTATGAATTAGCTTTTGTGTTYACGGGGCAAGGTTTTGGTTTAGGGGCGGGCACCTTCACAAGGGCGTTATAAGCTCAAAGGAGTTTTAGTGAAAAAATATAGTAATTCAGCCCATAGAATATTGAATATAATACAGATAGCAGCTCCATCTGGTGGCAATAACCCAACTACAACAGTGTGGGCTAACGTTTTTGGCTTAGATGCAGAGTTAGCTAAAAGTGACCCGCATTTTGTGCATCAGAAGTTAACTCTATTTAGAGCTGAACTCGATTTACTCGCTTCGGCGATGGCAACAACAGGTTTCTCAGAAAAGCTTTACAAGCCATATATTAACAATATCTCAAGAACTGTTTCAGTGACTAATATAGGAGCAGCTTGGAGTAGTTATTCATCTAACCTTGGCGCAGATACTATACTGGCAATTAATTTTTGCGCTGAAATCCTTCCTGATGAGTCAGAGTGTGACTTTGACTCTTTAACCGAAATTATTGATTCAATAACTAAGCTTCGAGAGCAAGTCGAAAATTCCGATTTACATGAAGTAACTAAAAGCTTTGTATTGTCTCAAATTTCAATAATTGAAAAAGCGATACAAAATTATCCTATTACGGGTGTCGACTCCATAAAAAGAGCATTTTCTGAGGGATTTTCTGATATCTGTAGTCGTGCAGATAACATCCGAGAAGAAGATGCAGATATTAGAAGTAAAGTCGGTGAATTTTGGGTCAAACTTCGCAAGGTAGGCGGTGCTGCTGTTGAGGCTGACAAAATTGTGAGTGCAGTTGTCAAATTAGTTGAAAATGGCGACAAATTAAAAGATGGCATAGCAGGCTTACTACAATGAGCTTATAACAAAGCCATAAATACGACCCCCAACACTCGGCATTCTAGGTATGAATTGGCTTTAGTGTTTTCGGTGGTCTTATCAACATTATTATAATACGTTGTGGCGTATTATGGCAGGCGTTATATGCCATTTTTCTTACGGTTTAGGTCTCTTTGCCGCTGGGTGTTTTATGGTTTCAATGTGGGTCGTAATGCAGTGAAAATTGTTACGTGAATTAGTGCGGTTAACCTTAATCTCATGCCAATATCCATTGGTATAAATAGCTTTGTCTCTCTCAAATTCATGAATCCGCACTGTTAATATTGCGTTGGTTCGTTATGGTTTCAGTGTTTACTAAGTCGCTTAAATTACAATGCCAAGTAAGGCTTTAATTGTTGGTAGCGTGGTGTTCACGGTTACAGTCAGCATTGTGAGTTTGGGTTTGTTCATCTGTTGTCTCGGTGGGGCGGCCAAGCCGCTTTGATTTCAGTTTTCATATAACAAACTGTGTAAGTTGACCCTTAACACGTGGCATTTTTGGTCTGGGTTGGCTTTTGTGATTACGTTGTAATGTTTTGGGTTTGGGGCGGGCAACTTCACAAGGGCGTTATATGCCATTATTTCTTGCGGTTTGGGTGTCATTGCCGTTGGTTGTTTTGTGGTTTCAATGTGGGTTGCAATGCAGTGAGAATCGTTCCGTGAATTGGTGCGGTTAATCTTAGTCTCATGCCAATGTTCATTGGTATAAATAGCTTTGTCTCTCTCAAATTCATGAATCCGCACTGTTGGTTTTCGTGTTGGTTCGTTATGATTTCAGTGTTTACTAAGTTGCTGAAATCACGAAGCCAAGTTTGTATTTCTGTTGGTGGTCGTTTGGTGCTCGGGGTTACAGTCAGCATTGTGAGTTTGGGGTTGTTCACCTGTTGTCTCGGTGGGGCGGCCAAGCCGCTTTAAGTTCAGTGTTCATATAACAAGCTGTGTAAGTTGACCCTTTACACGTGGCATTTTTAGTATGAATCAGCTTTTGTGATTATGGGGCAAGGCTTTGGTTTAGGGGCGGGCACCTTCACAAGGGCGTTATATAAATCGTAAAATATGAAGGTGTACATGCTAGAAATTTCTGAAAATGCCATTTTGATTCGAATTAACCGTCTTTACGATGAAGCTTTAAGTGCTGCGGAATTATATGAAGCAACGCGTGGAGTATGGGTTATTGGCTCGCGTAGAGAGAAAGTTGAGTTAGCATTAACTGTTTATAAAGGTGAGATAAAGGAAGTCTATCTAGTTTCTAGTTGGCATCCTGCTGGTTCAACACCATATGAAAGTCGTTCAGAAGAAGAGTTAAAACGCACTGGTCGTTGGGAGTTTCTTGGTAGTGTTGCAACTGATGTGATCCGTAGTAAATATAAAGGCCAATCAGTGGTTGATTACTTTCCAAATGGCAGCGCAAATCCTATCAAGTATGTTAATTGTTAGACTTTATATAACAAAAACATCAAGTTGACACGTTTTACTCCGCAGTTTTGGTATGGAGTTCAGTGCGCTTGGTTGGTTATCCGTGGTGCAACTTATGTTCGGCGTTATGTCACTAATTTGACTTTGGTACCACGTGGGAAGGTAAGATGTCGCGTCAAAAATCACTATATTTTCGTTTTGTGGCGTCTGGATATGCATTGTTTGCATTGTTCCAATTCTTAATCGCAAACTTGGCTGGTAATTTCTATGGTGATGAGTTTAAAACAACTGACTATATTGATGAACTTTTTTACTTTGCTATATTGCTTGTAATAATTGCTGCTTACATTATCGAACTGGGGTATAGAAAGCTATTTTTCATAACAATATCATCTAGTTTGATCGTATTTTTGTATGCAGATGCATTGGTTCTCTTTGCGGTTTTATTATTGCTTACATTGATATATCCCTTAACGAAGTCTCCATGGAATAAGTTATGACAACCAAATAGGACAGTATTGTGATAATAGTTAATACTGTAAAATCAGTCATATAAGCAGTTGATGAAAAATGACTAATAACGTACCGCATATGAAGTTATTTTTTCAACTGCTATGACATAACACATATGAGCCTTCGGACGTCAAGCGGTAAAGCGGATCCTATCGGCCGCGTTAGCGGTCGACTGAAAGTCGATTAACAAGCGCGTTCTCTTCGTTAGTCAGAGTAGCCGTTCAAGTCATGCTTGCGGCAAACACATATTGAGGATCTCTTACGCAGTCTCAACTGCTGCCTGTTTAGTTGCCTTCCATTGCGGTGAAACAGGGTCGCTAGACATTTATC
>NZ_JAKJSI010000002.1:0-26665 GCF_050336695.1 Photobacterium minamisatsumaniensis | reverse complement strand
AAACTATTGAAGAAAAATATACTTATTGTGAAGATTTTCCAGATGAATTGATTACTGAAATTGTCGTTAATGATAGTAGTTTGGGTAAGCTTTCTTATGATGGTCTTAAACGAATAACATCAGAGAGTCGTTGTGGAGGTAAAATAGATTATATCTATTCAAGCGATGAAGATAGCAAGCCATCAGAGATAATACATCCTGAGGGAGATAAAACAAAACGTTATTATCACGAGTATTCTGAAGATAAAACAGTTGAAACAACTCATGGAAATATATCTACATTTTCTTATGATAAATCAGGAAAGAGGCTGAAATCACACTCAAACATTAATACATCTAGCAATTATAAGTTTAATGAACTTGACCAGGTTGTCGAAGTGACAACTGAACACTCGAATACAGTTAAAAGAAAAATGGACCATAGCTACAGTACGTTAGGAACACTGCAATCCACGACTGACTTCTTTGGTGAAGTTAAGAATATTGCAACTGACGAATGTGGGAGACCAACAAAAATAACGTATGATAAAAACAATGTAACCAATTCTTTTTCAATTTCTTATGATAAATTAAGTCGGCCTAAACGATACACATCAACCAGTGATGACAATACTTTAAAAATAGATATTTTATATAACAAGAAGGGGTTAGAGTCAGAACGTACCTTTACACTTGATGACGCTGTTATTTCAAAGGTGGAATACCAATATAACTCCTCACTTAGGCTTACGAGTAAACAATCTGTATCTCTTTATGATACGACTGATGAAGAGATGACATATGATGATTATGGCCGTTTAATCACTTACGCTTGTACTGGGAGTAGACCAGTAAAGGACAGGTTTGGGAATGAAGTAAGTAGTCAAGCATTCTCGTATGACAATTTAGGCAATATTACTAAAGTATATACAGCATTTCATGATGGTAGTGATAATACTGAAGAGTACAAATATTCTTCAGATGAGCCTCTATTGCTTGAACAGGTTTCTAATACACATCCCGATTATCCTAATGAAACGTTCAAGTTTGATAAAGCTGGTAATCAGTTGAATGATACAATTGGGAATAATTACCATTATAATGCTAATGACCAACTAGTAAAAGTAACATCTTCTGATGAGAGGTTATTGTCAGAATATTTTTATGATGCATTTGGAAAGCAAGTGAAAATATTGGAACCAGGGAAAAGTGAAAATTATTTTTATTATGAAAATGATATGCTTACTGGAGAAGTAAAAGATAATCATGAGATTAGTTATAATCACTTAAATGGTTTAGTGATTGGTCATATGTCATCATTCAATAACAAAACGAAGCCCCAACTATATTTGAATGATGTTATGAACACAATAATAGGCACAGTGTCTGATAAAGTTGACTTTCGTCAATATGCCCCTTTCGGCCAAGAAGAGGAACTCCAATTAAAGTTCACTCAAATTAATGATGGTGAAAAATATGACTAAATTATCTAGACGTGACTTTATAAAGAAATCTACAGCTTTAGGAACGGCTGTTGCAACATTTCCGATCCCTATTAACGCTATGAACTTACCAACAGAAAATAAAATAAAAGATATATTAACAAGTTTTGGCTTTCATGGTCACCGACTAGATAGTTCTTTGTCTATTTATCATACTGGTAATGGTTACCGCTGTTATGACCCTGCAATACGACGTTTTATGCAATATGATAGAGATATGTCACCTTTTGGTGCTGCAGGGTTTAATGGTTACAGCTTTGTAATGAATGACCCATTCAACCAAGTTGATCCAGACGGTAGGCTTGATATTAGCGGTCTAGTATCAGGTATATTTTCGGTTTTATTCGTTGTTACCACTCTTGCGTTAACTATTCTTACAGGAGGTGCGTCATCAGTATTGGCAATAGCTGCGCTAGCAGTTTCAACAGGGGCGGGGCTAGTTAATGGCGCTGTTGGTATAGCTGAATCAATTATTGACGATCCGGATAATATACACTCCGATGGCCTCGCATTAGCAGGTAAAATTTCTGCTGTTGTTATGTCGGTAGCTGACCTCGGGCGAAGTAGCTCAGGAATGCTTGGTAGTGGAGCAAAAAAATTAGGTTTATCGACTAGTAACAATACTGGCTTTGCATCGAAGAACTTTGCTAAACAAATATCGAAATCGACAGTATTTGATAAAGTGGGTAGTGTTAGTGAAACCGTGACAACGATTGGTTCGACAGTGGATCTTGTAGGTCATGTTAGTGATAGCCCAGATCTAGAAACTGCAGGTTCTTGGGTGAACTTCAGTGCAAAGTTATTGGGTTCGAGCAGCAAAACCATAAAGCTTAGTAAGACTAAAGGTGCAAATGGGAAAGTCGATATCAAAAAAAGGGTAAATATAACTGAACGTTCTAATGACTTTATAAAAACAACGAAACGCTTAAAAAGCAACCTAGAGGGTGGCGACGAAGAAATAATCACATCTAAAGATATACTTTCTAGTACAAAAGACTTAGACACCACAAGCTTTATGATACCGGAAAATACGCTTCATAATATTGCAGCACGGAGTGAGCTTGTTTTGGAGAGGCATACTTACTATGTGAAAAAAACCACAAAAAAGTATTCATACGGTTTAGATCATTTAAACCATTAATCTAGCTGTTTCTTTTATTATTAAATCCGGTTGGTAGTCAACCGGATTTAGCTATATGTATACCTAGAGTTATTCTTGTATACTTGTAGAGGTTAAAACATAGCCTCGTTTACCTTTTAGAATGCTATTGAGGTGAAGTACCTTTCCTTCTTTAGTGATAAATACACCTCGTTGATCTGATATTATAAAGGCGTTTTCACCTAGACTTTTTATAAAAAAGCTTCTTGTTGTAAATAGTTTCTTGGTGTCAGCGGTATCTTGTTCGGTTGCGATTAATAAGTAATGTGAGCCAAAACGAAGGAAGTATCCGAAAAATTGTTTGGATATATGAAGCTTTTTCTGTTTATTGTAGCCGTAGAATTGTATTTTTGCTCTACCACGCTTATATGACATGAGCAGTTTCTCGCTTCCTAATTTTTCGTATTCACTTGTAAATGTATATCTTTCATTAGTTAGAAACGCTGAACCTGCACCCAATAATAAAATTAAGAGGATACTTAGTGTAATACCTACCAAAGCTTTACTTATAAAATTATTAGTCATCGCACTCACTCTGCTCTATGCTCTCAGTAAGGTCATATACAGTTTTATTTTTAACACCCATTAACTGATAGTAATGACATAGTCCTCCTAAAGGGTAAGTAATTAACTCTTCGTGTTCTTCATCGGCCATTACGATAGAACTCCTGACTGCTGATGGCAATTCTTGCCCGTCATAATATACTTTTCTACCATTAATCTCAGTTGTTTCAACAAATAGTATATATTGCATTAATGCTAGGGATGTAATGATGAAAAAAATAAGTTGAATACCATATAAAGAAATAACTTTATGGTAGATACTTACTTTAGAACGTATGGAGTCTATATTGTTTTTCTCATCGAGAACATTATTTATGCTCGATGAGGTATGATTCAGCTCTTCAGAAGAATTATCTTCTGTAGGAATTCTAATCAAGTAGCCTTTTTTAGGTTCTGTAATGATGATATTGTTTTCGCCAATATCGGCGAAAGCGGTTCGAATATGCTTTATTGCTACGGTTAACGAACTATGGGTAACTACTTTACCTGACCAGCATTGTTCTAGCAGTATATCTCGACTTACAGCAGTGTTTGGTTGATCTGCTAGTAAGCGGACTATGAGGCATTCCGATTTTGAAAGCCGTATCGTCTGCTGATCAGACAGCCGTTTTATCGTTCTTTCTGTGGGTATAATCTCAAACCCACCAATAGTGATAGGCGATTCAACTTGTGTCATTCTTCTTCTCTTACATATAGAAAAAATTTAGAGAGCACATTTAACTAAAGAATATGAGCACTCAAACAAGGGAGATATTAATTTATAGTTAAATATTGTTATTTATTATAGCCCTTGATATTAGTCCCTGTCAAAAATAAAGTAAGTAATATCATTATATTACGCTAATAATTATTTGAATATTACTATAAAACTTTCGTCTTTCATGATTAACCATTAGTTTTTTAGTAAACATTGTTAGACATCTGAATCTAAATAAGTAGTACTATTGGAAATTAACATTCAGGATCTTTTAAATAGGTGAAAGTTCATAACTACCCTAACTTTATTTTTGAATTTAGATGCCTATGAGTATTGGCAACTAATTTACTATCATCATGCGTTTGTCTTATGCAAGAATTTATAGATATGGTAGTTGACACACAATTACTTACACTTACTTGTGTAAAATAACTTTAGTATCAGTATATCTCTAAAATTTCATGAATATTATTTTTATGTGGAAAAGTTAAAGTTAGTACTAAAACAGCTTTAATTACCTATGATAAGGATTAATAAGTAACACCTGTTTAAATGTGGATANTGTCAGACAACATATTGAATAAGATGACGTTTTTTATGGGGTGTAATACTTGTTACTTTACATTGTGTAGTTATGTATATATTTATGAGTAATTAAGTGTAGTTCATAATCTATAACTTGCTATGAAACATCAAAAAAGCAAGCAATAACGTCAATTAATGCACTTAATTAATATTAATATGTTGATTTGTAGTGCTAAGGCCTGAAGGAGTACCATTAATAATTGGTTTAATATCTCTATCTTGCTCTGATGACTATGTTGCATTTGATTACTTTTTATAGATAATTTTAGGTAAATTCATCAGCAACAATAGGTTAGAACAGTGTATAAGTGGGAAGGTGTCAGTGAATTCATTGCCGTATCTGAAGCAGAGAGCTTTACAGCAGCCTCTAGACGATTAGGTATCTCTACGGCTCAAGTAAGCCGACAGATAAGCACACTGGAAAATAGGCTGGATACAAAATTATTTAACCGTACAACTCGTAGAGTATCAGTTACTGATTTTGGTAAAATATATTATCGGCACTGCCGGCAGTTACTTGATGGGTTAGAAGAAGCCGAATTAGCTCTGGGGAACATGAAAAGCACGCCCCAGGGGAGATTAAGGGTTTCTGCACCAGTCTGTTACGGCGAAGATGTCATAGCACCATTGATTGAAAGCTTTATTCAGTCATACCCTAAACTGAATATTCATTTAGACTTAACAGATGCGAAAGTGGATTTGATTGCTGGCGGATATGACTTAGCGATAAGGATTGGGGATCTTAATGATTCAACATTGATGGCAAAACGTCTTGGAACCCGTACGGAATATATTTGCGCTTCAGAGAAATATTTAACAAAGTATGGTATTCCGCATTCATTAGCTGAACTGGTGCAGCACAATTGTTTGTTGGGCTCTCTTGATCACTGGCGTTTTATTGATAATGGTAAACTGCGTAAGATACGTGTTAAAGGAAATATGCGATGCAACAGTGGTCATGTTTTGACTGCTTCGGCTTTAAAAGGAAATGGTATTGTTCAGTTATCAGATTACTATGTTAATAAGCATATCAATAGTGGGGAATTAATACCTATTCTGACTGAATATGAAAATAACAACGATGGTATTTGGGCTATCTACCCACATAATCGTCATTTATCACCAAAAGTGCGTATGTTGATTGATTATTTGTGTGAGAAGATTAGACCGATAACATGAAACAGTGGAGAAAGAATTCTGTATAGAATTCTAAAATTTAAAGCGATTCATTTATATTATGACAATTAGTATAAAATTAATCAATATAACAATATGGTACATTTGAGCTTTAATTCAAATCTAACAAATTATTTAGAAAAGCCAAGTATGTTACGCTCTTATGAACGTAACAGGTTACAAGGCTTCAATTAGGTCATACTGTAATAAGTATCAATACAGTCATAGTTAGTGTGAAACTTTCTTATTCTCCCATTGGGTAATGAAAGCGACAGAAGCAATAATAATTGCAGCACCAAGCCATAAGCGCCCTGGTGGCACCCAACTGAATACTACCCAGCCAGCAAGCACATTGAGCGGTAGTTTTGCATGGTCAAAGGGTTGGACAAAAGAGGCATCTGCAACTGCATAGGCTTTTGCAATCGCCCATTGTGCAAGGGCGGTAAGCAGGCCTGCACCAAATAATAATACCCAAGTAAGCCCTGTGCTTGGCATGGTAAAGTTCGGAACAGCAAGAAAGACATTAAACGGCGTGATTAAGATCAGCAAGTAAACCACGATGGTGGTCGGAGAATCATGTGCTGACATCTTTTTAACCATCAGTGAATAGGCAGCCCAGAAAAAAGCAGCACCGATGGGTAACAATGTTGCCCAGCTAAAACCATCTCCCCATGGTTCTAGAATAATCATGGCACCGATGAAACCGCTTAGCGTCGCAACCCAACGTGCTTTGCCCACTTTTTCTTTAAGGAAGATGCCCGATCCAATGGTTGTAAACAGGGGCGATGTCATTAATAACGCAATACCCTGCCAAATCGGTACAGGGTAAGCTAACGCCCATAGCCATAACTGGATGCCGATAACTGAAAGAAAGACCCTAAAACAGTGCATACCAAAGTATTCTGTCTTTAGTGCATTTCGCAAGCCCAGTTTGGTAAGCCAAGGGAAGATCGCAATAAGGGCAATAAAATATTGAAAGAAAGCAACAGTGGTTGATGGAATGTGCAGAATCATGCTGACGTATTGCGCCATGCTGTTGACTAAGGCGAAGGCCAAGCCAGCAATAAGCATCCAGCTAGCACCTTGGATCGGGTTATGTTGATGTGACATGCGATAAAATAATTAGTTAACTTTCGAAAAATCATACACCTGCTTACTACATGAAGATACAAGATATTTATTTTATTGATAATAAAAAACCGCCGAAATGGCGGTTTAAAATTGTCGTGCTGTTTTAAACGGAGTGTTTAAATTGCAACGTAAGTCAGCGGTACATCAGGGTTTAGTGCTTCAAGGGTTGTTTGCGTGTCAGATAGGTGGCTAATTGTACTATCAGCTTTTTCAACCAAAGCAACTTCTGTAATTTCAGACAGCAGGTAACCCGCCATGTTCATATTAACCAATGCGACTTGAAGCGGTGGTAGGCTAGGGTTGAAAGCCGCATTTTCGGCATACATACCAATGAAGGTTTGACCGTTGTTCGCTTTCAGCGCAACACCGCTAAAGTTCTTGGTATAAGGCGCATGCGCGCGGTTTGCTGCTTGGCAGGCTAATTTAACCAGCGCTTCATCTGCTTCGGTTGTCATACCGTGGTTTACCGTAGAAAGTAGCGCATCAGTAATGTTCAAGTCAGCAGGGCCAAATGATTCTGGCAGATATTCTTGAAGCGTTTTTTCTGCTCGTTCTGGTAATTGAACAACAAGTTCGTTTGCCGTTGTTAACTCATTCATGAATTGGCGACAGTGGCCACAAGGACTGTAGTTGATGGTGATGTCTTTAATGCCCGTTTCACCTTTCACCCAAGCGTGGCTAATGGCTGATTGTTCGGCATGAATGGTTTGAGATAAGCATGCGCCAACAAACTCCATGTTTGCGCCGAAATATAGCGTACCAGAAAGGCCACGAACAATGGCACCAACATAGAAATTAGAAATTGGTGCGACGGAATAAGCAGCGGCGAGAGGGAGTAAAGCGACACGTAATTCGCTGTCAGTCATTTGCGTTTGTGACAGGAGTTGAGTAAATACTTCAGAGCTCAGGGTGGCATCAAATGTCTCTGATTCTAATACGGGCTTAATCGCAGAAGCTAGATCAGCGGGTAGAGCGCCTAAAGCATCCATTACTTTAGTGTGCATGAGTTTTCACTCCGTCTTGTGTATGGAGAAATATTGTAGACTTAGCAATAAAATAATAGTGTGATCGGTATCTCATTTGTGATTCATTGTTTGCACTTGTTACACTATTGGGAGTCGGTTCACACGGTTTTAAATTTCTGAGTCTTTATTAATCAATACCTTACCTTTGTATTCGATTACCTACACAGTTATGCAAAAAGATAAACAATGATAGGAAAAACAATGGGTGCCAAAATTGATGTAATAACGCCACAAATCACTAAAGCTAATGAGCTAAATGCTCCATCTTGGTAGTTTTCTTCTGCGGCTTTCGCGGTTCCAAGTGCATGAGAAACGGTGCCCATGGTTAACCCTTTTGCGATTGGCGCTTTAATACCGAGCATTCGAAATAGTGGGTAGCCTAAGACTGCACCAAATAAGCCGGCAATAATCACCATAATGGCTGCAACCGATGGGACACCGCCGACTTGATCAGCGACTGCCATTGCAATAGGGGTCGTAACCGATTTGGGTAAAATACTGGCTGTTAGTTCTAAATCAGCACCAAGTAATAATGCAATCCCTGCTCCTGTAAGCATAGACAAAACACTGCCGACGAAACAGGCTGAAAGAATGACTTTCCATTTTTGCCTAATTTGTGAAAGTTGTTCATAAAGCGGAAAAGCAAGGGCCACAACAGCGGGTTCTAATAGGGCGTTTAACCACTTATTTTGCTCAAAATAGGTTTCATAAGGTACATCTAGCCACATGAGCAATGGAATGATAATCACAAGGCATATGAGTAACGGATTAACGATAGGGTGTTGAAGGTGCTTTGAGATATAGCGAGCAGTGTAAAAGACCACTAATGTGGTGAGCAGCCAGATCATTGCTTTTCCTTGTACTGCACAGTAAGACCAATCACAACAAAGACGATAATGCTACTGCCAAGCGTACTTAGTAAAATAGTTAATGCGTTGGTTTGTAAGAGATCGAGGTAATTGATTAGCCCAACACCCACCGGAACAAAAAGGAGTGCCATATGACGTATAAGGAAGTGACAGCCCTTCATCGTCCAATGTGCAGGAATTAAACCTATCGATAGCAAGGCGAAGAGCAATAACATACCGATAATGCTACCGGGTATGGCAAGCTGAGTGAGGTGTTGAATGCCTTTACCAATTATTAAGCAAACGAAGATGATGAAAAATGAACGTAGATACGCCATAGGGTCCTTCAATATTAGCAAACGACCCATTCATCATACAAAATAAACGTGATCTAAGCCACGTTTATTTGAATAGTGAGATGATTAATAATTAGAAACTAAAATGATGGCTAACCCAGCGGCCGCCAAAAGGAAAACAGAGATTTTATGCAGTAAGCTGTGTTTAACAATATGCTCAGTTGCCGTTTCGACGAACTCATCGTCTTCTGGTGGTGTTGGTTGTTTTATTTCTTTACTTTCATGTACTAAGCGGCATGACTTTTCAGGTAATGGCACTCTAAAACCATAGTGAGCAATAACCTCGATAGGGATAGCTGTTTGGCCGTCACGTTCCAGCTTTTGGTTTAACGATTTAAAAAGGCTATTAAGGTCATAATGGTTTGTGTTTGTATCTTCATAAGGGTCTAGTTGTGAAAAGGTCTTATCATAAAGTGGTTCTGCGCTGATCACTTCCCCAGCACTAAAACATAGTGCTTCCAGCAAGCGCGACTCATGCACCGTTAACGATGTTTCACTGCTATCTTTCCAAACTAACAAGTGTAAATCAGGCTCAAAATCGACTGTTTCAAAACGATAACAGCGAGTTAATGTTTTTGTTGTCATATCAACCACTTTAAATTCAACAACTCAAATCCATGAATGACAAACGATGAGTCCTTTATCCATTGAGTGTTGATGGTGTTGATAAGAATCGCAATCACACCTTTAAGTATTTTGTCTTAATAAAAAGCCTCTTGGCAGCAGATGCACAAGAGGCTAAGTAAAACATCATTATTTTCTATTGCTTACTGGCAATATTTTATTTGAAAAAATATTGAGTCTTAGGCTGTTTATCTATACGAGAGACGCTACATAATCATACAAAGACTTTAAAATTTTCATCTTTTTTTCGTCGGATTGATGTTCTAGAGCAACCGCTTCTAAATTTTCCATGTATGCAGGTAAGTTAGATTCAAAAAAGTCCTGACAGTGGTGTTTCCACTGTTGCTGTTCTTTGTAATCTAATGTCATCGGGTAGTGCCTTGCTCTATAGCGGAAAAGCAATGGTTTGATACGTTGGTCGCCAACATTGAGGTCTAAACTACTTAAGGCCTCTGGTTGAGTATCTCGTATGATATCCATTGTAGAGCGATCAGCCGTTGAGAAAAAGCCATCGTATAGCATGCTATCTACATTTGTATTTTCACCATAGTCACGTTCTTGGCTGTAGATTTTCAGCAGCTTTTCACGAACCTCAGGGTGAGATTTCAGCACTTGAAGGTGCTTTAAGCACTGCTCACGATCGATACCAAGACGAGCAGCATCTTCTGCTTTCAAGGTTTTTGCTGGCGCGAGTACAGGGCATTTATTAAGGTGAACCAGCTTTAATGGAATAGGTAATTCATCAGGGCCTAAATCAGAACGCTTAGTATAAAGTCGCTCAAGAATTTCGTCTGCGCTTAGTTCAAGCAATGGGGTTGGGTCCATTGCTAAGTTAACCGTAATCACTGCATTCTTGTTATCAGGGTGCCATGCCATTGGCACAATCCAACTTGTGTTGCCACAGCCAACGCCAAACATGCCTGAGACGTGCACAAGTGGTGTCATTTCAGCAATATCAACCAACTCTTGTAACTTACGTTTATGGCGTAGGTCGAACAGGTAGTTAAATAGCTTCGGTTGGTTTGTCTTCAATATTTTGGCAAGTTCAATGGTGGCGTATACATCAGCCATCGCATCATGCGCATTGGCGTGCTCAATACCATTGGCAACCGAAAGGTGCTCTAACTTAAAGCTTGGTAAATCATCTTCATTTGTCGGCCAATTAACGCCTTCAGGGCGTAAGGCAAAACAAGTACGCATAATATCCAGAAGATCCCAGCGAGAATTGTTGTTTTGCCAACTCCATGCATAGGGGTCGAAGAAGTTGCGATAAAGCGTATAACGCGTTACCTCATCATCGAACCGGATATTGTTGTAGCCAATTACACAGGTATTGGGTTTAGATAATTCAGCGTGAATACGAGCAATGAACTCAGGCTCCGGCAACCCTTTTTCATGGGCTTCTTGCGGTGTAATCCCCGTGATTAGGCAAGCTTCTGGCGAAGGAAGGTAGTCAAGAGGCGGCTTACAGTAAATAACCAGTGGTTCGCCAATAACGTTAAGGTCCATATCCGTTCGTACACCAGCAAACTGGCAAGGACGGTCAATCGACGGGCTCGCGCCGAAGGTTTCATAATCTAGCCAAAACAGTGTCGGCTGATTTGTATCATTCATAGTAGTTTCCAGAAGCCACCAAATTCATATTAAGTGTTTGTTATAACAGTGGCTTTTAAATGCTATACTGTACACTTATACAGTAGTTAATTCTTGCACAGTTTAGTTTGGGATTTGTATTTGTGTCCTAATCTGTGTCCGAAAATTCTGAGAGTGTGTCCTAATTTTAAGGGAATATTATGAGCCTTACAGATCGACAACTTAAGATAATCTCGAAGCAAGCGGCATATACAGGCCAACAAGAGCTAAGTGATGGTGATGGGCTGGTGGTACGCATAACACCAAAAGCCAAAATATTTTTTCATTATCGTTGTCGGTTCCAAGGTAAAAGTCTCAGAATCCATATAGGTAAGTATCCCGCAACTTCCCTTAAAGAGGCAAGGCGGAAACATAAAATCATGCTTGAATTGAGAGAATCTGGCCGAAATCCAGAAATTGCCAACACAGGTGAGCAAGATTTCATCACTTTAGACGACTGCATTAACTACTGGCTAAAACACTACGTACCAACCTTAAAAGAAGGTACTCAAGCACTCTATTACTCCTTCGCTAAAAATTACTTCCTTGGTGCCTTCCCAGACAGAAACGTCGAAACCATACCCGCAAGGGAGTGGATGCAGTGGCTAGATACCATCAGTGCCGAAAAGCCCAAAACAGCCAACTCAGTCTTTACTCAACTTCGCTCCTGCCTGAACTTCTGCAAAAGTAAGTTCATTATTGAAAGAACCGATGTAGATCGGATTAAAAAGCAAAACGTTGGCATGAAGTCAGAGAATGGTACTCGTGTGCCTACTTGGTCTGAATTAGCACAAATATGGCTAGCGATGGAGCGTAGCCGAGCAAGTACCGCCAACAAAACCCTTCATCAACTCACCATGCTATGGGGCAGCCGCCTTTCAGAACTCCGCCTCGCACGCCGCTCTCACTTCGACATGAAGGCTGGTATATGGACTGTCCCTAAAGAGCTGAGCAAGACTAACAAGCCAATCCGTCGTCCAATACCAACTAAAGCCCGAGCCATACTAGAACGCGTTATGGAAACCTATGATGACGTGTTGTTCCCAGGGCAAAACCTCAACACCCCAATTACCATTTCAGCCGCTAATCGTTATATACGCCGTATACGAGCCAACCTGCCACTAGAAGAGTGGCGTACTCACGACTTCAGGCGCTCGCTGTCTACAGGCGCTTCAGAGCTTGGTGTAATGCCACACGTAGTAGAGAAGATGCTAGGCCATGAGTTGGGTGGGGTACTTTCCGTGTACAACAAACATGATTGGTTAGATGAGCAATTAGAGGGTTATGAGCTGTATGCGAAGAAATTGTTTGATTACCTAGACAGTAATGACGGTTAATGCTTTTCAGAATGTCGTTCACGTGGTTTGATGGTTCTATTAATAGAGCGAACTCCGTCGATAAACGTGAGAGAAGCGAAGTTGGTTTGTATATACGCCAAAAATGGAAGGTATACGAATCCTGTTCGTAGAATAAAATGTTATATTTTTCTGGAGGCATAATGAACAAATGTTGGATTTGCTGTGAAAAAGAAGCAAATTCGCGTGAGCATGTTATCAAGTCGTCAAATTTGAATATGGTTTTTGGAAACATAGTCCATGAAAGTCCTATTTTCACTCATCGTAATGGACGAAATCGTAAACTAAATTCTAAAAATAATATTAATGCAAAGTTTGAACTAAGTATTTGCCAACGGTGTAATGATACTTTGACTCAGCCTCATGATTTAAGTTGGGATAAATTATCCCGCTTCCTTTTAGAGAATGAAGCTTTATTACGTCGTAAGCGACGGCTAAACTTAAGCGAGTGTTTCGGTGATAAAGTAAAAACTAATGTACTTAATTGCCGTCTGTTTTTGGCTAAAATTCTTGGCTGCATGATTTGTGAATCAAACAATGATTTTTTTATGTCAGATTTAGCACATTCTATACGAGAGAATGACGAAATCAGTAATCTACACTTTTCTATTAATATTGTAGATAGTATTAAAGTTAATGATTATTGTGAGTTGAGCCATTTAGAGGTAATTGAAAATGGAAACATACCAATATGGGCATCCTTTATTTATCTATTGAATGGGGTTGCAATCAAAGTTGTATATTGTGTTGATAATGGTTTGGTTAAGAGCAAAATGATAGGGCCATATCATGACTCACTATACACTTACATTGATAAAATATAACAAAAACATCAAGTTGACACGTTTTACTCCGCAGTTTTGGTATGGAGTTCGGTGTGCTTTGTGAGTTTGCTGTGGTGCAACTTATGTTAGACGTTATAGCTTTGGGGACAAAAATTAACTATGGAGAATGTAGTGGAAATAATTGCAGTTTTAATCTCACCAGTGATTGCAGTTTTGGTCTCACTTTGGGTCACGGAACGATTGCAAAAAAGGCGAGATCGATTAGACATTTTTAAAGTGCTTATGATGACGAGAGAAAACAATTCAACGCTTGATTTTGTTAAATCAGTAAATGCAATTGATGTTGTTTTTCACGACAAGCTGAGCGTTCGGAAAGCGTGGAAAGAGCTATATAATTCATATAGTGAAAAAGATCCAGACTTTAAAAAGATAGGGGATAATCATACTAAGCTCTTAGAAGCAATGGCTGTTGACCTCGGATATAAAGATCAGATCACATGGGAACATATCACATCATCATATACTCCTAATTGGTTGTTATTGGACCGACAAAATGAAGCGGACTTTAAGCAAATGCAGATGCAACTGATGCGGAATACTGTTCAAAAACCACAAGAAAAACCATCACTTGAAGAGCAGCTATAACAAAACAATCACGGTGATGGATTACACTCGGCAGTTTTGGTTTGAAGTTCGGTGTGCTTGGCTGGTTCAGAGTTGGCACACCTTATTGTAGACGTTAAGTGTTTCTAGAGTACGGAGGCAATAATTGAGCGGAATTGAATTAGTAAATGATTTGCGTGGGAAACTAGTGAAGGCTGGTTATCCTGAAGAAGCTATCAGGGTTGAATACGCAACCCCATATAATAACCATGAATATAGTTTTGTGGACTTGGCTGTCATTGATCCTAGTAATGGTGAAGTCCTAGCGTTTTTTGATGTTAAAAAATCGAAGCAAAAATCATCTTCGCTACTAAATATGGCATCACAACAAATTATTACCTATTCGAAGTACTTCCAAAGCAATCCTCAGTGCTTTGTTTATGCCGATGAAGCAGGAAAAAGAACGTTAGCTGTAGTCAATTTGAAAAGCAAAACTTTGACTGCTTTGAAAGAAATTCCGAGCTTCGACTCATTGCGTAATACAAATATTGCTCAAGAACGTACAGCAAAGAAACGAGAATCGAAAAAGGTAGTCGATTCGTTTGTTATAACTTGCTATCTCATGGCAATCTGTGTCGGCATAATCTTAGTTCTTGATGTGTTCGGAGTTTATTCATTTAGCTCTCAGCAACTAACATTACTATCTGTTGTAGGAGCTTTATTCATTATTCCTCATGCAGCTAAAATCAAGATACTAGGCTTAGAGTTTGAAAGGCACCATGAGGCAAAGGGAAAAAATACTTAACAAAGCGTTTAAGACGGACTCCAAATGCTTGGCGCTTTCGGCTTACTTCAGTTTAAGTGTTTATGTCACAATGGTTTAGGTAGGGTGGTCGCGTTGCTCACGACTTAACGCGGCGTTATATTTTATGGTGATATATGCGATATTTTGATTGTACAAAGTTTGATTATAAGAAATTTAAGATTGATGAATATAGTTCTCTAATAGAACGAGATAAACTTTCTTATAAACACTCATTCACAAAATGGGTTAATAGTGAAATAGATAATATAGTTGAAAGGAAGTGGGAAATTGAAAATATTGGCGTCGTCGATGAAACAGGGGGTTTCATTCGTCTAATTAAAGAATCCGAACTGTCATATTCGATTGGTGCTTATTATAGTACTATTGCTTTAGTTGGGGTGGCATGTGAAGACTTATGCAAGTATTTTGCAGATAAAAAAGGATATACGTCACTAATTAAGAAGTCACAGTTTGAACGAGTCAATGAATTGAAATCACTAAAGGTTATCAATGATGAGTTATTTGATAAGTTTGATGTTGTCAGGAAAATTAGAAATGATTGCCTGCATTTTAATAATGACTTTAAATCAAAGCATAGGTCTGATTTAAAAATTGATGCTTTAAATTGTATAAATAATATGAAGTATATCTATAAGTCCTTGTTTTCTTCATTCAATGGTACTTATAAAAAAGGTGAGTTAACAACTAGTATTATCTCTGACTTTGCTAAACAAATGACAAATGATACGTCTTTTGGCGATACCCTAAATGCCGAAGAGTTTACGATGAAGCTGAGATACTTCATGGCTGACGAATTTAATATAGATATAGCTATTTCTGATTGTGGTTCGTTAATACAGCGAGTCGGATTATTCTCGATAGATGAAATTGACATACAAGTTGAACCAAAAGAACTAGGTTTAATAGACCTTAGAGTTGGGCATCCTGTCATCGTTGATCTTAGTGACAGTGACGTTGCAAGGTTGGAAAATGAGGGAGTTGTTGAAGGTAATAAGATCTTAGCAAGTCTTTCATCAATAACAGATCATCAAGGTATCACGGCCGCTTGGCGGTTAGACAATTTTTATTCAGTAGAAAACAAAATATAACAAGGTAATCAAGGTGGTGCTGGACTCGGCATTTTTTGTTTGAAGTTTCAGTGTGCTTGGCTTATTCCGAGTTGGCACGTCTTATTGAGGGCGTTAAGCAACAAGGGTAATCAAAAAGGTTAGGTATTATAATGAAAGATAAACAAGACGTATTCGGCAAAGCTAAGTTTGATATCGAACATGCTCTAGATATGTATGCGAACAGTTTTTTTACACTTCCGGCTGAATTCATATATGAAAAGGAAGCATTGGAACAATATAAGGACATTGTTTCGCGTTGTCATATTTATATAATAGGCTTTTTACCCCAAATTGATTTTGGCGGTGCAGAACAAGCTGAGAGAAAATTGAAGCTTAAATTCATGGTAATTGATAAGCCTGTCGAATTAGAATTTCCTTTGCCTGACGGATTAAATTTAAAAATTGAGGATGGCTGTTATCTATTAGAGCAGGATGGGGACCCCGAAAAGCGTGGTTGGTGGAATGAGTTAGAAATGCAAAAGATGGTTTGTGACCACGGTGAAGAGATAAAATTTGATATCAAATATATTGGGCAAGCATATGGCTCTGATGGTAAAAGAAATGCACTTGACAGGTTGTTGAAGCATGAGACTCTTCAGAAAATTTCTTTGAAAGGTGTCCCTAAAGGTTATCGTCTATCACTTCTTTTACTTGAGGTTCAGCCAGATAATAGGCTTGTCTCGGTATTCAATCCGTTTGCTCATGAAAAAGACGAGGATGGTGAGCGAATTCGAGCTGGTTTAGATAAATTGCGAAACACAACGGAAGCAGAGCAGATCTCTCTATATGAAGCCGCACTTATTCGCTATTTCGCTCCTGAATTCAACAAAGAATTTAAAAACAGCTTCCCATCAACTAACCTTAAATTGCTTCAAGATTGTTACGAAAAAGACTTCTCTGCTGTTATTGCCCAAATATGTATTGATGAATTACCGTTCAGGCTTTGCTCAGATTTGGTGGGACCTAAGGTTTACCATATATCCAAGCATCCGTTACACAAAGCAGAAGATAGGGACGCATTCTTCTGTAAATGAGTAATTGTTACTTAACTAAGCATTTAAGAGTGATTCCCAACGCTTGCCATTTTTTAGTTCAAGGTTGGGTGTCGTGTTTACGGCACAATTGTTTAGATTAGGTGATGGAATTAACTATGTAACTACACTGCAGGGTTTTGGTAATCAGATACGACCAAGAAGTGTGGCAGAGCTAGATGAGGGGGGAGTCTATGTTATTTGTAATCTATATTAGTATGTTACATATAAATAATTGATATAAGTCCATGATTATTGCTTGTAAGTGCTTTCATTTTGACTCGATGTTTGGTGACATAGATTGCAACATACTGGCGGATAGATGGCAAGCTAATCTGTATAGCGTCTTAGCAGTATAATCCTTTGAATACCATCATAAATTTAGATAAGCAGAATCAAACCTTTAAGGTGCCTATGATACAGTTGCATGTATATATTGTTAAGGTTAATAAATCATGAGTCAGACTCCAAAGAAAGATTTCGTATTCAGAAAACACATGTCAATTGGCGAAGTGGATGCTGAAAATGACACTCGATTCTTGAGAGACTGTTTTGTTGATACCGGTGACTTCGATGTACTGGAAGACACCTATTCATCACAATGCATTGTTTTGGGGCGAACTGGTTCAGGAAAAAGTGCATTACTTGAAAGGTTGGAAGAATGTGGAGAGCAAGTCATCCGCATAGAGCCAGAAGAGTTAGCTTTGAAACATATATCAAATTCTACAATATTGAGCTTTTTTGAAGAGATTGGCGTTAATTTAGATATATTCTATAGCTTACTCTGGCAGCATACATTTGCAGTCGAGCTAATTAAACATAAATATAATATCGATGGTCCGTCAGCAAAAAGTAATTTCTTTGATTCGATATCATCACTGATTTCAGGAAATAGAAAAAAGCAGCAAGCATTAAAGTATATTGAAGATTGGGGAGATAAATTTTGGTTAGATACCGAAACTAGAATAAAAGAATTTACTGATAAACTAGAAAGCTCATTGACAGCATCTTCAGGGATTGATATCCCTAATATAAAATTTACTACTACTGGTAAAGCACAGTTGAGTGAAGAGCAAATATCAGAAGTTGTACATTATGGTAAGCAAGTTGTAAATAATGTCCAAATAGAGAAATTGGCTAAAATAGTAAATTTACTTGCTGAGGATATTTTTACAGATCCACAAAGAAAAACCTATATATTGATTGATCGATTGGATGAGAATTGGGTAGAAGATGAGCTAAGATATAAGTTAATTCGAGCGTTGATCGAAACTATTAGGAAATTTAGGAAAATTGAGACTGTAAAAATAATCGTAACTTTGCGTACAGATTTGCTAGATCGGGTGCTGGAAAAGACACGAGATTCTGGTTTTCAAAGAGAAAAATATAATAGTTTGTTTTTACCTATATCTTGGACGAAAGATCAGTTAGAATATTTATTAGATGCAAGAATTAATTCGCTACTTAAAAATCAATACACGAAATTAGATGTATCATTTAAAGATATTTTTCCAAAAAAAATAGATAAAGTTACTTCTTCAGACTATATCCTAGAGCGTACACTTCTTCGACCTCGTGATGCAATCGTATTTGTTAACTCATGCTTTAGTGAATCACAAGGTAAGACAGAAATTACCAATGCAATTATGCATACCGCTGAAAAATATTACTCTTCAGGAAGAAAAGAGTCGCTAGAGTATGAGTGGTTTGTTGAACATCCATTTCTTGGTAAGTATATAGATATTTTAAGCCAGAACTCTTCTCGATTTAAAGTTAGTGAATTAACGAAAGAATTACTAGAACCATTAATTATAGAGTTAGTGGATACGCCTAAAGAGAATGAAGATTTGATTGTTAAATCAGCTAATGATTATTATAATTCAGATTATCCTGAATCTCTTAAACATTTCAATAAATTTACTCAGAATTTACTGTATACGTTATATAAAGTTGGGGTGGTTGGTATTAAAGTCGATGGCACAAGTTCAGTTACTTGGGTACATGATAAAACTCAAGACCTTACACCGACAAGAATCAAAAATACATCGATTGTTTATATTCATAAAATGCTATGGCGAGCGCTTGCTATAGATAAGCGAGCCTAAACTGCTAACGTTTAAGGTTTAAGGTTTAAGGCTAAGGTTTCTTGATCTAACCTTCGATACTTATGAAGAGCACAAGATCTAATTCGTAAATGTCCAAACTCTTACTACGAGCTCTAAATCAAAAGCGGCCTTCCAGCCGCTTCCATATTCACCGCGCACAACCACCAACACTATCTTTCCATTCTTCAACGGCTGTTCGTAACCATCTTAGTGGCATGAGTGTAACTGGGTCGGGGAAGCCTCGGT
This sequence comes from Photobacterium minamisatsumaniensis, assembly GCF_050336695.1. NCBI lineage: Bacteria > Pseudomonadati > Pseudomonadota > Gammaproteobacteria > Vibrionales > Vibrionaceae > Photobacterium > Photobacterium minamisatsumaniensis. Next base: position 7,327 of record NZ_JAKJSI010000002.1, on the reverse strand, counting down.
TTTGTCGCCACTTGTAGATTGTTGCTTTGCTGCTGACGTGGAACATTTCCAACACTTCCTTATGGCTGATCAGTTGTAGTGATGACTGTGCATCTAAGGTTGATATCGGTTCAGRCGNTTCGGGTGATTGCTCTTGATTATTATCAGATTTTAACTGTGACGGCGTCACGTTAATGTCTGATTTAACACAGTAAGAGACATCAACAGTGGGGTAGTTAGTGTAATTATACATTTTTAGGCTCCTTATCTATCTCAAACCATGCGATCCCGCCGTCGGTTTCTATTTCACCGGTTGCTCCGCAGTCTAAACAGGTTACTTTGTCACCATCGTAAACCCACTCATCGTTGCCTTGAATGGTGGTAACCTCAATTTTGTTACCATTACAGCTGGCGCAGTTAAGCCACGATAGTCGTAACGTTTTACTCATCACTTATTCCTCTTGTTGGTGGCCAGTAGGTAACCGAGATAAAACACAACGCATCCGGTGGAATAGATAAATGCAGGTAAATGATCCATCATGAAACCTCCGTTGCTATCGGTTGCTGAAGTGGGTCGAAAAGTCGGGTTCTGTTAGTGGTATGCCAGCAACGGGCATCGCCTTTGAATAAACCACCTTCTTTTAAATTAGCGCAGCCATTGGGAAGGGGTTCTCCACAGTATTTACAGCTACCCAACTTTTCTTTAATTACGGGAATGTCGACATGAACGCGGTGAATTAATAACTGCAATGCTTCGGCTTGTTTGCACGGTGTACCTGGTAGAGAAAAGAAAGTACAAATCTCATTTAACCGTTCCATTTCCAATTGTTCTAAAGGAAGAGGAAAGGTCGTTACACCATTATTTTTTCTATTATCACGCAGGCGTTGTGCACGGCGTTTGCCTTGTTCGCGTTTACGATCTCCCTTATTCATTGCACGAGTTCCTTATGTGAATGTTAATATTCAGGTTGTGTCTTGCAGGGTGGTCAGCCCTGCGTTATTCTAAAGTTGAGCCTCGATGAGGACTCATTGCACGAGATACCCCGATTCGGATTGGTCCCTGAATTGGGGTTTTCTTTAATATTTATGGTTATTCATCATGGCCATTCCTTATTTTGGATGACAGGTATGAAAGGATTCGTATTTAGACGTGCCCTCCATTTGAATCGTATTTATGTTCAGCTTGAACACGACAATACTGTTACTCAAATTGATACAACCTATGTTGATGAATTTGAGTTCGGCGACATTGTCACTGGCAATCTTCAGACCCTAGGCGGGGAAGAGCTTTATAATCAGACGAAGAAATTCCCATTTGATGGTGTAGTTCAAGACATTCTTGGCTGTCGGCGACGGTAAGTCCAAACTGCCGAGCACGCATAGTTGTTAGGTGTTTTATGTTATGTACTTGGGCTATCAACTTTTCAGTCTGCTTATTTTGCTTTGGTCGTCGATCCATAAACTTTGTATACATCTTCTCTCTGTCATCCAAATCTTTCATGATTGTGATGAAGAATGCAGTTAATTCTGTACTCATTTCCCTCTCCTTAATATTCACAAACATCAATGTTCTCGCCGTAAATATCTTGCAGGCCACTTATCTTGGTTTGTCGGCAATAGAGTTTGTAAAAGTAACCCACCAAACCCATCGCTCGTGTAGCGCCAGAAATACTTCCGCTAATACGTTTGTCGTCTTGGTTGATATAACCGATGTGGTATTGGCCGTCTTTTTCACCGTGGTTGTAAAAAGAGATCTTTATTGACTCGAAATCAAACTCGGGATGTTTGACTGTCATATAAATAGCGGTATCTCTTTCGCCCCATTCAAGATTTATTTCACCACCATTTTCTCGGGCAGCTTCTCCCCAACAGTTTTGGATCTCATCCAGCATCTTCTGTGCATTGAGTGCTTCTGGTACAGGGCTAAGTTCTTTCTCTAGTAGTTTTTCAAGTAGGGTAGCGGCATGTTTGTCTAATGCTTGGCCGTATTTTTCTTGAACAAGCTGAGCGACGAAATGGTTGTACTCTGGAAAAGTGACATAGTTGAGTGAAGTGCCGATGGAATTTTCAACAGCTCTGGTGAGCGTTCTGCCAAAGTCGCTGTAACTTTCCATCATCGATTCGATAGTAGATTGCATCAGCTTTTCTAACTGATCTTCAATCATCTTCTCGATAGATCCATTATCGATCATGGTGCTTAGCTTGGTTGTAACGATTTGATTGAGTTCTTTCATGGTCATTCCCTTATCACAATATGTTCATCACAAATCAAAACTGGTAGTTTCTGGTTTTAATGAAAAGAAACTATTAGTTATCATATTTTGTAATTGGAATCTGTCAATAACTATTGGTTTCTTTTTTGAGATAAAAAAAATCACCCAGTGAGGGTGATTCTTAAATCAATAGACTTAGACGTTGTGCAACTAGCTGATTATAAATCCATAATAACTTGCTTTACATAACCAACAATTCTGCAGTTACCATTGATCGGTATTGGTTCATATTTTGGATTTAGTGGGATTAAATGCTTAAAAGGCCCATCTTTTTGAAGCTTCTTTAAGGTTGCTTCTTCGCTTTCTGCAAGCATAGCTACAACAATTTTACCATTTTCAGGATCTGGACATGATTCAACAATGACAACTGAGCCATCAGGTATAGAAGGATAGCCATGAGGATTAGTCATTGAGTCACCACGGACTCTTAGCGCGAACGCCTTAGATGACACACGAGCAGTTGTCTCTTGCCATTCTGATATCCCGCCTAATCGCTCAGCGCTGATATTTTCACTCCAGACGCCTGCTTGAATCAAAGAAAGGACAGGTACTCTATGAATTGTATTCGCTGACTCTAGATTTGAATTAGATGATTCGCCAGTGATTAGGTGATCAACTGTTGTTTGAACAATCTCAGCAAGATTGCGCATTCTTTTTGTATCGGGAATGGCTTCGCCGTTTAACCACTTTCTAATCGCAACAACGGAAACCTTATCTTCAAGCTTATCTTGAATTTCCTTTGCGCGTCCACGAAAAGGAAAACCAACCTTATCACAAGCTAAGTTCAACCTAGTTGCGAACAGCTCAGCTTCTGACTTTCCATTCATATGCACATCCCAACAAAAAAGGTAACTAAAGGTTATTTTAACCGCTTGACAATAAACTATCAGTTGCTGTTAAATAGAAACTATTGGTTTCTTTTGTGCGAGGGTATGTGGAAAACATAGTAGAAAAAGTCCGCCTAGAGTTCTTTAACGGGTCATATGCTGCGGCTGCTAGGTACTTTGGTGTTTCTGCTTCTGGTTATCGCAAGTGGGAGAAACAAGCTGAATTTCCAGCGAAGCATGGACGTATGCAGCAAGCTTTTGAGCTAACAACGCTGGATTACAAATTATTGTGTCCGTCTGCATTTTCACTACCTAACTAAAAGAGCTTATGAAGGACTATAGCGATATTTCAAAAATTTAGGTGATTACTAACAATCAACCAACGTAAGGAAACAACAATGGTAAGTCTAAAAAGCGTTATGCGTAACGCGATTGAAAGCTGGCGATGTGAAGTCACAAAGGAGTATATCGCCAACAAAGTCGCACATCATTACTACAGGTTAAACCTGCACCATGAACCCGATGCACCCAGAAAGCGGGTGCTTAAAGTACCCGGTGCCGATGATGCCAACAACTCACAAAACTTCTGGCGTTATAGCGAGCGGGTATCTGCCGAGGCCAAAGCTAACATCATGGATCTTCTACCTGCCATTTTGCTAGCCATGCCCAAACATCGTGCTTGCGATGCGCTCAATATCTTCTTAAACCCACTGGGTTTTTCTGTGGCATCAATAGGCGATAGTCAAAGTGCATCTGGCCGCGATCGTCTACTTGCTCACTTCACCAAAGAATCATCAGAAGCGCTGACCACGTTACTGATGCTGCCCGAGAATGCCTCGCTGGACCAACTCCGTGCCGCTTACAAAGAAGTGCAGGAGAGCGAGGGTTCTCATAAACCACTACTGGGATACCTAGAGAACTTGATGGTTAACAAAGCCGCGTAAGGATTTTGTGCAATGAGTCTTTATCTAATTCTGAACCATGGCCACTCAGTGTGGGTGGCAAATAACGGCAGGCGCAAGTTTGAAGTCTCTCCTGTTGAAGCGTATTGGATTTTCCAACAGATGAGAGCAGGTCGGTCGTTATGAGTGTAAAAGTAATGACGGCGGTATGGGACGCCGACAACCTAAAAGGTAACGCGAAGCTCATCATGCTTTGCTTAGCCGACTTTGCCAACGACGAAGGCTATTGCTGGCCGAGTTTAGATCGGTTGGCGAAGAAGTGTGGGGTGTCGCGTTCTACGGTGAAGGCACAGGTAAAAAGCCTGTGTGAGCTGGGAATTATAACCAAAGAGTGTCGGGTTAAATCGTCGAGGCAAGGCATTAAAAATAACGACACAAACATGTATTGGATTGATGTAAGAAAGCTACAAAACAGTGAACCTGCCCCAGTTCAAAATAACCCTAGGGCGAAAACTGACCTAGGGCAGAATACATCAAAAGGTGGGCCGGAGGCTGACCCCAAACCATCATTAGATCCATCAGATATTAAAGATCCCCCTATAGTCCCCCAATCGAATGAATCCAAACGCTCATCAGGCAAGCGAGCTAAAACGCTACTGCCTGCGGGGTTCTCGGTTTCAGGTGAAATGAACCAGTGGTATGCGCAGCAGGGTTTCAAGTTAGATATCCAAGATGCGACTAACCAATGGGCCGACGCCATGATTGCCCGAGGCTCGGCATACACCGACTGGATTGCTGCCTGGCGAAACGGGATGCGTAACGCCAACAAGTGGGCGAGTGAACGGCAAAGCAAGCAAGATTCAACTGTGCTGCGAATGGGGGCCAGCAATGGTAATTACGGACCACCGGAGGGTTACTAATGAACATCATGAATCGTTTAGCCAAGGCAATGCCAAAGCACATTCAGCCATACACGGCAGAGCAAATGGCCAATATTCACGAGCGAGAAGCTGAAGCCTATCGGCAAAAACTACAGCAAGAAAATCGCCAAGTGTTTGCCGCTAAAGCCATTGGTCGCTCGGGCATTAAGAAGCGCCATCAGGGGTGTAAGTTCGATAACTACTTCACCCAAAGTGCAGACCAACGTGTCGCATTTTCCGAGGCACGTAGCTTGTTAGATGACTACATTAATCGCCGTTCGGGGGGCTTCATTTTCGCTGGTACATCGGGTACGGGTAAAAACCATTTGGCCTGTGCCATCGCCAATGAGTTGTTGCAGTTGCGTCGTTCTGTGGTGGTGATAACCGTTGCGGAGTTGATGTTGAAAATCCGCGACTCTTACCGCAATGGTTCTGAGGTAAGTGAAACAGAAATCATCAGGTATTTGAGCGGTGCCGATTTATTGGTGCTCGATGAGCTTGGTATTCAGCACAACAGCAACAACGAACGCGTGATGATCAACCGGATTATTGACGAGCGATACACGCAGGAACGGCCAACCGGCATCATCACCAACTTGCAGAGTGATGAGTTAGTGAAAACGCTAGGGCGTGCAGCGGTCGATCGGATTATGGAAGACGGTAAGTGGGTGACGTTCAATTGGCCTAGCTATCGAAATAAGAACAGCCGCACCAAGAACAGTCTCAACAATACAGGGAGCAATGCAGCATGAGATACCAAACACTGAAAGATATTCAATCTGAACTGAAATCACTGGCATTTTGTTCTGCTGTACGCCACTTAATGCACCACCGTAAGTTAGCACGCGACCAAGCTTTAAAGCTGATTGCCGATCACTGTTGGGTTTCCGTAAGTACAGTGAAAAGCTGGCAGTACAACGGCGTACCAGAGCGCCAAGTAGATGCAATGCTAGAGCTGCTTAACACTCGATCACCTTGGGCACGTCACCAGTTAGCACCTCGAAAACGCGAAGCTGAAATTTGGATGCGGGTGAATACAAAAGATATCGCGAATACCAATACGGACAACGACTGTAACAACATGGAGTTTGCCGCATGAATACACAAGAAACCTTTGCACAGCAAGTCGAAGGCTTGAAAGCACAGAAGCGACTCACCCTTAATGCAGATACCCAATTTAACCGAGTCGTTTCTTCTGCACTTAGTTTGGAATGGTCAACGCTGAGGGGGTTAGAACAGCAAATCCAAACCAAATTCGATGCTTTTGATACACAAACAGCCATTAGCGCACGATTACGCGAGGTAAAACCAAGTAACACAGGCTTGGTTAAACAGAGGATGTGCAAGCAAGAAAATGGCAAGTTGGTTTACTATTATCGCTTGGTTCCGGCCTGCATGGTTACAACGCTCGAAGAGGCGGCATAACATTATGAAAATTGAAAAGTTGCTAGGTAAATTCGAAATGAAGGGGATCACCTATGGTCCCCGAACGGGCGGTAAAGCTTTACTCAGTCTTGATGAGCAGTTGGCGATAGTGGGTATTACTTGGAAGGAGTCACCCATTGGTTTTCACGTGCTGTTTGTCGAACTGCTGTCCGACAGGGAATCAGCTAAAACGCTCTATCAACAAACTTGGTTAGAAGCCGCCAAGGCGATGCAAACGTGGCGAGGTGTTTACCCTAAACAAGCCATCGAGGCCTTGTGCCTAACCGCTATAGCGGAAGCCACTCAACAACTCGGCCAGCTATGCCCCGAGTGCAATGGCGCGGGTAGGGTAACCAACAAGCACCGCGTCACCCGCAAGTGCCCATGTTGTAAAGAAGGCCGCATTGAGTGGACGACAGAAACCCGCTTCGCGGTGTTCTGCCAAACCTTGCCAATCACCTACACACGCTTCAAACGGTATTCGACGGTATTGAACAAGTTGGTTGAGTGGCTAATAGGCCAAAGAACAGCGGCGGTATTGGCGTTGCAGGGCAGGGTGGAAAGGGAAGAGGCTGTGGCGTTGGAGGTGGCTTAGGGGAAAACAAATATAGCCTCTGCTTGGTAGTAAGCGGAGGCTTAAAATTATCATTGTTAATAATCACAGCCAATTGGTTTGTGGTACTGAACCATCATGCCTATTATTAGTAAAGTTAAGCATACATTAATGTGTGTTATTTCTTGCATAATAAGTAAATAGATGATGTTGGATGAATTATGAGTGAGCCCAAAGAAGTTACCGTTACTATAAACGTTAAAGATGCACAATATAAATTGTACTTATTTATAAATGAAGGCCTTCATGAGTCAGAAAGATTAAAAATACTTTCAAATGCAATAGGTGAATATAAATTACCGTTTGAAAAACTTGAAAGGCATAAATTTAAGATTGTTGCGCAAGGGAGAGTTAATTCAAAGTTATTTGTTGTTTTTAAAGTTTAAAG
>NZ_JAKJSI010000001.1:0-8610 GCF_050336695.1 Photobacterium minamisatsumaniensis | reverse complement strand
ATCTCCTGCTGTCTCGGTGGGGCGGCCAAGCCGCTTTGATTTCAGTTCTCATATAACAAACTGTGCAAGTTGACCCTTAACACGCGGCATTTTCACTATGAATTAGCTTTTGTGATTACGGTGTAATCGTTGGGTTTCGGGGCGGGCACCTTCACAAGGGCGTTATATGCCAATTTCTCTTATGGTTTAGGTGCCATTGCCGCTGGTTGTTTTGTGGTTTCAATGTGGGTCGCAATACAGTAAAAATCGTTATGTGAAATGGTGCGGTTAACCTTAATCTCATGCCAATATTCATTGGTATAAATAGCTTTATCTCTCTCAAATTCATGAATCCGCACTGTTGAATTTTGTGCTGGTTCGTTATGATTTCAGTGTTTACTAAGTTGCTGAAATTACGAAGCCAAGCTTGTATTTCAGTTGGTGGTAGTGTGGTGTTCGGGGTTACAGTCAGCATTGTGAGTTTGGGGTTGTTCAGCTGTTGTCTCGGTGGGGCGGCCAAGCCGCTTTTTTTTCAGTTTTCATATAACAAGCTGTGTAAGTTGACCCTTAACACGTGGCATTTTTAGTCTGCGTTGGCTTTTGTGATTACGGTGTAATGTTTGGTTTTGGGGCGGGCAACTTCACAAGGGCGTTATATGCCATTTTTTCTTATGGTTTAGGTGTCATTGCCGCTGGTTGTTTTGTGGTTTCAATGTGGGTCGCAATGCAGTAATAATCGTTCCGTGAAATGGTGCGGTTAACCTTAGTCTCATGCCAATATTCATTGGTACAAATAGCCTTGTCTCTCTCAAATTCATTAATCCGTACTGTTGAATTTGGTGCTGGTTCGTTATGATTTCAGTGTTTACTAAGTTGCTGAAATTACGAAGCCAAGTTTGTATTTTAGTTGGTGGTAGTGTGGTGCTCGGGGTTACAGTCAGCATTGTGGGTTTGGGTTGTTTTTCCTGCTGTCTCGGTGGGGCGGCCAAGCCGCTTTAAGTTCAGTGTTCATATAACAAACTGTGTAAGTTGACCCTTAACACGCGGCATTTTTAGTACGAATTGGCTTTTGTGATTACGGTGTACTGTTTGGGTTTAGGGCGGGCAACTTCACAAGGGCGTTAAATTTAAAGAGGAGCAAACTATCAACGCGTATATATTCAATGTGTTTACAGGTAAGAAGGCAAAGGGTAATCCTGCTGCCGTTGTAAAACTCAATTCTTGGTTACCAGCATACGAATTAAAAGCTATTTCTCGAAACTTAGGGCAACCAGTTACGTCTTTTATTGTTGATGTAGAACAAGGTTATGAGATTCGTTGGTTTGCGGGTGAAATGGAAATTAATCTATGTGGGCATGGTAGCTTAGCTGCCGCAGCTACTATCTTTAAGATTAATCCAAGTCATGATCCTGCTGTCGAGCTTCTTAATAAACATGGAACAGTTTCAGTTAATAAATGCGCTAATGGTTATACGATGGCTATGCCTAGTTGGGATTCAGAGTGTACCTCTGAATTGTCAAAATACAGCAAGCTGCTTGATCTGGAGGCAATTGATGTATTCGCAACGAGGGACTTGGTTGTAGTTCTCGAAAGTGAAGAGCAAGTTCGTAACTTCAAGGCAGACTTTGATGTAATCAAAAATATTAGTGAGTACCATGCAGTGATCTTGACTGCTCAAAAAGGAACTAGCGGTTACGTATTAAGGTACTTTGCTCCTAGTATTGGCATTAATGAAGATATTGCTACAGGTTCTGCTCAGTGTTCATTAGTTCCATACTGGTCAAATCGGTTATCACTAAAGAAGCTAGAAGTGAATCAACTATCAGCGCAAGGCGGATACTTCCAAGTTAATCAAAATCAAAGTGATACCATTGAACTGACCGTGAGTGTTGTGCTGACGCAAGTTGTTAAGCTTGGTGAAAAACAAGAAATTTAACAAAGCAATCAAGGTGATGCGTTGTACTCGGCGGTTTTGGTATGGAGTTCGGTCTACTTTGTTGGCTCAATGGGGCACACCTTATTGCAGGCGCTGGCGGATCCCCACATAATTTATGCACGATAGCTATCCCTCGCCATGAGAATAAGGGCTTGTTGCGCCCAACATATTGTTGATTCGTTGATGTGATATTCCAGCCGCCGAAAGATCTCTTTTCCGAGTCTAACGAACGATAAAACACGTCGGTCTTTTATTGAGTTAGCCTGAAAATGGCGTTGCCAACCGTTATGCTCTGCAATTATCCCAAACCACCAATAGACCATAAAAGCGAGCAGACCAATGAGTAGCAAAATATCGAACCGCTTAGGGTCATGGGTTCGGCTTTGGCGTAAGCCAAAACCGTATTGCGGGCTTTTTAAGTCACGGAACGTTTCTTCAATTTGCATACGTTTGGTGTAGAGCCTGACGATGCAGCGAGATGAAAATATTTTTGTTGGGATATTGGTTGCCAGTAACCAAGGTTCTAGTGCTGACTTTTTATGGACGGCTTGAGCGGAAAAATGCGATCGACCTTTTGGCCGGTCTTTACGTTTTTTAGGTGTTTGTTTTTTATAGAGATGAAGATGACATTGTAATGGTTTTCGCTTGGCTAACTGTGTGAATCCGATATATTTAGGTTTGCTATTCGCTTTATTAAACAATTGTTTGATGTGTTGCCATTGGTTTTTTATTAAGACGTTTACATCCCCTCTGACACGTCCAAGGTAACACCACCCCATGTCGTCCACTTGCCTAAACCAAGTATTACGAAAGCCAGCATCAGTCACGATGATAGGGATGACATGCGAAGGTAAAACAGCGTTGAAATTATCGAGAAACTGCTGATGACTGCGTGGAGAATTGTAGTTTTTAAAGGTAAAGGTTTGTTCGAAAAGCGTCACAGAGCGCCCATCGACAGCGATAGAAGCCCTCAGCACCATGAGGCGTTCATATTCACGAATATCAGCCCAATCAACCAAAACGATGGGCTGTGGATTGACCGAACAAAATTGATGACAGTGCCAACGATAAATATCAAGTCTGTCGTGGTGTAGGTGGCTGTTACCTAATAAACGGTCAACCCGCTTAATACAATGTTTCGTTTTGGCCTTTGAAGGAAGCGAACGACCTAGCAAAGTAAGCGTAAGTGCATCATTGCTAAGCAATGCTTGCACCGAGTCCATGAGTGATTTGAGTCTCTTTTTGTGAATGTTAGGGCATTGATTTTCCAGCGACTCGTGTAGTATTTGAATATCACGCATCTTGGTTTCAATCTTTTGCTTTGTGGTGAAACCATTAGATCAGAAGGTAAGGTGCGTGTCTACTTATTGAACTACAAAGGTATTTTGTGGGGATTCGTAAGTTGCAGGCGTTATGTGACAGCAAAAATTTGGAGTTTATTTGGAAGAGTTATTAACTAAAAATGCGAGTGCAGTGTTTGCAATTCTCGGAGTTCTTTTAGGCGCTATTGTTACAGGTCTATTTGGTTACTATGGTAAATCAAGGGAAACAAAGTTAAAGCTAGCTGAAAAATTTGTAGATAAAAAGCTAGAAGCGCATGATCAAATAATAAATTTAGCAAATTCAATGCGTACAATGGTCGTTGTTGAAGGGGAACATGAAGGTAATGAATTACCAAGGTATCCAGCTTTATTTTCCAATAGGCAGCAATTCGATGACTTTTTGAGTTATTTAAATCAAGTACAAACCCAATCTGAACGTTGGTTATCAGCTGAACTTAAGCGTGAACTCTGTTTCTTTATTGATTATATTGTGACTTTGCGTAAATGGACAGAGCAAGTCAATGACATAGGCTTACCGCGTTTGGGTGTTGCTTTACGTAATGACTTCATTGACATTTCAGGTCGAATTGAAGACGCGGCTCATGATTTCATCAACAATGACGTTGTGAAAATTAACTTCAAAACGGATCGTCGTTGGCATAAATTTAAGCCAGAAGAAACTGAACGAATGTTCTCTAGAACGGTTTTGGTTAGAAGGAAGCCAGAGCTACAATTGATTGTGGATGGTGAAATTACATAACAAAAACATCAAGGTGACGCGTTACACTAGGCAGTTTTGGTGTGGAGTTAGGTGCGCTTGGCTGGTTCACCGTGGCGCACCTTATGTTAGGCGTTATGCCTTTCTTAAATTATGGAGTCTTTAATATGGAAGTTGTAAGAGTAACTCAGAAGGAACTGAGTGCAGTTGTTCCGCTATTCGACCAGTATCGAGTGTTTTATGGTCAGCCTAGTGATTTAGGCTTGGCGCATGCTTTTCTTGAAGCACGTATTTCGAATGATGAATCAGTTGTTCTTCTTGCTAAAAATGAACAAGGCATTGGTATCGGCTTTACGCAACTGTACCCAAGTTTTTCATCAGTTTCAGTTTCAACTACTTTGATTTTGAATGATTTATATGTCATTGAAGAGGTGCGTGGGCAGGGAATAGGAAAGCAACTTCTTAATTCAGCCAAAGCCTATGCTGTGGATGTGAAGGCTAAAGGCATTGGCTTGGAAACAGCGCGAGATAATTTAGGCGCTCAAAAACTGTACGAATCATTAGGGTATGTAAAAGATACAGAGTACTACAGTTATTTCTTGAATTTACAGGCATAACAAGGCCATCAAGTTGACCCTTTACACGCGGCAGTTTTGGTATGAATCTGCTTGTGTGTTTACGGTGTCATGTTTTGGTTTGGTGGTGGGCAACTTATGGCGGCGTTATATGCCATTTTTTCTTACGGTTTAGGTCTCATTGCCGCTTGATATTCAGTGGTTTCAATGTGGGTCGCAATGCAGTGAAAATCGTTCTGTGAATTGTGCGGTTAACCTTAATCTCATGCCAATATTCATTGGTATAAATAGCATTACCTCTCTCAAATTCATGAACCCGCACTGTTGATTTTCGTGCTGGTTAGCTATGATTTTAGTGTTTACTAAGTTGCTGAAATTACTTTGCTAAGTTGGTTTATTAGTTGGCGGTAGCTTGGTGTCCACGGTTACAGCTAGCATCGTGAGTTTGGGGTTGTTCACCTGTTGTCTCGGTGGGGGCGGCCAAGCCGCTTTAAGTTCAGTGTTCATATAACAAGCTGTGTAAGTTGACCCTTAACACGTGGCATTTTTAGTATGAATAGGCTTTTGTGATTACGGGGCAAGGCTTTGGTTTCGGGGCGGGCACCTTCACAAGGACGTTATATGCCATTTTTTCTTACGGTTTAGGTCTCATTACCGCTGGGTATTCAGAGGTTTCAATATGGGTCGAAATGCAGTGAAAATCGTTCTGTGAAATGGTGCGGTTTGCCTCAGTTCCATGCCAATATTCATTGGTATAAATAGCCTTGTCTCTCTCAAATTCATGAGTCCGCACTGTTGAATTTTGTGTTGGTTCGTTATGATTTCAGTGTTTACTAAGTCGCTGAAATTACACTACCAAGTAAGGTTTCAATCGTTGGTAGGTTTACGGTTACAGTTAGAATCGTGAATTTGAGGTTGTTTACCTGCTGCCTCGGTGGGGCGGCCAAGCCGCTTTAAGTTTAGCGTTCATATAACAAGCTGTGTAAGTTGACCCTTAACACGTGGCATTTTCAGTATGCATTGGCTTTTGTGTTTACGGGGCAAGGTTTTGGTTCAGGGGCGGGCAACTTCACAAGGGCGTTATATGCCATTTTTCTTACGGYTTAGGTCTCTTTGCCGCTGGGTGTTTTATGGTTTCAATGTGGGTCGTAATGCAGTGAAAATCGTTAYGTGAATTAGTGCGGTTAACCTTAATCTCATGCAAATATTCATTGCTATAAATAGCTTTGTCTCTCTCAAATTCATGAATCCGCACTGTTGAATTTGGTGCAGGTTCGTTATGATTTTAGTGTTTACTAAGTTGCTGAAATCACACTGCCAAGTAAGGTTTCAATCGTTGGTAGATTGGTGTTTACGGTTACAGTTAGCATTGTGGTATTGGGTTGTTTTCCCTGCTGTCTCGGTGGGGCGGCCAAGCCGCTTTAAGTTCAGTGTTCATATAACAAACTGTGTAAGTTGACCCTTAACACGTGACATTTTCAGTATGAATTGGCTTTTGTGATTACGGTGTAACCTTTAGGTTTAGGGGCGGGCACCTTCACAAGGGCGTTATAAGGATTAAATAGTCTATGTCAGATTATATCTCAACAAGATCAATCAGCGATCTTTTAGAGTCTCTAGAAAGGCACCTGAAGCTTCTGAGAAACTTCTATATTGAATGTTTTGAGCAAAACAATGAAGAATATTTTGGGGAGATCGCTGGGAAAATTCGTCTTTTAACAAAGACTAAAGGAGGGGATAAAGCCCTTCTGATAGGGTTAATGAAAGAGTTTGAAATAGAGCCTACGCAGATATTTGATGGCCCGCCTGTTCAATATCCTGCAGGCCACCCTGAACCCGGTAAGCCGCATACGCTCGAAACATACTTAACAATGGATAGTATGGGATTTCGGACAACTGGAGACGGATTTAAACTATTGAGTAAATCCGAGTTTGTGTGTCTATTTGCAGAAAAGCATGGCGCTGCACATGAAGACTGGAACCATCCGGAGATACTAAGAATTATTAAATATTCGAATATTTTTGTTGGCGATGAAAAGCTTTATATGTCTGAGTTGAAAAGTATCGCTCATTGGGTTTTGTGGTTTGGTAATGAGTTTATATCTAATTTGTCAGAAGAGTTAATTGAAGAAGTAGAAAATAAAAGGAAACTGAAGGTTAACTACAAAGATAGTTTTGCTCATGGTCGATTGGGAACACTTTACTTAAATCAGGGAAAGTTAAAAAAAGCAAAGAAGCACCTATCTAAAAGTTACGAATTAGATAGTGACCAAATAGAAACGCACTGGAATCTTGCTTGCCTGTATTCATTGCTAGAGAAATACGAAATAACATTAAAGCACATTACAATTGTTAAAGACAAATGGGGCACCGACGAATTAAAGAGTTTACTCAGTGATGATGACCTTACTAATTTTGTTAACCAGTCTGCATTTAATGAAAAAATTGAGCTGTTGCTGAGAAGTAAATAAATATCCTTATAACAAGGCAATCAAGGTGATGCGTATTACTCGGCATTTTTGGTATGAAGTCCGGCGCGCTTTGCTGGTTAGGTGGGGCACACCTTATTGCAGGCGTTATGTCACATGAGAAGAGTTAAAAATCAGTGGAAGTATTTTATCTTGTTATAAGCATTGTTGTTATGGCGGTATTCACCGGGTTAATATCTAGACACTATCTAAGAATTCAGCACTTTTTTAAGGCTGTAGGTTGGATCAAAGTTCTAGTTTTTCTGACTTTGTCAATTTGGTTGCTTTTCGTCGCACTAAAGCAAGAAAATGGTGTGAGTTCAGTCATCCTGCCAACTATTCTTGGGCTTGCATTGAACGGTCTTATTTTTACAGTATTTCTTGATTACATGAAAAGCAGAACTGCTGAAAAAGATGAACTTTCAAAAATAGCTGTGATGAACGAGTTAATTGGAAACTCTGTATATTACTTTCAAACAGCTAATGGTATTGACCTTGAGTCATACAAAGACGGTCGAAAGCTTCAGTATGTACAACAAAGTACGATTGAAAAGTTATTTAACCATTATAAAGGTTCCAAAAAGTTGAGTCAGTCTGAAGTCGAGTATTTTGCTGCGCTAGGAAAGCGCCTGTCTAATCATCTACCAATATATACATCGATGCTTACATCCACATATTCTGTTGATTCAAATCTAGCTAGAGTCTGGACTGAAATTGTTTTCTCTATGGAAAGTTTGGCTGCAATATTAATCGAATTTGAAAAAGACCTGACCGAGAGTACAGATCAGTTTGAAATTGATGGTTTAATTTATACTACTCGTCATCGAATTGGTGAGTATTTTGGTAAGCTACTCGCTTTCAAACAATATGAAGCCGTACGAAAGAGCCAAGTGACATAACAAAGCAATCAAGGTGATACGTTACACTCGGCGGTTTTGGTATGGAGTTCAGTGTTCTTTGTTGGTTCGGTGGGGCACACCTTATTGCAGGCGTTATATGCCATTTTTTTCTTATGGTTTAGGTCTCATTGCCGCTGGGTATTTATAGGTTTTAATGTGGGTCGAAATGCAGTAAAAATCGTTCCGTGAAATGGTGCGGTTAACCTTAATCTCATTCTAATGTTCATTGGTATAAATAGCCTTGTCTCTCTCAAATTCATGAATCCGCACTGTTGAATTTTGTGCTGGTTCGCTATGATTTCAATATTTACTAAGCTGCTGAAATTACACTGCCAAGTAAGGTTTCAATCGTTAGTAGGTTGGGGGTTACGGTTACAGTTAGCATCGTGGTCTTGGGATGTTTTTCCTGCTGTCTCGGTGGGGCGGCCAAGCCGCTTTATATTCAGTGTTCATATAACAAGCTGTGCAAGTTGACCCTTAACACGCGGCATTTTTAGTTTGAATTGGCTTTTGTGGTTACGGTGTAATCNTTRGGTTTYGGGGCGGGCAACTTCACAAGGGCGTTATATCCCGATAAAAGGAATACGAAATAAATGTCTGAAAAGTTCATGCTTAGAGCATTAGAAATATCAAAGCAAGCATTGCCTAAGTGTATTCCTAACCCTCCAATTGGTTGCGTATTGGTTAAAGATGACTCAATCGTTTCAGAGGGG